>CANMLG010000001.1 GCA_947498765.1 uncultured Aquimarina sp.
GTGGGAGAGTAGGTCGCCGCCTTTTTTGAAACCTCTATTAGTTATCTAATAGAGGTTTTTTTATGCCCTAATTTTAACTGTAGATATCAAAGGCTTTTTGAAATTAGTTAATAGTTTGACTTTTTATTTTTAAGTTTTTTGATATTTTTAGGAATAATAATTTCATTACGCTTTAGCGTTTCAAGTTTTAAAATATAATGAAGACAATTATATTACCAGATGAATTAAATTTATATTCATCAATGTCTATCGAGGTTTATGACTACCAAAGTATAAGCGAAATTTCTAAGCAACAAATTTTACTAAATAAAAACACTTTTAGTTTTCTTCAAAAAGGAACAAAAGAAGTTTTTTTTGATAATTCTTCATGTGAAATTGATAATACTCAATTTCTATTAATGAAATCTGGTCACTGTTTGATGACTGAAAAATTATCTAATATAGGGTCATGTTACCGAAGTGTTTTATTCTTTTTTTCTACCGGAGATGTATTTAAATTTTTAAGGAAATTTAATTTTGATTCTTCAACTGTAAATAGATTCTATTCTACATATGCATTCAGTTATGATTTGTTTATAAAAAGATTTGTAGATAGCCTTTTAGATATATCGAAACTTTCAAAATCTATTCAAAAAAATATTTTGGGGGTAAAGTTTGAGGAAATTATGTTATATCTAATTGAATGTAAAGGGACAGATTTTTTGTTTTCCTTAATTAGTAATTCAAATGATCAAAGTTTAAAATTTATAGAGACTATTGAAAGTAACCGATTAAATAAGTTGACACTAAAAGAACTATCCTTTTTATCAAATATGAGTGTGTCTACATTTAAAAGGGAGTTTGAGAAACATTTTGAAATATCTCCTAGTAAATGGTTTCAAGAGCAAAGACTTGAACAGGCTGCTTTTTTATTAAAAAATAAATCAAAAAGAGCATCAGATATTTTTGAAGAAGTTGGTTATGAAAATTTATCAAATTTTATTCAAGCATTTAAGTCTAGATTTGGAGTGACTCCAAAGCAATATCAATCAAGCTGAACGTTTATCAATACTTTTTGAACTGAATTAAATATTAGTTTGTTAAAGCTTCCCTTAAATTTGTAATGCAATAAATAAAAACAAAAATTATGGAAAAATCAATTAGTATTTTGACAATATTGATCACATTTTCTGCTACGGTATTTTCTCAAAGCAGGTTTACTTTGTCAAGTAATGATTTAGGTGGAGAAATTACAAGTATTGAAGAATTTGATGGATTTGGTTGTTCTGGAGAAAATATGTCGCCACAATTATCATGGAAAAATGCACCAGAAGGAACAAAAAGTTTTGCTATTACAATGTATGATCCGGATGCGCCAACTGGAAGTGGATTTTGGCATTGGGTTGTTTTTGATATTTCATCATATGTAGATGAGTTGGTAACAAATGCAGGTAATGTAAAACTCAATTTAGCTCCCAAAGGAGCAATTCAGAGTATAACAAATTATGGAATTAAAGGTTTTGGAGGTCCTTGTCCTCCAAAGGATCATGGGTTTCACCAATATATAATAACAGTACATGCTTTAAAAATAGAAAAACTAGGTCTTAATGAAAATACAAATCCAGCTGTAGTCGGTTTTAATCTATGGAATCAGACTTTAGGAAAAGCTAGTATAGTTGCATATTATAAACGATAAATTATAATACATAGATTAGCACAACTAGAACTATTAATAATTATTTTAATTATAATTAATCTCAACTCATAAAAATGATAATACATAAAAAAATGTATAGGAATTATATATTGGTGTTTTTAGTATAATTGGTAATAAAAAAATATTATGTGAGTTTCCTTTGATAGTTTTAAAATTAATAAATTATTTTTATACTTAAACAGCTAACAATGATAAAGTTAATTTTTTATTTCTGCTTTTTTTCAATTTCCCTTTATGCTCAGACAGATGAATTAGCTATAATTTCATGGAATATTCAGGATTTTGGAAAAACAAAGGATGAAGAAGAAATTATACGTATTGCTAAAATTGTAAAAGAGGCAGATATAATAGCAATACAAGAGGTAGTTGGGGGGTATGGTGGTCCACAGGCAGTGGCACGTTTATCAGATCAATTAAATCGAATGGGGGATAAATGGGATTATGCAGTTAGTAATCGTACGGATAGTCCTAAATATATGACAGAACGCTATGCTTTTATCTGGAAAAATAAGTTTATAAAAATTAAGGATAGGGGTCGTTTAATGCAGTTGGATACGATTGTTTATAGGGAACCTTTTATACTAGATTTTTATGTTGGGAAGAAAGAGTTTTCAGTAATAAATTATCATGCGCGAAGACATAATTTAAACCCTAAAGAAGAAATTCGCCCAATACTTAACCAAATTAAAGATGCTGTTATTAAACCAATATTTTTGGTCGGTGATTTTAACTTAATTCAAAATGATCCTATTTTTATAGATTTTATTTCTGATGGTTATGGAGTAGCACTACAGGATCAAAAGACAGTGTTAAAAAGATCGTGTAAAAATAGTGAATATTTACACCATGCCATTGATAATATATTTTATTCTTCAAGTATTGATGTGTTGAAAGCTAAAGTCATTGATTACATAGGTTTTTGCGATCGATTAACTTTAGCTAGAGAACTTTCGGATCATTTGCCCGTTTTTATAAAGTTTAAGTTTCATTAATTGTTAAGGATGAATTCCTTAATAAGCTTATCCATATCAGAAGGTAAATTAGCTTTTTTTATTTCAAATTGTTTCACGCCCATATTGGTGAGCCAATTTTCCCAATATATTTTAATGACATCTTCTTCATAAGGATTTTTCTTATTTGGATTAACCCCTAAAACAAGTATTTCCAAATTAGATAGTTCATTTGTAGCGGGTATAAAGCCAAAATTTTCTTTTTCAAAACGAGTTTTCCATGTAGAAGTATTTAGTTGAAAACTTCTTATGGTTTGCGGTGTTAAATAGGTGGTTTGGTTGGCTTCTCTAATTTTTGAGTTTTCATGATAAATATAGCCATCTGTTAAACCCGAATTATGCATTGAAACTTTGTCATGAGGCTGTGATATACAATAAATACTAGTGTTTTCTTAATTTCA
>CANMLG010000002.1 GCA_947498765.1 uncultured Aquimarina sp.
AATGAAAAAACTTGGAATTACAACAACTGAATTATCAATGACTTAATTTAAGTTAGATGGAATGCACTAGAACTTTGAAATGAGGTATTAAAGCACAATAAAAACAAGTACTTTCTCAATTTCAGCATAGCACCGTTATGGTTAAATTAAAAAGTGCAACAAAGTGTTTGTTTTTGAAGTGATTTCATAACGTAATAAATTTTCTAATCCATAATTTGGGTTAAAACTTCCCATAACCAAAAGTTTTGTATTAAATGTATGTTAATGACATTCTCATTATAAAATAGAGATCTAAATAAATTTTGACTAAAAATAATTAGTTTTTAGTGTTACTTCTTAAACTTAATGTACTAAGGTTTTTTTCCTACAAATAGGTAATGTTGATTAAAATTATATTTGAACGCAATACAATTAAGAAATCACTGGTTTTAATTTTAAATGATAGTATACATATTTATCAGAAAAATTTAAACCAATGTTATATTAAAAGATAATTGACCATAACAATTAAAAACTTAATCAACACAAAAATTCTAATTATGAAAATTAATTTAAACAAACCTATAGGGATTGTTTTATCGTTATTTGCATGGCAATATGGTAGTTCTCAAACTGCTAATGTAGATGTAAACTTAAATATTAAACACAGTGTTGGAGGAGTATCTGATTTTGGACGCGAAAGACACATAACGCTTCATGCAGCTTTATCTGAACCAGATTGGATAGGAGAAGAAGATAAAATAGAATACCTATTAAATGACCTGGATGTTTACTTAGGTAGAGACAATGGATCCGCTTCTTGGAAATTTCAAGCTACTCCTGGTGATCCAGATAGACTAAATAAAGCTGATATTGGTGAATTGAGATCTTTTGGTGATCGATGGCTTACTCAATATGAAGAAACAATAGAAGATGTCAAACAGTATGGAAATCGTTCAACAGGTATGATTATGGGGACAAACCCTCATCCTACTTATCCTACGTTGGATTACAATTTTATAAGTGGGGGTAGCGGAACACAATGGATCCCTCAGGATATAGAAACTTCAGCAGAGTGGATGGTAGAATACTTAGATCACTTTTTTGTTGATTCTTTTGATAAAGAAGGAGAGTTATTACCTGAATATTGGGAAATTATTAATGAACCTGATATGTTAATGAATACAGGAGAATTTATGGTAACCAGCTGGGAAGACCTTTGGGAGTATCACAATTTAGTAGCTAAAGGTGTAAAAGAAAGAATGGGTAGTAAAGCACCAAAAATAGGAGGAATGACTTGGGGATTACATGATTTTTTTGCTGATGATTTAAATAGGTTTAGAACAATTGGATATACAGATACATTTTATGGAAATACTGTTGAAGATGAAATAGCAAAAGCACACGCCAGAAAACAAACTGAATCTAAATATTTAGATGCTACTGGACCTTGGACACAATGGGATGTACTTTGGAAAGGATTTATGGATAATGCTGGAAAAAATATGGACTTTTATTCGGTACATGTTTATGATTGGCCAATTTATGATGCTGATGGGGGAGCAACAAGATCTGGAGGACATACAGAAGCCATGCTAGAAATGATTGAGTGGTATGATGTATATAAAAATGGGAAAGAAAATAGGAAGCCTATGATTATATCTGAATATGGAGCTGTTCAAGGAAAATGGGAACCTAAACCCCATCAAAGACGCTATGATTGGGAAAATTTAAAACCCTTTAACTCTATGATGATGCAATTTTTAGAGCGTCCTGATTATATTAAAAAAACATTACCATTTACGCCTGTAAAAGCTGAATGGTGGAAAGCTGCTACTGGTCATGATTATCATTATAGAATGATGGAACAACAAGGTGATGATTGGGTATGGACTGATTATATTAAATGGTATCAATTGTGGGCTGAAGTTGAGGGTACTAGAGTAGATACACAATCAACAGACCCAGATGTACAAGTTGACTGTTATATTGATGGAAATATAGCCTATTTAATATTGAATAACCTTGAAGATGAAGTGACTAATGTAAACCTTAATTTTTTTGATTCAACATCAAATGTAGTTGAAAATGTGAATATTAAGCATTTGTTTTTACAAGGAGAGCAAGATATTACGTTATCAAATAATACTTCTAATACGGCTCCTACATCAGTTCAATTAGGGGCAGATGCAACTATGATTTTAAAGTATGAATTTGCTGATTCTGTTTTAATTAATGAAACTTCTGTAGAAACAAAATATTATGGCGAAAGTGTGAGTGGAGGAACCGAACCACACCGTATTGAAATAGCGAATGACGATAATACTTTTCAAGTTAATGATGTCAATGTACCGACAAACGGTGAGGCAATATTAAAGATAACAGGAGCTTTATTTGATGATGAAGATGATAAAGTTGGTTTTTTATCAATAGATAAATTAACGGTTAATGGGGTCGAAGTTGACACTCCTTTAGATTGGAGAGGAACAAGACAAAATAGAGCTAAATATTTTGGAACTTTAGAAATTCCAGTACCGGTAAGTGCTTTAAAATCAGATAATACTTTTAAAGTTGATTTCCGACATGTTGGAGAAATAACTGTAGCTAATCTAATAGTATGGGATTTTAGTAAAGCACCAGGTAGAACAACAGATATTAAAAATCCTGTAAATATAGCTGTTAGTGATGTTGATATTGTAGCAAACAGCACATCAGTTGAAAAAGGAGAATTATTAGTTTTAAGTACAGTAATAAATCCGGTAGATGCTACAAATCAATCAGTAGTTTGGAGTTCTAGTGATAACGCTATAGCCACAGTTGATTCATCTGGTATCGTAAAAGGAATAGCAGAAGGAAAGGCAACAATTACTGTAAAAACAGTTGATGGCGGCTTTATAGCCTCAAGTGATATTAATGTACAGGTTACCCCTATTAGTGCAGTTAAGGTAAATTTAACTCCTAAATCAGGAAGTATTGAAGTAGGAGCTAGTTTAGGATTAAGTGCTACTGTAAAACCTTCAAATGCAACAAACAAAAATATTACATGGAGTTCAAGTAACCCATCAATAGCAAGTGTTAGTGCTATAGGTTTAGTAACTGCGTTAAAAATAGGAGAAACAACTATAACTGCTACATCTGTTGATGGAGGTTTTAGTAGTAAGTCTGAAATAAAAGTTGTAAAACCACTTATAGTTGGAGGACTAGTAATCCAAGCAGAAGACTTTATTAGAACCGACGGTACTTTTGACGATGAAACTGTACCTCTAGGTGTTAATGTAGAGACTGGTGTAGGAATTAATTACGTAAATACTGGTGATTGGGCTGAATATTCGATAAACGTTCCTGAAGCAGGGGAGTATAGTATTAATTACTTTATTACTACCGAGAATAGTCGGACAGAAATCACCATGGAAGTTGATGGAGTAGAAGTAGCTGTTGATGCAGTTCCAAATACAGGAAGTTGGGTTAACTTTAGTTTATTAACAGCAGTAAATAAAGTGAATCTTACAAAGGGGACACATGATATACGTATTATAGCATCAAGTGCTACTGAATGGCAATGGAATTTAGATAAAATTGTTTTTAAAACAAATGATCCAGCGCTAAGTAATGAAGATTTTTTTATTGATAAAAATGGAAATGTAGGTCAAGTCTATCCTGTTCCTGCTTCGGATGTAATTAATGTGGATTTAGGAAATGTTGATGGTCAATTAACAATTGAACTTGTAGGTTTAGATGGGGCAATAATTCTTTCGGACAAATATCATGATGATTTTAAAATCAATGTTAGTAATTTTAGTACTGGAGTTTATTTTATAATTATAAGAAATGATACTGAATCATTTAGTAAAACAGTTATCATTGAATAATAATTATATAAATTGGTAATACAAATATCGTATTTAGATTAAATCAATTGATTCAAAAGAATAAATTGACAAACTATACGTAAAAAATTATTTGTAATTTCCATTACTAATTTAAATCATGAACAAAGGAATACCATCTAAAAAGTTTTTAGATGGCATTCCTTTCATTACAATTATAAATTTTCTTAAAAAAATTAAAAAGTATAACCAATCCTAAGATGAAAATCTAAAGTGAAAAAGTTATCATCTATATATTTTGAATCAAATTCTTCAAGCCTTTTAACATAGGCAATTCCCGCTCCAACTTCATAATTGAATTTTTTACCAATATTTCTTCGTATTCCCCAAGTTGGTATAATAACAATATCACTTATAAAATCTATAGGTTTTTCTGAATTGGAACTTATAGTAAACCAATCTGGGTGAAATGATGTTTTTAAAGAGACAAAATTACCTGAGTTGTTATCAATTCGTTTTGATTTTTTTTGTCGCTTATTTAAGTTGTAATACCATCTAGGTTCTAAATTAATCACTGGCGATAAAAATAACCTTCCATCTGCGCTATCTCTACTTATTGTAACTCCTGGTTCTAAGCCCAATTCACTTCTTAGGCTAAATGAATTTGATAGTTTAGTTTCATATTGGGTATAAATTGAAAATAGTCCTGCTTGGATTCCAAAAATTGATTTTTCAACACTTGCATCTTGCGCTTTTACTATTAAATTTACGCTTAAAAGGATTAATGTAATTACTATTTTTTTCATTAATTTGAATTTTGTTTATGTATTGATAAGACAATTCAAATTAATTTTACCCTAAAATAAATATCGGGAGTTAATTTTATTTGTAGGTTTTATTAAGTATTATTTTTGGATACTTAAAAACTATATTCAATTCTAATATAAACTTCCAAAGATAGTCCATCATCATATTAAAAATAATTCTTTTAAGTAATCAACATAACCAATAGCCATACTAGCTTCGTAGTTAAAATAAGAACCAATATGCCTTCTAATACCCCAAAGTAAATGATCGGTTTTAATAATATTACTTATCTAGTAATGCTAGTCCAATTCGAATCGTTGTATAGGGCATTTCTTCTTTAAAATGATCAAAATAGGGACGTAAAGCTGATGGGTTTTCTAGTGAAACTTTAGCCTTTTCTAAAGCTTTTAAATCATGTTGATCAATTAATTTTTCTAATTGAATTAATTTATCAGTTTCATAGGCTTTACATAAATGTGAAATAATAGTGGTTTCTGCTATTTTACGTTCCATAGCTATATCTTCAATACTAAGTCCATTTTTAAATAGATTAGCGGAAGTGACGTATGTAGGTTCTTTTTTTGATTTTTTTTTAGTTTGTTTTTCTTTATGAAAGGCAATTATTTCAGAAATAAAATCATGCCCATAATCCTGCATTTTCTTTTTACCCACACCACTAATTTGCATAAACTCATCATCGGTCATTGGTCTGGCTTGTTCCATTTCTTTTAATGAGGCATCGCTAAAAATTTGGTAAGCAGGTATTTCTTCTTCTCTGGAAAGTTTTAGACGTAATAAACGTAATCGTTCAAATAGATCAGTACTCTTTTTAATTCTAATTTCTTTTTTAGGAGCTGTTTTTATGGCTGATTTTTCAATAACAGTAGCTAGATCTACGGGGTGTTTCTCAAATAATATTTTTTCAGCTAACGGAGTTAATTTTAAATGATTTTTTTCATGGAAAGCAATTTCAATAACTCCTTGATTTATTAATTGGATAATATATTGTTGCCAATGTTTCCAAGAGGCTTCTTTACCAATACCATAAGTAGAAACTTGGGTGTAATTTTTTTCGAGAATAGTAGCATTTTGTGCGCCTCTTAAAATATCTATAATAGTAGCTAAAGGCTCATTTTGTTTTACTCGAGCAATAGTTGATAATGCTTTTTGAGCTAAAATAGTACCATCAAAAAAGGTAGGAGGGTGTTTACAAACATCACAATTACCACAATCCTTTTCTGGGATTTCGCCAAAATAACTAAGCAAAACTTTACGTCGGCAACTTAAAGCATCAGCATATTGCTGCATACGGTCCAATTTAGCGAGTTGTACTTCGGTATTTCCAGAGTTTGTAGCAAATTGTTGTAATTGAACGACATCGGCGTAGCTATGAAAAAGAATAGTTTCTGACGCCACTCCATCACGTCCGGCACGACCAATTTCCTGATAGTAACCTTCAATATTTTTGGGTAAATTATAATGTATTACCCAACGAACGTTGGATTTATCGATTCCCATTCCAAAGGCTACGGTAGCACAAACAATTTGTAATTGATCGTTAATAAATTCGTTTTGTACTTGTTCCCTAATGTCGTGACTTAAACCAGCGTGATAAGCCTTTGCTTTAAAACCAGCACCTTCTAGTTTCTCAGCTAAACTTTCAGTTGTTTTTCGGCTTAAGCAATAAATAATACCACTATCATTAGGATGATCATCAACAAACTGAAGTATTTTTTTTACACGATCAATTCCTGGTCGAACATCTAAACTCAAGTTAGGCCTATCAAAAGAACTTAAATGAAGTGTTGCATTATTTAAATTTAATTGCTTAGAAATATCTTCCCGAGTGGCTTTGTCAGCTGTAGCAGTTAAGGCAATGATGGGAGTATTAGGAAATCGGTTTTTTAAATAGCCAAGTTGCGTATAAGCAGGTCTAAAATCATGACCCCAAGCTGAAATACAGTGGGCTTCATCAATAGCAATTAAGCTTAAATCGATTTGATTTAATATCCCTTCAAGTTGTGATAAACTTTCGGGAGCCACATAGAGTAACTTAGTTTTGTTGGTTAAAATTGTATTAAAAATTGAGTGTTGCTCTTCTGCAGCTTGACTGCTATTAATAAAGGCAGCACCAATACCATTGGCACGTAATCCATCTACCTGATCCTTCATTAAAGCTATTAATGGTGAAATAACTAATGTGAGACCACTAAACATAGTAGCAGGCAATTGATAACAAATCGATTTTCCACCACCAGTGGGCATAATCACTAAATTATCCTGACCTTTAAAAATAGCCTTTATAATCTCTTTTTGTTGTGGTCTAAATTCACTATACCCAAAAAAATCCTTCAAATTTTGGTAAAGTAGGGTTTCGTTAATCTCGAGCATTTTTATATTGTTTATATGTCTGATGTCTGATGTTTGGTGAGTGCTTAGTTAATTTGTTTAAAGTATAAATTTGGCAGTTAATTTTTTTTAAAAAGATGTAAAAAAGTATACTAACTTAGGTCATAGATTTATTGTGCTTTAACCTTTAACATATCAAAATTAAGCACTTGTAATGGTACGTTCATCATCAGTTGGCCATTTTCCTTGTACTTTTAATACTTGTTCTATAACATCACGTACACAACCTTTTCCTCCATTAATATGTGAAATATATTTCGATGCAGCTTTAACTTCCGCTACAGCGTCCTGCGGGCAAGTGGGCAACCCAATTCTATTCATTACTGGTAAATCGGGTAAATCATCTCCCATGTAAAGTACTTGTTCGGGTGTAATGTTATTAGCTTCTAAATATTCAGTATAACACTTAATTTTATCTCCTGCACCAAGGTATACATTTTTAACACCTAAACCTTCAAATCTACTTTTTACAGCTTCATTTTTTCCTCCAGAAATGATACAAACATTATAACCTTTATCCAAAGCCACCTTAGTAGCATAACCATCTTTGGTATTCATACTACGTAGTAGGTTGCCATTATTATCAATAAGTAGTGATCCATCGGTATACACACCATCTACGTCAAACATAAATGTGGTAATTTCGTTTAAATATTCTTTATAACTTTTACTCATAATAGTGTTGTATTGCTGCAGTAAGCAGTTGGTATAATTTTATTTTTTTTTGATCTGTAAGTGTGGTTATATGTCTTTCAATAGTTTTTTGATCTTTTCTAATAGCAGGGCCAGTTTGTATTTCTTTAGGACTAGTCGTAGCAATCTTTGTAATTGTTTCTGATATTAGAGGTTTTAAAATATTAAAATCAATAGCATTCGTTTGACAAATTTCTTCAGCTTGTGTATACATAAAATTGCTGAAATTATTTGCGAAAATTGCAGCAACATGTAGTATGTTTCGTTGTTCCGAATTTAATATATATACTGCATTGGAAATACTTTTCGAAAAACGTACTAACAATTGTTGATCACTTTCGTGGAAAGCTTCTATGGCAATTGGAATATTAGAAAAAGAAACAGGAATATTTTTCTTAAAACTTTGAACAGGGTAGAAAATACCTCTACGTTTAAAACTAGAAAACACTTCTAAAGGTGTACTACCAGAGGTATGAACAATTAATCCTTTTAAGTGACTAAATTTAGTATTTACAATAGTTAAAGCATCATCACTAATAGAAAAAATATAGATATCAGCATCAACAATTTTTTTTGGTTGATTGGTTATTGTTACTCCACAATGAGCAATATTTTCACCTTTTCGATTATAGTTTTGAAGTAATAAAATACTCGGGTGTTTTTCCAAAGCAACACATAAATGTGTAGCTACATTTCCTGAACCTAAAACAACAACTTTAATCATGTGTTAAAAATACTGAAGTAAAATATAAATACGAATAAAAGTTCCTTTAAATATATAGGTGTTTAGTAGTAAAACAATGCTTCAGTTTGTAAATTTGCACCCAATTTAGATTACCCAAAAAATAAAGCCACTGAGTGGCAATAAATTTAGCGTATGATTATTAAAAAAATTGCTAGTGCCCTTTTTTCTACTCGATTAATGGCTATTCTTTTTTTAGTGTTTGCCACATCAATGGCCATTGGTACCTTTTTGGAAAATGATTATGGTACACCTGCTGCTCGTATATGGGTATATAATACTTGGTGGTTCGAGGCAATTATGGGGATTTTCCTATTGAATTTTTTAGGAAACATATTTCGTTATGGACTCCATAAGCGAGAAAAATGGCCTACATTATTGTTACACTTATCGTTCATTTTTATTTTATTAGGTGCTTTTATCACCCGTTATATAAGTTACGAAGGGATTATGCCGATTCGAGAAGGAGTAACAACAAATAAATTTCTTTCAGAAAAAACCTATTTACAACTTTTAATGGTAGGGGATTATAATGGAGATTTAAAACAACGTAAGGTAAATACTGCTCTAGAATTAGCAGCACCAACTAATAATGATTTTATAATTACTACGGATTTTAATAAACAGCCAGTTACTATTCAATATATTGATTATATAGAAGGAGCAGAGTTAGGTTTAGTACCCAGTGATGATGGTGAATTACATTTAAAATTGGTTGAAGCTGGTGAAGGAAAACGACATGAGCATTATTTAAAGGCCGGAGAGGTAAGTAATATCCATAATATTTTATATGCATTTAATAAATCTACCGAAGGGGCAATTAATATTACTTATGATAAAGGAAACTATAGTATTTATTCTCCTTTTGAAGGTTCATTTATGCGCATGGCAGATCAATTACAAGGAACTGTAATTAGAGATAGTGTACAAGAATTACAACTACGTTCATTATATCAAATGGCGGGTACTCAATTTGTAATTCCAGAGCCTCCGGTAAAAGGAAATTATGATGTTATTCCAACAAAAATTAAGGAAAAAGGTCAGGAAAATGCATTGATTGTGGATATAACAACTAAAAATGAGACCAAGCGTTTAAAGTTATTAGGAGGTAAAGGTTTTGTGAATGATTTTAAACAAATTAAAATCGGTGGATTAGAACTTTCATTACGCTATGGGTCACAAGAATTAGAACTTCCTTTTGCTTTAAAATTGAATGATTTTATAGCTACTAAATATCCAGGAACAGAAAAAGGATATGCGTCCTATAAAAGTAAAGTTGATTTGGTTGAAGATGGTAAATCAACCCCTAAAGAAATTTTTATGAATAATGTGTTAGATCATAAAGGGTTTCGTTTTTTTCAAGCCAGTTTTGATCCCGATGAAAAAGGGACTGTATTGTCTGTGAATCATGATTTTTGGGGGAGTTGGATTACCTATTTAGGCTATTCGTTATTGTATATTGGGTTAATGGCCATTTTATTATTAAAAGGCTCCCGTTTTAAAGATTTAGAAAAAATGTTAAGCGATATCAAGCTTAAAAAGGCAGCTTTAGGTTTAATTTTTGTTTGTGGTATGTTGTTAAATTTTACTTCAGTAAAGGCCCAATCAGTGTTACCTACAGACATACCATTACGGCCAACAAAAAAGCAGCTCGATTCTTTAGTTAAAGCCAATGCAGTGTCACCAGAGCATGCCGAAAAATTTGGATCCATTGTTATACAAGATGAGAGTGGTAGAATGAAGCCTATTAATACTTTTGCATCAGAATTGTTACGAAAATTAAGTAAGCGAACTAAGTACGAAGGTTTAAGTAGTGATCAAGTATTTATTTCCATGCAAGAAAATCCAATTGCTTGGTATAACATTCCTTTGATCTATATTGATTGGAAAAATGACAGCATAAGGAAAATTTTAGGAGTACCAAAAAAAGCAAGTAGAGTTGCTTTGGTGGATCTGTTTGAAAAGGATGGAAGTTATAAATTAGCCCCATATTTAGATGCAGCAACCAGTACGAATACTCCAAATCAATTCGAAAAGGATTTTATAAAAACACATGAAAAATTTTATTTGTTGAATTCAGCTTTAAGCGGAAGTGTATTTCGAGTATTTCCTTTGCCAGATGATGAAAATAATAAATGGGTATCACCACCTATGTTAAATGAAGCGAAATTTTCTGGAATTGATTCTGTATATACACGTCAAATTTTACCTATATATCGTTCTTCATTGTTAGAAGCACGACAGACTGGAGATTATACTAAACCAGATAAATACTTATCAAGTATTAAAAACTTTCAGAAAAAATATGGAAGTGCTGTATTACCTTCAGACAAAAAAGTTGAAACTGAAATACTTTATAACAAATATGATATTTTTAGAAAATTATATACCTACTATGCATTAACTGGTTTATTAATGATCATTTTTACCATAGTACAAATTTTTAAGAAAACTAAAGTAACACGTGTTTTAGTAGCTATTAGTAAGTATAGTATTATACTTTTATTTTTAATGCATACGGCTGGCTTAATAGCACGTTGGTATGTGTCAGGTCATGCTCCATGGAGTGACGCTTATGAGTCTATGATTTATGTTGGTTGGGCCACCATGTTTTTTGGTATTGCTTTGGGTAGAAAAAGTGATTTAACTATTGGCGCAACAGCATTTGTGGCATCCATAATATTGTGGGTAGCACATATGAATTGGATGGATCCAGAAATAGCAAACCTTCAACCGGTATTGAATTCATATTGGTTAATGATTCACGTAGCCGTAATTGTAGCTAGTTATGGGCCATTCATTTTAGGGGCTATTCTAGGAGCTGTAGCATTATTATTAATGATATTGACTACAAAAAAGAATAAAAAGAAAATGAAACTTAATATAAAAGAGCTTACTGTGGTGAATGAAATGTCATTAACTATTGGTTTGGTCATGTTAACTATTGGGAACTTTTTGGGAGGTCAATGGGCAAATGAGAGTTGGGGACGCTATTGGGGCTGGGATCCAAAGGAGACTTGGGCTTTAATTAGTATAATGATTTATGCGTTTGTAATCCATATGCGTTTGGTGCCTGGCTTACGCGGAAAGTGGACCTATAATTTTATATCTATGGTTGCTGTTTCAACTATTATGATGACTTATTTTGGAGTAAATTTTTACCTTTCGGGCTTACATTCATATGCAAGTGGTGACCAGGTAATAACACCTAGTTTTGTTTACTATACAGTAGGAGGGGCGTTGATTTTAGGAGTAGTTTCTCTTTGGAGATATAAAGTACATTACAAGAAATAAATAATTCGTTAAATAAAATTCACCTAGTATACGCCGCGAATATTTTTATGAATTTTATTAGTATAAAACTCTTTTAAATCGATCATAAGATTTTTAGGTAGAGGAGCTAAGCTACTTACTTTTGAGTTGTTATAGATGTGTATAGGAGAACTTGCTCCAGGAATAATTGTGGATACTTCTTTGTGATCTAAAATCCATCGAAGTGCCATTTCAGTTAATGACATTCCTGAGGGGCAAAATGCTTTTAGGTTCTCAGCTAATTTTACACCAGTATCAAAAGGTAATCCAGCAAAAGTTTCACCTACATTAAAAGCTTGTCCGTTTCTATTAAAATTTCGATGATCATTTGTAGGAAACTGAGTTTTTTCTGTAAATTTTCCAGTAAGCAGGCCACTAGCTAATGGTAAGCGAACAATAATACCGACACCTTTTTTATTAGCTTTAGGTAATAGTTCTTCAGTTAATTTTTGTCTAAAAATATTATAAATCACTTGGAGTGATTGGAGTTCATCCTGCTCAATACATAATAATCCCTGTGCTACACTTTCTACACTAGCTCCAAAATGTCTTATTTTACCTTCCTTTTTTAGTGTTCTTAACCAATTAAAAATAACTCCTTTTTTTAATACTTCAGTTGGTATACAATGCAGTTGTAATAAGTCAATAGAAGTTACATTTAATCGTTTTATTGAAGCATCTACACTTTTTTTCAATGCAGTTTCTGTATAATTATTAGGAAATACATTGGAGTCACGTCCAAATTTTGTAGCAACTTTAATTTTTGTTTCTGAATTTTTGATGAATTCACCTATTAATTCTTCACTACGACCATCACCATAAACATCCGCAGTATCAAAAAAAGTTATTCCATTATCAACAGCTTCATTAAGAATTTCTAAAGCTTTTTCTTTATTAATTTCATTACCCCAATTTGCTCCAATTTGCTCCAATTTGCCAACATCCTAAACCAATTTCACTAATTTCAAATCCATTTTTTCCTAACTTTCTTTTTTTCATTGTGTGTGTTTAATTGTAAAATATTAATTAAGGTAACATTTTATATTTGGACAAAATTTTAGAGGATTTCAAAACTATTTTTTAAACTTAATTATAATAAAGGAGTTTCTTTATTTCTTGGATCCTGTTTAAGTAAAGTAACCATACTATTATAAAGATCGGCTTCTTTTTCATGAAACTGATCTGAGTTTTCAAAAAATGCTTCCAAACAGACCGAAAAAAGTTCCATAATATTGGTGCCTCCATAATCTCTTAGTACTACATTTTTTTTAGCTCTAATCTTTTCTAATTTAATCATTGCGAAGTGTTTCCATGTGTCAAATACTTTTTTGTTTAAGGCTTTACCAAAAAGTAAATTTTTACGACTATCCTCTAACATAATAGCATGTCCAAATTCGTGAATAGCTAAATTTAAAGCATCATCATTAATTTCAAAACCTGCTTTTACAACAGGCCAGCACAAATTAATAGTTTTGGTTGCAAAATTAGTATCACCATTAAATAATAAATCTGAATGTGAATAACTATAAGGAGCAGGTGTAACATTAATTAACTTAAAAACATCTAACTTACTTTTATGAAGTCCAAATGTAATTTGAGCAAAAGCACTAGAAATAAGTATTTTCATTGACTTTTCTAACTTAAAATTTCTATCAGAATCAAAATAAATATTATGTAAAAAATAAAGTGTTTTTAATCGAAATTTTTTCTTACATGATAATGATAGATGGACATAGTAAGTATTATATTCACTCAAAACCTTATCACATAAATCATGCGTGCTTTTAAATATAAATAGGGGATATATATATTTTGGTATTAGCAAGCTTATAGAGGTTAAGTGTTAATTACTATTAAGAAACTATAAAATCATTGAATTATTTTAGTGATTAGTCTCAAACACATCTTACAACTAAAAAAGCCATCTAAAAAATGTTATTTAGATGGCTTTTTTTAAGATTAATAAAATCCGTTGTTTTAACTTTTTATTGGTTTATATACTCTAATCCAATCCACTTTCATAGTATTTTTACTAGGATCGGCTAAGTCTTCATCGCTAGGTGTTCTTTTATCTAATACATGCCAATTTTGAGACTCAACATTTATTATGATATCCATTTCTTTATTAAAATCAGTTCCTTTTTGAAAGTTATAAGGGTCAATAATATTCACTTTTGACACCTCACTTGTTTGTTTTAATGTTGCTAGACTATATGCTGGCTCTGATTTATAATTGGTAAGTTTTTGATACCCTCCATCCATATCTAATTTTCCATCAGTCATGGTAGAATAATCATATTCCCATTGTCCATTAATTTTATTGGCCATAGCATTTTTGTATAATACACGTACTAATTCACCATCAATATAATATTCAAAATGGCTAGGATTTATCCAATTTACAGCTACACGAACATATTTTCTGTTTCCATTATTCCAACTATATTCTCCCCAGCTAGTTACTCCATTTCTTTTCCACCATGTTTTTAGGTCCCTAGGTTGGTAATCGGTAAAAGGCTCTCTAATAAATGAATGATGACTTAAGTGTATAAATTTTGAAAAGTATGAATTGTTAGGTTCTTTGCCACCGTAGCATTCAATAATATCAATTTCTTGGGTATCATCTGGACTTAATAACCATACATCAGATGCTAAAGCTATATTAGAAACACTAACACTAGCCTCAACAAAAACAGGGAATTTTACTCTTTTATTACCAGTAATACAACCTGCATTTACTCCAGGAACTCCCATTTTTTCTGTGCTTGTATTTCTAGAAGATTTTATAATCAAATCATTTCCATCAACAGCTACATGATCATATTGCCAATAAGTTGTACCAGGACCATTCCAAGCATTATGGTAAAAATTATACCATTTTCCATTACCAAAATCAGTTTTTTGATTTGCTGGTTTATGAACATAGTTAAAATCATCAGAAACTTCTTTTTGAAGTTCCCATTTCATGTTTTCGCCTGCATTTGCAGGTACAGGAATCTTTTCAAATTCTAATACCTCAACTGGTGGTGTATTTTCTTTTTCCGAATTTGGTTTTTCATTTTGTTTAGATTTACCATTACAAGCAACAAGCATAGATACACCTATGCCCATCATTAAGATATTAAATTTCATAAAGTAGTTTTGGTTATTTATTAGAATTTAGTTTATAAAATAGTTGTTACTAACAAAAGTTAAAAATAAACTTTTTGTAAGTTTCCTACAAGTATTATGTTTAATCAATACATTATATCGTTTTTTGGACGGGTAAGTTATAAAAAAAACCGTTTAGTGTTAGCTAAACGGTTTTAGTAATTTTAAAACTATTGTGGTTAGTTTGTAGCTTTATCTGGTGTTTTGATATCAATTTTTAAATCATTATTTTTTTCATCTAAATCCATAAATATAGCATCACCTTCTTTTAAGTTAGACGTTACAATTTCTTCAGCTAATGCATCTTCAATATATTTTTGAATTGCTCTTTTTAATGGGCGTGCACCATATTGTTTATCAAAGCCTTTGTCGGCTATATAATCTTTTGCTTTGTCACTTAAAGTTAATTGGTAGCCAAGATCTTTTATACGAGCAAATAGTTTTGTGAGTTCAATATCAATAATTTTATGGATATCGTCTTTTTCAAGGGCGTTAAACACAACAACATCATCTATACGATTCAAAAATTCAGGAGCAAAAGCTTTTTTTAGTGCACCTTCAATGATACTTTTTGCATTTTGATCAGCTTGTAATTTTTGTGAAGCAGTCCCAAAACCAACACCTGCACCAAAATCCTTTAACTTTCGAGCTCCAATGTTAGATGTCATAATAATGATAGTATTTCTAAAATCAATCTTACGACCTAAACTGTCAGTTAAATAACCATCATCCAATACTTGTAATAACATATTAAATACATCGGGATGCGCTTTTTCTATTTCATCTAATAGGACTACAGAGTAGGGTTTACGTCTTACTTTTTCAGTTAATTGTCCACCTTCTTCATAGCCAACATAACCTGGAGGTGCACCAACAAGACGTGATATAGCAAACTTTTCCATGTATTCACTCATGTCGACACGAATTAAAGCCTCTTCGCTATCAAATAACTCTTTAGCAATAACCTTAGCTAGTTGAGTTTTTCCAACACCAGTTTGCCCTAAAAAGATAAATGAACCAATAGGTTTGTTAGGGTCTTTAAGTCCTGCACGATTTCGTTGTATCGCTTTTACAACTTTAGATACGGCATTATCTTGACCAATTACTTTACCTTTTATTAATTCTGGTAACTCTGCTAGTTTTGTTATTTCTTTTTGTGCTATTCTGTTTACAGGAATACCTGTCATCATTGAGACAACATCAGCAACATTTTCATCATTTACAACTTCTTTATGTTCTTTAGCGTCAGCCTCCCACTGTTCTTGAGCAATAGCTAGTTGTTTTTCAATATTTTTTTCGTCATCACGAAGCTTAGCTGCTTCCTCGTATTTTTGTTTTTTAACAACACTATTTTTTAGTTCTCTAACTTCTTCAAGTTTACGTTCTAAATCTAGTATTTTTTTTGGTACGTCAATATTAGTAATGTGTACACGAGAACCTGCTTCGTCTAAGGCATCAATAGCTTTGTCTGGTAAAAAACGATCTGTCATATAACGATTAGTTAATTTGACGCAGGCTTGAATAGCATCATCGGTATAAATTACATTATGATGCTCTTCGTATTTTCCTTTAATATTATTTAATATTTCAATAGTTTCTTCAATATTGGTAGGCTCAACTATTACTTTTTGGAAACGACGTTCTAAAGCTCCATCTTTCTCAATAGAATTTCTATATTCATCTAAAGTAGTAGCACCTATACATTGAATTTCTCCACGGGCAAGCGCAGGTTTGAACATATTTGAAGCATCTAAACTCCCAGTAGCACCTCCAGCACCTACAATAGTATGAATTTCATCAATAAAAAGAATAATATCATCATTTTTCTCTAATTCATTCATTACGGCTTTCATACGCTCTTCAAACTGCCCGCGGTATTTAGTTCCAGCAACAAGACTTGCTAAATCTAAAGTAACCACACGTTTATCAAAAAGTATACGTGACACTTTCCGTTGAATAATACGTAAGGCTAGACCCTCGGCAATAGCAGATTTTCCTACACCAGGTTCACCAATTAAAAGTGGGTTATTTTTTTTACGACGACTCAAAATTTGTGAAACACGTTCTATCTCTTTAGTACGGCCTACTACAGGATCTAATTTACCTTCTTCTGCCATAGCAGTAAGGTCTCTACCAAAATTATCAAGTACTGGTGTATTTGATTTTTTTGTGTTTTTTGCATTACTAGTACCTGAATTTCCAAAAGATTCACGTTCACTTCCTTCTAAATTTTCACTTTCATCGGAAAATGATTCAGCTGTAGGTAAGTCGTAGTTTTCATCCTCGTTTATAATCATACCTTTAAAATGTTCTTTAACACTATCATAATCAATCTTTAATCGATTTAATAGTTTAGTTGTTGGATCATTATCATTTCTTAAAATACAGAGTAATAAATGAGCTGTATTTATAGATGTACTTTGAAACAACTTAGCTTCTAAAAAAGTTGTTTTTAATGCACGTTCTGCTTGCCTTGTTAAATGCAAGTTCTTTTTTTCATTTGAAGCGACAGCAATTGTTGTGTTGGCTGGACTAAGTATTTCTACTTTTCTGCGTAAGTGTGCCAAATCAACTTCTAACGCAAATAAAATATCAATAGCTTTTCCACTACCATCTCGTAACAAACCTAACATCAAATGTTCTGTTCCTATAAAATCATGCCCTAAACGTAATGCTTCTTCTTTACTGTAAGCAATTACATCTTTAACTCGAGGCGAAAAATTATCATCCATAAGCTTTCTTTCTACGTTAAATTTATGATTTTTTATGAATTAAATGGCAAAAATTATGCCCTTTAATAAATGTTTTAGTTTTGACTATACTTTTTTGAGCTATTATTTTTATGTTTTTTACATTCCAAAATATTGAATAACTGCCTACTAGATTTATTTTTATATTCTGTAAATTGCTAGTGTAAAATTACATGATTTGGTAGTATCTTTGCTACTTAGCGAGTCGCCTTATCGCTCTTTATATACTAAGAGAGGAAAGTCCGGACACCATAGCATGGCATAGCGGGTAATTCCCGTCTGTTCTAAGTTATTAGAATATGGACAAGTGCAACAGAAAGCAAGTACAGATAATGCTGTAGTGAAACCAGGTAAACTCTATGTGGTGCAACGTCATGTATACCAACGTTAAAAGGGTAATGCGCCCAAGTTGGAGGGTAGGCGGTTATAGTTAATTAGTAATAATTGGCACAGATAAATGATAGGGGTTTTGACACTTGTCAAAATACAGAATCCGGCTTATAGACTCGCTTTTTAATTTTAGATACTTACTTTTTGATTACTAATAAATCTATTGGCCAAGACAAATAGTCATACCAGCATGCCATTTTATTAGTTTAGAAACTAATAAACCATTATAGGGAAGTATTTAGTTTTTGATAAATGTACATAAGCTAATACTATTTCTTTTTTTTCTAATTTTTGATGTAATACTATTTATAAATTAAAATGAGTAAAATAAGCTACTCATTATTTTATATCCTCATTTATTTTTAAAAGTGCTATTGTGATGAAAAACTCCTAAGTAAATACTTTAAGAAAAAAAAGAATTTCTACATTTTGCTTACAATTGATGTTAAAGAGTTGTTTATAATTTCATAAATAGTGTTAAACATTAGTATTTTGACTAAAGTAACTCCTCCTAATTTAATGAAACCTCAGCAAACCCTTGTAAAAAAAGGATAATTAACAATATTAGAAAGGGAATAATTTGAAATTAATAATAAGCAACGCTTTTAAAAATACCCCTGAAAACAGGGGGTTTTTTTCAATGGGAAGTTTTTAGGTTTGGGATCCCTCAATCTTTAAATGATTGAGTCATAATTTTTTTAAATAATAAATTTTAACTAAAAATTAAACTGTTTTTTTTATGAAAAACCAACTTTTAGCATCCCTATTTTGTTTAGCAACTACCCTTAGTTTTGCGCAAGAGCAAGAAGAAAGTGAAAAAAAAGCCAAAACAACTTTTACAGGTAGCGTAGATGCATTTTATGCTGCCAGTTTTAATAATGTAGAACAAACATTAACCTATCCACCTTATGAGGATAATGCCTTTTCTTTAGGTTGGGTTAGTGTAGGAGTAAAGCATGAAGCTGAAAAATATGGATTTCAAGCCAATTTAGCTTATGGTCCTAAAAACGATAACTTTTATGGATCTCGATTATATGCCGAAGAAGGAGAATCTTCTGCTTCAACATTCAATTTTATTAGAGATGCTTTTGCGTATGTAAATGCTACTGATAAATTAAAAATTTCTGGTGGAGTATTCCAAGCATTTTATGGATATGAGTTTGATGATGTTCATTTAAATCAGAACTATTCGCATGGTTATGTTTATGGAGCTTCTACAGCTGGTGTAATGGGAGCTAAAATAGATTATGCCTTTAGTGATAAATGGAATTTAATGATTGGAGCTTTTAACAATATTTATCAGAGAGAAGAAAATAGTGATGATGATAATAAAGCAATAGCGGTAAACTTGTCATATACTACTGATCCATTATGGGTTGCTGCAACATATTTGAATAGTACAGAACCAGATGATACAGAGTATAATATTTTTGATTTAGTAGGAGGATTCACCTTATCCGATACTTTTACTTTAGGTTATAGTTTTCAACACTTAAATGTTAGTGGAGGAGTACTAGGAAATGGAGTTGAAGCAAATGTTTCTATTGCTGCTTTATATCCTTTAATAACATTTAATGAAAAATTTTCAATAGGATTAAGAGGAGAAGTTCTTTTAGATGAAGAGTCATTTTATGTAGGACAATTTAATGGAGGACCAATACATGATGACAATACGTTATTTAATGTTACTGCATCGTTCAACTATTTTGTAAGCGAAAATTTAAAAATTACACCAGAAATAAGATTGGATGGGGCTTCAAAAGGTTCATTTAGAAAAAGTGATGGTACATTAACTGCTAATGATAGTTTTGGAGTAGTTGCTTTAACATATTTATTCTAAACGTCTACTCAAAATTTAAAAAAAATAACCAATTATGAAAAAAATAGTTATTCTATTTGTATCACTTACAACATTATTTAGTTGTAAAGAAAAAAAAGAACCTTTAAAAATTGGCTATAGTGATTGGCCAGGGTGGATAGCATGGGATATTGCTATTTCAAAAGGCTGGTTTAAAGAAGCCGGTGTTGATGTAGATTTTTCTTGGTTCGAGTATGTACCATCAATGGATGCTTTTGCATCGGGTAATATTGATGCTGTTAATATGACTAATGGAGATGCATTGGTAACTGGAGCTACAGGAGCTTCTAATGTAATGATATTAGTATCTGACTACAGTAATGGAAATGACATGATAGTAGCAGCACCAGGAATCGAAACTATGTCCGATTTAAAAGGAAAAAAAATAGGTTTAGAAGTAGGTTTTGTAGAGCATTTATTGTTAAATAAAGGTTTGGAAAGTGTTGGATTATCTGAATCTGATGTAGAACTTGTTAATGTAGCTACTCATCAAACAGCTCAAACATTGGCATCAGGTGAAGTTGACGCTATTGCAGCTTGGCAGCCTAATTCAGGTGAAGCTTTAAAAGAAGTTTCGGGATCAAAACCAATATATACAAGTGCTAATGTACCAGGGTTAATTTACGATTGTTTAGCTGTTTCTCCTTCTAGTCTTTCAGAAAGAAGAGAAGATTGGGCTAAAGTTGTTAAGGTATGGTACAGAGTTGTAGATTTTTTAGCTGATCCGGCTAATAAAGCAGAAGCCTTAGAAATTATGTCGAGTAGAGCAGGTGTAACACCTAATGAGTACGCTTACTTTATGAAAGGAGTTAAATTTTTAAGTCTTAATGAAGCAAAGCAGGTTTTTGCAAAAGGAGATGGTTTACAGTCTATTTATGGTTCTTCTAAATTGGTCGATAAATTTAATGTAACTAATAAAGTATATGAAAAAGCACAAAATATTGATTCTTATATAGATCCATCAATAACTCTTGAACAGTAAAATAGTAAAATTAATGAAGGTATTTGAAAAATTATTTCCAATTAGGAAGCTATTGGATAAAAATACAAGAAGTATTTTATTTATACTTTCATTTGCATTACCAATTTTGCTTTGGTGTGCTATTAGTTACCTTCCTTTTTTATGGCATCCTATGGTTACTATTACTGATACTGGTGATGTTAGCTATTTTAAAAAAGAAACGCTTGTAAAAAGAAAGGTATTTGAGGCCGAAAATAAGAGAATGCAAAGTAAAGGATTATTACAAGCTCAAGGCTATAGGAGTAATCCAATTTATTTGCCAAAACCTCATAATGTTGTTCATAGTTTAATAAAATCATTTATTACCCCTCCAAGAAGGAGGGGTAATCCTTGGTTACATGAAAGCTTATTACATAGTATTCAAATTATTTTTTTAGGCTTTTTAATTTCATCAATAGTTGGTGTCCCCTTAGGGATTTTATGTGGCACCTATAGTTTTTTTAATACTCTGATTGCTCCATTTATAGAATATTTCAGATACTTACCAGCTCCAGTTTTTGGAGCATTAGCAGTAGCAATTTTAGGTATTAATGATGGGCCTAAAATTGCCATAATTGTTATTGGTACTTTTTTTCAGCAAGTACTAGTAATAGCTAACACGACTTCTAAATTAAATAGTAGTTTAATTGAAGCTGCTCAAACATTGGGAGCTTCAAACTTAACTATATTAAAAACAATAATTATTCCAGGAACATTACCAGATATATATAAAGATATGCGAATTTTATTAGGATGGGCATGGACTTATTTAGTAGTAGCAGAAGTGGTAGGGACAAGTACAGGTATTACTTGGTTTATTAATCAACAAGCTAAATATAGAAATTTTGAACAAGTATATGCAGCTATTTTAATTATTGGAATTATTGGGCTTTTATCAGACCAATTATTAGCATATGTAGGTAGAAAGATATTTAAGAAACATATTATTCAGGAAATATAAATTTTGTAAATGATGGATTCAATAAAATTACCTGATTATAAAGTACAAAGTACAGAAGTAAAAAAACGTTTTGATCGATTAAAAGAACGAAATGTTAAAATGACTATAAATAAGCTTTATAAAACTTTTGATACAGAAAAGGGACCTATTTTAGAGAATGTATCTTTTTCAACATATAAGCGAGAGTTTACTTCAGTTATTGGACCTTCGGGTTGTGGTAAATCAACACTAATTCGTTTAGTTGCCGGTCTGGAAAGTATCGATTCTGGTACTATTACGGTAAGTGGGAATGATGTGAAAAAGCCAGGAATTGAACGAGGAATGGTTTTTCAGGAATACACGCTTTTTCCATGGCTTACCATCACAGAAAATGTGATGTATGGTTTGTTAAGGCAAAAGATGTCTAAAATAGAAGCAAAAAAAGAAGCATTAAAATGGATAAATTTGGTAGGTTTAGAAAAATATGAAGATGCTTACCCTTCTCAACTTTCAGGAGGGATGAAGCAGCGAGTGGCTATTGCACGTTCTCTAGCAACCCAACCAGAAATGTTACTAATGGACGAACCCTTTGGAGCTTTAGATGCACAAACAAGGGCTAGAATGCAAGCTTATTTATTACAAATTTGGCGAAATATTGATATTTCTATTATGTTTGTTACTCACGATTTGGACGAAGCTATCTATTTATCAGATCGAATTATTGTATTAAAAGGAAATCCAGGTGAAATTGCAGAAATTATAGAAGTTCCTATTTCAAGACCCAGAAGCCCTGAACAATTTTTAACTCCAGAGTTTTTAGCAACAAAAAAAAGATTAGAAGCACTTATCCATAGTAATAGTGAAGTAGAGGCAGTTCCTGTAATTCCAACTACCGATCTTGTGAATGAAATCATGTAAAATAAGTTTTATAAAAGATAAATTATTTTAAATAAAAAAATGACGATGAAACAATTTAATAGCGAATTGGTTTTGTTAGAAAAAACAATACCAGGAGGATGGAATTTTAGTCATATTTTAAAAAAAGGAAGCACACTTCGTTTAACAGATATTGAAGGAGGCGTTAATGTTTCTACATTATTATTTAATCAAAAAAATTATGGTGAACGCTATAATATGGCTGATACACTAAAAGCACAATTTACATCCTATCTTACAACAGGACATGCTCTTTATTCAGATATGGGACGTATTTTAGTATCCATAATAAATGATACTTGTGGTTGGCATGATACAATGACAGGTTGTAGTACTAAAGAAAGTAATAAAAAAAAATATGGTAAAAAGAACTACCAAGAATATAGAAATGCATATTACCGAGATAGTTTTACCTCCTTATTAACTGAAGTTTCTAAATATGGCATGTCATTAAAAGATATGCATTCTTTAGTCAATTTTTTCACACGTATCGATGTAGATCAAAATGGAGATATTCAATATGGAGCAGTATCCAAAGCAGGGTCATTTGTAGACCTACAAGCAGAAATGGATACTTTAATAATATTAAATACATGTCCACACCCATTAAACCCAAGTAACGATTACGAACCAAAGCCCCTGAAAATATCCGTTTGGGATGCTCATATTTCTCCAAAAGAAAACCCAGCATTTCACTTGCGTGATGAAAATAAAAGAGGCTTTACCAATACCATTAATTACACTAAAAGTCTATATTAAAATGAGTTTAGATAGTAAAAATGCAATATATAAAAAAGTAGTTTTAGCAGGTGATTATTGGTCTCATGAGATTAAAAAAGGGCAATCTTTTAGGATAGTTGATTGCAAAGGAAATCAAGCCGCTGATACTATGTTTTATGCCCTTGATAACCTCCAAGAAAGATATAGTGCCCAAGACACTATTAATCATCAAAAAAATGTATACCTAACCAAAGGGAGCGAAATCATTTCTAATAGGGGAAATGTGCTACTGACTATAACGGATGATACCTGTGGTAGGCATGATACTTTAGGAGGCGCTTGTTCTGCCGAAAGTAATTCTGTACGTTATGATTTAGATAAAATACATATGCATAATTGCAGGGATTCTTTTATGGCTGCACTACGTGAATATGATATTGAATTGGGCAAAAAAGATTTAAATAGTAATATCAATTTTTTTATGAATGTGCCAATATCACCAGATGGGAAATCAACTTTTTCAGATGGAGTATCCGCAGCCGGGAAGTATGTTGAACTTAAAGCTCATGTGGATGTACTTTGTATAATAAGTAATTGTCCTCAATTGAATAATCCATGTAATGCTTATAACCCTACACCTATAGAGGTATTAATTTGGGACTGATATACACATAATGATGATTGAAAAAGTATTAATTGCTAACCGTGGAGAAATTGCTGTTAGAATTATAAAGACCCTAAAAAAAATGGGGAAAGTGGCTGTGGCTATATATAATGAGGCCGATATTAATGCCACTCATATGTTAGAAGCAGATGAGGCATTTTATATAGGTTCGGGTAGTGTAGCAGAAACTTACTTAAACACCACACTTATACTTACTATTGTAAAGGAGCATCATATAAATGCAATACATCCCGGCTATGGTTTATTGAGCGAGAATGCTTCTTTTGCTAAATTATTAGAAGATAATGGTATTGTATTTTTAGGTCCAACACCTGAACAAATTGAAACATTTGGATTAAAACACAAGGCTAGAGAGGTTGCTATACAAAGTGAATTACCTGTATTAAATGGCACAGAATTGCTTAGCTCATACGAAGAAGCAGAAAAGGCAGCTGATCAAATAGGATACCCTGTAATTATTAAAAGTACAGGTGGAGGTGGGGGTATTGGTATGCAAATATGTCATTCTAAAGATAAATTAAAAGCCGCATATAATACTACAATTAGTTTAGCCGAAAAAAATTTTTCTAATGCCGGTGTTTTTTTAGAAAAATATTTAGAAAAAGCAAGGCATGTAGAGGTCCAAATTTTTGGTGATGGAAAAGGTGGAGGTTTAGTTTTAGGAGATAGAGATTGTTCCATTCAAAGGCGTTCTCAAAAAATAATAGAGGAAACACCAGCACCTAATATTCCAGCAACAATAAGACAAAGTTTATATGCAGGAGCTAAAAATTTAATGAAGCATATAGCATACCGTAGTGCTGGCACCATTGAATTTTTATATGATGAAGCTGATCAATCTTTTTATTTTTTAGAAGTTAACACACGTTTGCAAGTAGAACATACAGTAACCGAAGAGGTGTTTAAAATGGATATAGTTAAAGCTATGATCCAACTTCAAGAAGGTACGTTTACGTTTCCAGATAATGTGATTTCTACAGGAGCTTCCATGCAATTTAGATTGTATTCGGAAGATCCTTATAAAAATTATTTACCAGTAACAGGCGTTGTAACAAAATTAAACTTTCCTAAAAATGCCAGAATAGATACTTGGATAAGAGAAGGCATTGAAATTTCCCCCTATTTTGATCCATTACTCGCAAAAATAATTGTTACTGCCGAAAATAGAGCGCAATGTGTTCAAAAAGCAATTGAGGTACTTTCGAAGACCAAAATTGAAGGTGTTGAAACAAACCTAGAATTTCTATTGAGTATTGCTAAAAGCAAAACATTTGCAGATGCAAATTTATCTACACAGTTTTTAAAAAGTCATCAATATACGAGTCATGCAATAGACATACTTTCACCAGGAATATTTACTACAGTTCAAGATTTTCCAGGTAGAACAGGCTATTGGATGGTAGGTATTCCTCCTTCGGGCCCAATGGATAGTAGAGCATTCCGATTAGGGAATCAAATGTTAGGAAATCCAAAGGAAGCTGCGGGTATAGAAATTACATTGCAGGGACCAAAGATTCAGTTTAGAGCCCAAACGGATTTTGTTATAACAGGAGCAAATATTAAAGCTAAGTTAAATGATAATTCATTAACTAATTATACTTTATACAAAGCAAAAAAAGGAGATGTTTTAGCATTTAATAATATACTAGATGCAGGACAAAGAGCCTACCTTTTACTAGGGGGAGGTATTGCTATTTCCGATTACCTCGGAAGTAAGTCTACTTTTAGTCTAGGAGTTATGGGTGGACATGCAGGCCGTATACTTAGGACAGGTGATGTACTTCATTTAAATGATAGTGAATACACACCAAAACAAGAAAAAATAAATATTTCAGAGATTTCTTCTGAAATAAGCATAGATGTACTGTATGGTCCTCATGGAGCGCCTGATTTTTTTGAAGAGGCTTACATAGAAGAGTTTTTAAATGCCACATGGGGAGTACATTTCAATTCATCTCGTACTGGAATTCGTTTGTTAGGCCCTTCACCTAAATGGACAAGAACAGATGGGGGAGATGCAGGCTTGCACCCATCAAATATTCACGATAATGCGTATGCCATAGGTGCAATTGATTTTACAGGAGATACACCTATACTTTTAGGACCAGACGGTCCTAGTTTAGGGGGGTTTGTATGTCCTTTTACCATAATAAAAGCTGATTTATGGAAAATGGGGCAGCTTTCAATAAATTCAAAAATCAAATTTAATTTAGTTACTTATGAACAAGCCGTAGAAAAAGAAAAAGCTGAAGAATTGTTTATTGAAACTCTAGTTGATAAAGTACCTCAATATTTGACTTCTTCTATAAAAGATGTAAGTCCCATATTAGCACAATATCATTTTAAATCGCATGAAGTATGTATACGACAATCGGGATATAATAATATTTTAATTGAATTAGGTAAACTGGAATTGGATTTAGAATTGCGTTTAGTAATTCATAAATTATTCCAAGCTCTAGAAGTTGAAAAAGACGAAGGCATTATTGATATTACACCAGGTGTTAGGTCATTGCAAATTCATTTTGAACCATTAGTAATAAATAGAAATAAATTACTCGTTAAAGTTTATAATATACTATCTGAATTAGAAAGTATAGAAGATATTACGGTTCCTTCTAGAGTAGTTTACCTTCCTTTAAGCTGGAATGATCCTCAAGCAAAACTGGCTATGGAAAAATACCATACCACTGTTAGGACAGATGCTCCTTGGTCTCCAGATAATATTGAATTCATTCGAAGAATTAATGGGTTTGAATCAATAGAGAAAGTACAAAATTTAATTTTTGAAGCTTCTTACTTAGTTATGGGATTGGGCGATGTATATTTAGGAGCACCAATTGCTACACCAATTGACCCCAGACATCGTTTGGTTACTACAAAATACAATCCAGCACGTACCTGGACTCCCGATAATGCAGTAGGTATTGGTGGAGCATACTTGTGTATTTATGGAATGGAAGGGCCTGGTGGTTATCAATTATTTGGAAGAACTTTACAAATGTGGAATACCTATCCTGAAGGCAAATACTTTACAGAGAAAGAACCATTTTTGTTGCGCTTTTTTGATCAAATAAAATTTTATCCAGTATCTGCTGAAGAATTAGTACAGATAAGACGTGATTTTCCTCAAGGAAGATATCCTTTAAAAATAGAAGAAACTACTTTTAGTTTAAAGGAATATAAAAACTTTTTAGAAGAAAATAAGCAGTCAATCACTGTTTTTAAAGAGAAACAAAAAGCAGCGTTTAATACAGAAAAAGAGGATTGGATAAGGACAGGGAAGCTTAATTTTAATCAAGAAGATCGAGTTTCTGAAGAGAATATTAGCATTCATATTCCTGAAGGCTCAGAGGGAGTAGCGGCTCCAATAGCAGCTGTTGTATGGAAAGTTGAGGTGAATAAAGGTGATAAAGTTAGCAAAGGGCAACCCCTTGTTGTACTTGAAAGTATGAAAATGGAATCTACAATTTGTAGTGATATTGAAGGTGTTATTGATAATGTATTTATTAAAACAGGAAATGAAGTAACTGCAGGTGATTTTATGTTCTCTATAAAGGTTTAACCCTATTAATTTTATAACGTGACTATACAAGAAATACAAGATTTATTGCTAAACGATTTTAGTGACTACAAAAATAAATTAGTTACAAATCAAAAAGAACTAACAGAAAGGTTTGAAGATGAGCATATTTTTATAAGTTTATTGGATAAGAAAATCTTGATTGATAAAATTGATCAAACGGTAGGTAAATCTTTGGATAATTATCCGTTATTAGGAATTCCATTTGTTGTAAAAGATAATATTGATGTCTTAGGCTTTGCAACAACTTCGGGTTGTAAAGCTTATACATATATACCAAAGGAATCTGCATTTGCTGTACAGCAGTTGGAAAAAGCGGGAGCTATTTGTATTGGTAAAACGAATATGGATCAGTTTGCTACAGGTTTAGTGGGGACACGTTCTCCTTATGGTATGGCTAAAAATTATTTTAATGAAGCATATATACCAGGAGGATCTAGTTCGGGGTCGGCCAGCGCAGTAGCGGCGGGCTATGTTGCTTTTTCGCTAGGAACAGATACGGCAGGTTCTGGACGGGTGCCTGCTGCGTTTCAAAATATCATTGGATTTAAACCTAGTAAAGGAGTTGTTTCTTGTACGGGTGTTGTTCCAGCCTGTAAATCCTTAGATTGCGTTTCTGTTTTTGCTAATGAATTAAAAGATGTGGAGCTGGTTTTGTCGATTGTAAGTGTTTATGATTCAAATGACTCTTACAGTATAAATAATAATCAATTAGCATTAAAAACTAACATTAAAATTGCTGTTCCCTTGAAAGCAAATTTGAAGTTTTTTGGAAATGAAGGGTATGAGAAGGCTTATACTAATTTTATTACTTCGCTTTACGATAAAAATTATAGTGTTGAGCAAATCGATTTTACTCCCATGTTTGAAGCCGCTAAACTATTGTATGGTGGCCCATGGTTATCGGAAAGGTACCATGCAGTGGGTGAATTTATTACGCAACATGCAACTGAAGTGAACAAAACTGTATTAGAAGTTATTTCCGGAGGTAAAAATAATTTGGCAACTTCTTATTTTGATGCAGAATATAAATTGAAGACTTTTAAAAAGCAGTTTGATCATTATGTGGAATCTTATGATGCCTTTGTAATGCCCACTGTAGGAACTATTTATACTAAAGAAGAAATAAATGAAAATCCTATAGATTTAAACACCAATTTAGGGTACTACACAAATTTTATGAACTTGTTGGATTGTACAGCAGTAGCCCTTCCTGTATCTATAACCGAAAATAAATTACCTTTTGGAATTACATTATTTGCGCCAGCATTAAATGATGAAAATTTACTATCAATGGCCCAATCTATGAAAAATAACGACCTATTGAATTTACCTAAACCACAAATGGATTATATAGATATAGCAGTTTGTGGGGCACATAAAACAGGAGGATCCTTAAATTATCAACTTTTAGAAATTGAAGCGATATATAAATCAACACTTTTTACAACTCCAGAATACCGTTTTTATGCATTAGATCATTTAGATCCCATACGACCAGGATTAATTAAAGATCCTAAAAATGGAGCAAAAATAGAAGTGCAATTATGGAAAGTCCCAAGTGCTCAATTAGGAGGATTTATAAATCAAATTGAAGCTCCGTTAAGTTTTGGGAAAATTACATTAGAAAATGGAGCTAGTGTAACTTCTTTTTTATGTGAGGGTTATGCTTTGGAAGAAGCTAAAGAAATTACTAGTCTACAAACATGGGAAAAATATTTAGAAACTCTTTAAATTGATTACTCATAAAAATCACTTACTTCCTCAATGGATTTTCTTTTGATATCAGGGACATACACTTCTGCAGCAGCGTAACCAACAGGAAATAACATAAAAGCTTTTTCATTAACAGGTCTATTTAATAAATCTGCTAAAAAATTCATTGGGCTAGGAGTATGGGTTAATGTTACTAGACCTGCATTATGAATAGCAGTTATTAACATGCCACAAGCAATTCCTATAGACTCGTTTACATAATAATTATTTTTTTTCTGGTTGGTCTCACTTAAATCATAGGTTTTTTTAAAAGCAATAATTAACCAAGGAGCAGTTTCTAAAAAAGGCTTATACATATCGGTACCTAATGACTTTAAATCTTCTTTCCAGCGTTCACTCATTCTGCTTTCATAACTTTTTTTTTCTTCAGCTTCGGCTGCAATTCTAATTTTAGCTTTTAACTCTTTATTGGAAACAGCACAAAAAGTCCAAGGTTGTTTGTGTGCACCAGAAGGAGATGTAGAGGCAGAAAGAATCAAATTTTCAATGACATTTTTAGGAATAGATTGATCAGAAAACACACGTATAGAACGTCGTTTATTTAACCAATGATAAAAAGAAGTACTACGATCAATCATTTCTGCAACAGAGTACTGAAAATCTTGATTATATTTCACATGCTCATGATTATCAATCGTAATTTTGTCTTTGGGATTGATCATATTATTTGCTGATTTATTATAGCAATATCTTTTTTTTTAATTAGATATACATAAATTTATATCAAAAAATAAAGTTAAATTACCATTGTTGTAAAAGCATATTGTTTAACAAATTGAAATAATTCCAGCCTATAGCTCTGGCAGCCAATGATGATAAACTATCTTGGTTTTGTCTGTGTAATCTAGAAGGGCCTGTCATATTTGGTTTTAAATTTAAGTCAAACAAAAAGTAATTACCATTTTTGTCAGCTCTACAGTCAATTCTTATAGGAGCCTTTATTTGAAGAAGCATAGCTGCTTTTTCGCATTGTCTGCATGCCTCAATAATATTTTTAGCAGTGAGTTCATCCTCGTTTAAAACCATGCTATTTTGTATAACGGCAACAACTCCATTGTAAGGAGCAATTCCATTTTTGTGATTAATTCTTTTAACAGCCGGTAAGCTCCATGGTTTTTGAAATGTTTGATTTTCATTATTTATTTTATAAGTCCCAGGTGGCATTACAGTAATAGTAATTTCTTGACCACTTAAAAATTGTTCAACATAAGCACTATCGCCATATAAATTGGTTGAAAATAATTCGGTTAATTTTGAATCTAAATTCTCCTTATTTTGGGCAACAGAAACTCCTTGGCTACCTCTGCCTCTAAGTGGCTTTAAGACTACAGGATAATCAATAGTTAATTTATAGTTAGTAACTTCTTTTTTTGAAATAAACTGAGTTTTGGGAATAGAAATATCGTTTTCTGTTAATAATTTATTTGTAATCCATTTATCATCGTAAGTATCAACTAAATTTGGGTGTTGTCCAACAAATTTTACTGATAAATTAAAAAAATGAGTTATTGGATGTTCATTGTATAATATAGTATTTAGCCATAAAATATTGGCTCCTTTATCAATGGCAGATTGAATTCCTTGTTTTGTATCAGGGAAAACCCAATCCAAATCATTATTTAGATCTGGTTTATCAACGGGAGTAATAATCGATACTCCATTTTTATTTAGTTCTACAGCAATATCTGCTCCACTATCAGAATAACCTCCAGGTTTCATTGGTTTTTGTATTCCGTCTTTTATGGGAGGTAAATCAAATTGGTATAAAATAGCTACTTTTTTCATTAGTAAAAGTTAATAAAAAAAGATCTAAATTTTAGTTTTATTATGTTGAAAAAAACGATTAGTAAGATAATTCGTATGCATATTAAAGCAGTATGACTATACAACTTTCATTTCGTTTGTATCTTGTTCATCATTTTCGGCAACTTCATTTTCAAAAAAACTAAATACGGAACCTCCGTATCGTTTATCATAACTGAAATTAGGATGTTTTTCTAATGAAGTATGTTTAGAGTGTTCAATAATTAATACACCATCGGGTGCAATTAATGAATTATCAAAAGCTAAATCTGCTATTTTAGAAAATTGTTCAGTACTAAAGTCATATGGCGGATCGGCAAAAATAATATCATAGGACTGACTAGCTTTTTCTAAAAAAAGAAATACATCACTTTTTATAACAGAAATAGGTAAGTCAAGATCTGTAGCTGTGTTTTCAATAAATTTAGCACAAGCATAGTGTTTATCTACTGCTGTAATCTGCTCAGTACCACGAGATCCAAACTCGTAACTAATATTTCCGGTTCCCGAAAAAAGATCAAGGACATTAACCTGAGAAAAATAATAAAGGTTGTTAATAATGTTGAACAAAGCTTCCTTTGACATATCTGTTGTTGGACGAACAGGAAGTTTTTTAGGGGCACTTATACGTTTGCTTTTATGTTTACCAGAAATAATTCTCATGCTTCTTTTTGTGCTAGTTGATGTAGTACATCTAAGGTGTTTTTTTTAGTTTTTGGTTGTGAAATATTTCTTACGTAAGTATACAATAAGTTAAAAAGGTCTGTTGGAATAGTATTGATTAATTTAATTTCAATTTGATTAGGAGATAGACTAAGCTGTTCTAAACAAAAGAGTAAATAATACAAAACATCTTCATTGGCTGTACAGGCAAATGAATTAAATAATAATAAATCTGTTCCTTTTGTACATATAATATCAAACTGATTTGAAGTTACAAAAATATGTACTTTTTCAGAAATACTATATTTTTCTATGTCAAGTACATGATTAATTAGTATGCCGCTAGAGTGGTGAAAGTTAAATTCGCCTAATTTTTCCAATAAAAAATTATTCACATTCACATAAGGAATGAAAATATTAATAATGTCTGTACTTAATTCATCGTAAGTTATATAATCAGTAGCTAAGGTTTTTACAGCATAATTAATATAAGTTTTTAATGCATTTTTATCGAATAAAGCTTTTGGTACTAAAGTGAATAATTCATTGTAATAAATTACATTAATAGTACTAAAAGTAGCTTGTAATTCGGGTTTGGTATCAAATGCTTTGGTTACTTTTTCTAGTAATTGTTGTTCTGTGTAAGATAAATCACCACTTAATTCATGATATTTTGTTACAATTTCATTAGTATTCGATGTAATGAAAAAAGAAAATCCATTCAAACTTAATTGAATGGATAAACAGTATGTATTGTTTTTAAAATTCGAACCAGTATTATTTGTCATATACTATAGGCCAATTACCATTTGTATTAATTTCTTCGAGCGACCCAACAAAAATTTCAGGACCATTAATTTCATCTAATGATTCAACTTCATCCTCTTCAGACAAATATTGTTCTGGCTGGTCGTACAAAAGGCTTCTTTTAGGAACAGAAGCTAAAAAAACTGGGTATAAAATTTCATTTTTTTCTACCACACTAGTTTTCATTTCTATAGCGACACTTTTATCTTTACTTACTTTAATTTCAGCTAATTTTTTGTAAGCATCGCTATTTTTAAATAAAGAATCTTTAACAGATTCATAACCTAAAATATCTACTACTACCGTATCAACTGATCTGTCAATACGAAAGGCTTTGTCATAACGAGTAAAACTAGAGTCTCTACGTTGTGTAATAGTAAATTTAGCAGTGTCAATAAACTCAGCTAAGGCATTAAAATCTCGGGCATATTTACCTGTAACAATTTTGTGCGCCTGTTGTGAGCGTCTAATATCTTTAAGTTGTTTCACGGCTAAAGCAAAGCGTTGCTCTTTTACTTGCTGAAATTTTACCGAGCTATATACAGAATCATAAACTTTATATCCTAAAAAGGCAATTACAACCCATAAGACTAATTGTACCAGTAATTTCATGTTAATTCAGTAGTTATTTTATGTTATAAAGCAAATCTACAATTTTTTTTCAATCACAAAAGTCCTGAGGAATTTTTTCTTGATTATCTTTGAAAATTATTTTATTTCTACTAATCCAGTTCATTTGACTGCTTCAGCATTTTACAAGTTACTAAAAAATAAATTTCCGCATAAAACAACTTCATCGCAAGAAGAATGTTTGTTGTTGCTTTCTAATTTTTTATTTAAAGAGGATAAATCTTCTTTATTTATATTGAAGGGTTATGCAGGAACAGGAAAAACAACTTTAATTGGTACATTAGTTTCCCAATTGTGGCAAGCTAAAATGAAATATGTATTGTTAGCTCCAACTGGAAGAGCGGCAAAAGTCATTACAAATTACTCTGGTAAACAAGCTCAGACTATACATAGACATATTTATTACCCTAAAAAAACAAATAATGGAGGGGTAAGCTTTACCATGAAAAAAAATAAATTCACCAATACACTGTTTATTATTGATGAATCTTCTATGATACCTGATTTACCAACTGAAAGTAAAATGTTTGAAAATGGTTCGTTGCTAAATGATTTATTACAATATGTCTATTCTGGATCTAATTGTAAAGTTTTGTTTATTGGTGATACAGCTCAATTACCACCTGTGAAATCCGATTTAAGCCCAGCTTTAAATGAGGATATTTTAGAACTTAATTTTAATAAAAATGTAACCACTATAGAACTTAAAGAGGTGGTAAGACAATCTTTAGACAGTGGAGTGTTAAAAAATGCCACAGAGTTAAGGGAACAACTTCAAAGCACCTTTTTTGAGGATTTTAAATTTGAAATTGATGGTTTTAATGATATCAAACGATTAGTCGAAGGCAATGAAATTATTGAACATTTACAGGATTCATATAGTAAACATGGACATGAAGGAACAGTAATTATTGTTCGATCAAATAAACGCGCTAATTTATATAATCAGCAAATACGACAGCGGATTTTATTTAAAGAAAATGAACTTTCAGCAGGGGATTATTTAATGGTAGTTAAAAATAATTATTTTTGGTTAGAACCTAGTTCCGAAGCTGGATTTATAGCCAATGGTGATATTATTGAAGTGCTAGAAATATTTGCCATAAAAGAATTATATAGTTTTCGTTTTGCAGAAGTAAAAATACGAATGATTGATTACCCTAATATGGCTCCATTTGAAACGGTATTACTATTAGATATTTTAACTTCGGAAAGTGCTTCGATGAGTTATGATGATAGTAATAAACTTTATCAAGAAGTTTTAAAAGATTACAGTGATTTAGGATCGAAATACAAAAAATTTTTAAGCGTGAAGAGTAATTCATTTTTTAATGCTTTACAAGTGAAATTTTCATATGCCATAACATGTCATAAATCGCAAGGAGGTCAGTGGCTTCATGTTTTTGTAGAACAACCTTATTTACCAGAAGGAGTAAATAAAGATTATATGAGGTGGCTATATACAGCTATTACACGTTCACAAGAACAGCTTCATTTAATAGGTTTTAAAAACGAATATTTTTATACTAATAATTGATTTTTAAGCACTTACATAATATAGTTGTAATCAATTAAATAATTCTAAATAATCGCCAAAAAGACATAAATAATCGTTTAAATGCGTTTTTTTTGTTTTGTTTTGTTTTTTTTACGTACATTTGTAATGTAATAAGTCGTAAGCAAGTAAATTTCCCCAAACTTTATTTGTGACAAACCACTAAATATTTAATACATGTTTAGTGGTTTTTTTATTTGTATTTTTGAAAAGTATTAATTAATTTAATAAGATAGATTATAGTAGTTTATTTGTTTAATTCTTAAGGTTTTAATCATTTTAAATTGTTGTAAATGATTAAAATTTATTTTGTTCAAACCAAAAAATAATAAATGATAACTACATTAGCGCGCTTTATTTTATTTAGAATTTTAAAGTGGAAAATAGTAGGAAACTTTCCAAAAAATTTAAAAAAGTATGTTGTTATTGGAGCTCCACATACAAGCAATATGGATTTTATTATTGGTTTGTTAGTAAAAACTGTATGTAAAACTAAGATTAATTTTGTAGGAAAAAAGTCTTTATTTAAATTTCCTCATGGTTTTTTTTTTAAAAGTGTAGGAGGAGTCCCTGTTAATAGAAAGAAAAATGAAAAATTAGTTGATAGTATAGTAACTATTTATAAAGAAAGAGAAGCCTTTATTTTAGCTATTTCACCTGAAGGAACAAGAAAAAAAGTAGTGGATTGGAAAACAGGTTTTTATTTTATCGCCAAACAAGCAGAAGTGCCAGTAGTGGCATTAACGTTTGACTTTGGTAAAAGGCAAACTGAAATTTTTAAACCTTTTTATACTACAGATAATAAAGAAGCTGATTTTGAATTTTTGAAATCTAGATATAAAGGTATTGAAGGCAAAGTAGTTGAAAATAGTTATGGTTAAAGCTGTGTTAAAGCCTTTTGTTTTATGTTGTTTTTTGTATTTTGTTTAAAAATAAATTACAAAAAATGGCACAATTAACTTTACAAGGAAATCCAATTAAAAGCATAGGAACATTACCATTGGTAGGAAGCAAAGCTCCCAATTTTACACTTATTGCAAGTGACTTATCAGAAAAAACATTAGAAAGTTATAAAGGAAGTCGCTTAGTCTTAAATATTTTTCCTTCAATAGATACAGGAACGTGTGCAGCTTCAGTCCGAAAATTTAATGAAACAGCATCATCATTAAATAATACTAAGGTGTTGTGTATATCCAGAGATTTACCTTTTGCAATGTCTCGTTTTTGTGGTGCAGAAGGATTGGAAAATGTTGAAACATTATCAGATTTTAGAGAAGGACAATTGGGAAAAGATTATCAATTAGAAATTATTGATGGCCCAATTCAAAAATTGCATTCAAGAGTAATTATAGTTTTAGATGAAAATGCTAAAATATTACATACAGAACAAGTAAGTGAAATTGCTGATGAGCCTAATTATGATGCTGCTTTAGCGGTATTGTAGTATGTTTAAATAAAAATAAAGAACCACTTTATAAAAAAAAGCTAACCTATTTATTTAAAATAAGTTAGCTTTTTTGCTATAATACGTATAACAGAGAATTATTATTTTACAATAATTCTTTCAACGTGATTACTCGCATTTGATTTCACATTTATTAGGTACATCCCTTTAACAATGTTTTCTAAATTAATAGTGTGAGTTGTTTCAGTTGAATTTGAAATTGATTTTTTAGCTACAACTTTTCCCATTAAATCTATAATTTCGATACTATTTACCGTAATACTATTTAAAGTTTGAATAGTAAGTGTTGTATTAGGAAGCGTAGGATTCGGGTATACTTTTAATGTAGAAACGGTAGTTTCAAATTCATTGACACTTAATGTAGTTGATTCACTTTCAGGTTCAGTACCACTAATCAATTTACCTTTATAGTATAATCCAATTTTAGTATTAGAATCATAAACTTCTTGTGGTCCAATAAATGAATAATCATTAGACTGATCTTGACTAGTAAAACCTTCAGTATTAATACGTAATTCCATAGGTTTGGAATTTTCGTTACTTTCTAATATACCAGCACTTTCTTTAAATGTAACTTCTAAATAATATAAATCATTGTCAACATTAGTAAAATTTCCCAAAACATTATTACCACCTATAACAACGTAATTTCTTTCAAAAACAAAATCTTTATTATCTTCGGCAGTAAACCAATATCGAATGCTCAAATCTTTATAAGCCAAACTTTGTGATGATAAATTTACTATTTGAAATTGTGGTTTAATTTCACTTGCAATTATATCAGGAGAGCCATTTTTGTATTCTAGTTTAATGGCATTAGTACCAACATTAATTTTTCGTATTTGTGAAGTAGTTGAATTACCAGCTATTCCGTTCGCAACTGCTTTTATTTCATAGTCACCATTAGGTAGGTTTTCTAATTTAAAATTAAAAGGACTAGTATTGTCTGATCCTATAAGAGTATTATTGCTATAAAAATCTACACTTGCTACAGTATTATTTGCATTAATAAGATTGGTTTCAATTTCAATACTGCCTCCTTCAAGTAGTTTAGCACCAGATTGAGGGGTTACAAGTGAAACATAAATACCTTCGCCTCCCGACATTTTTTCCATTTCGTTAGCATGATCTATAAAAATATCTAATACTGGATCTCCTTCAAAAACAGCAAATTTATCTTCGCCTGTTTCTTCATCAGGAAACCACCAAAAAGCACTTCCGCCAATTTTCTTTTCCTCAATAAAATCATAAATGGTTTCCCACCATTCTGTACGTTCATCTCTTTCAACATTAAATTCACCAACAAAAAATGGTTTTTTAATGATCTCATGTGATTCATCGGCTAGTGTACATATTAGTTGCTTTGTTTGTTCGGGTGTAAAATTGGCCCATTCTTCTCTTATATATGGATGAGCCGATGTAAAATCAATGTTTGGAGATTGGTGGATTTTAATAAAATCATTTCCTTCATCACCACCAAAACCATACTTAATACCATGTGCTTCTAATCCAGTACCTAGTAAATGATTACTATCAATAGATTTAACAAATTCACCCATGTCATCTACCCATTTTCTAAGTACGTCAGATGTTAAATCATCTCCAAATCCTTGATATCTTGGCTCATTCATTAATTCCCAGGCAAGTATCGTTGGATCATTTCTATATTCTACGTTATCATAATGATTAACACGGGTTAAAAAATAGTTAACATAATTTTTATATCCTTCTATAGCAGCTTCATTCGTAAAAAATTGTCCTTGATCGTGTGCGCCTCCTCCAGAAACTTCAATACCTTCCCATTTTAATCGTTCTTTAATTCCACCGTAGTCATTCCAATAATTTTCCAGAGCTACAATTAATTTGATTCCATTGGACTCAGCAGATTTAATGATATAATCAAAAAGACTAAATTGCTTTTCATCGTATATCCCTTTTTCGATTTCAAAGCCATGCCATTCTTCGTGGCTAAAGCCCCACAGCCGAACTACACGAATTCCATTTTCATATAATTTTCGCATGTGCTTATCAATACGAGCTTTATCCATAAATTGATTTTCAGTATCACTTTCAGAGCCTCCAGCTCCATAGGTAAAAAAGTCATAGACATTAGTCCCTGAAAAATAGAAAGGAGCTCCATTTAGCATAAATTTAGAACCTTCAGCATATACAAATCCATTAGGCGGAATTGATGATTGTTGTGAAAAAATAGTGCTTACAAAACAAAACACAAGAAAGTTTAGAATTAGTAGTTTTTTAGTTAGATACATAAATAATAAAATAATATTTGGTTAGTTGGAATAATAACAAGTTTTAGTGTTAAAATGAGTTAGTTAATGTTATTATTTTGTAGGTAAAACTATTTTAATTTTCATCTAAAATTAATCTTATAAAGAAAGATTAATCTTACTTCATTTGCTTCATATCAGATTATCTTTTCTTTAAATAATTCTCGGTTTTATTTTAATAAATTTTCACAAGATTAAGATTAATATCATCTTGTTTTTCTTCATTTATTAAAGTGAAATAAAACGGATTTATTCGTTGTTTAATTAGTCTGCTTATGCCAATAATTTTATAAAATTTAATTTTTTAAGCTAAACATTATTGTCAATTGATCGATAATTAACATGGTATAAATTATTTGTACAATACTTTATTTAAACTAAATAGCTTTCAAATAGAAGTATATAGCCCTAAATTTTTTAACTAAATTAAGTTGTGTGATACAAAATTACCAAAAATTTAAATTACTAAAAATCAGAACTTTACTATTTAGACATGTTCGTTTTTCATAAGTTTTTATTATTAAATAAAAATGTATGATAGTTTCTATATTATAGTTAATTAGAAGATAGTAGTAAAAGTACTACGTTTTAAAAATGTTGAAAGATTAAAGTTGTCATAAATTGCAATGTCACATTTATGATATATCAATGTGTTTTTATTATTTGTGTTTTATGATTAAACTAAACCCTGATTTGCATAGAATTTTGCTCAATTCTTAAAATACAATAATTAAAATTAATCAATTAACAACTTAACAATTATGAAATTAAATTATTCACACACTGTATTGTGTCTGTTTGTAGTATTTTTTTCAAGCTTTAATATCGTTTATTCTCAAAATTCGATTACTACAGAAGAAGATACAAAAAGCTTAGTAAAAACAATTAAGATTAAATCGATCCCAGCTAATTTACCCGAAACTGTGGTTATTCCAGTGAGTTATTCTGGAGAAACATTATCGCTTAATTTAGAGAAAAATAGTGTTTTTGGAGCTCATACCAAATGCCTTATTGATGACGGTACTGGAAAATTAGTCGAAGTTCCAATGACTACTGAACGAAGTTATTTAGGTACTGTATCTGAACACGAGGCATATACCGTAAGTGCTGTTTTAACAGATCAAGGCTTAATAGCAAATATTTATAGACCAAACCAATCTACAATAGAGATAGCTCCATCTGGCTTAGATAATGGAAAACACATTGTAAAAGAAGTTTCAAATTCGTATGAATGTGGTACAAACTGTAAAACAGGCGAACATGGAAAGTCTGATTTCAGTAACATGTTATTAGATCACAAAGGAGTTGAAATAGAGAAACCTCAACCATCGAATGAAGCAATTTATTCTGGTATGCATACTCATAGAACTATAGCTATGCCCAATTCTACAGCAACATTACGACCATCAAGACGTATGGAAGTATTAGAATTTGAAATAGGTGTTGAAATAGGCTCTAGATCATTTTTATCAAATACAGCTTATAAAGGTAATTTATCAACTGCTCAAGCATCAGCTCAATCTATTATAGGAAACTTAAATTCAAGATTTTCAAGAGCAACAGGCGTACGTTTTAAGCTAGGAACAGTAATCATAAGAACATCGGCAAATACCGATCCATTGAGAAACAGTGTTACTAGTACTGGAGGAGCAAATAATTCAACGGAAAGTTTACGAGCTTTTGGTGATTATTGGAATAACAATCCAGGAGTGGTTGGTAATACACATGATTTGGCAGTATATCATGTGGCCTCTAGGCCATCAGGATTAGCATGGTTAAATGGTGTTGGTAATACAAGAAATCGATATGCAACAATGGGAGGAAATGGACCAACTAGTTGGGCTAGTGGAACAGCTGCTCATGAGGTGGGACACTTATTTGGACTTAGACATGTTAATCGAAATGATTTCTTTTACGAAGCAAGACCAAGAAACAATTCAGGAGTAAACACCACTGGAGGAAGAAATTCGTTTATTAGTATTATGGATGGTAGAGGAGAGCACAATATTGGACGAATGGCTACTACAGAAGCTCAAACAGTAATTAATGGATTAAATAGTAAACGATCAGTAGCTACCAGAATTAATAATGCTGGAAATATTAATCCTTTTGGTGTATACGATGAATTTGATATTTCTACATCTCAGTCTTCGATTGTTATTGATGTTGTAAAAAATGATTACGATGCTAATAATGATGTTTTAGATGTGAGATTATTAGATAGAAAAAGTTTCAAAGGAGGTAATATAACACTTTCAAGAGGGACAGGACCAGGAGGAAGAAATGAATTAAGATATACACCACCATCTTCAAATTTTTCAGGTCGTGATTTTTTTCATTATACTGTTTTTGACACAGGAGGGAAAACTGATTTTGGAGCAGTTTATATAACACAAACACAAGGGTTCAACCGTAATTCAAATGAAACTACATTTGATTTTGGAACTTCAAGTTCGCCTGTATTTAATAATGCAATAAGAGTAACTAATACTGCAAATAATAATGATTTTAAATGGACAAATACTTCGGGATTACGTTCAGTTGATAGAGGTGGTGATTCAGGAGTTAATGCTTTAAATAGAGATTTTGTGTTTTCTTCACAACCAAGAACTTTTGAAGTTAATCTTAGAAATGGAGTGTGGGAAGCATTGATCACTTTTGGTGATAAAAATTTTGCACATGATCGAATGTCAGTAAGAACACAAGGAGAATCAAGAACAAGAGTTACTAATTTAAATACAAACGCAAGGCAGTTTTTAAATAGAAAATTTGAAGTAGAGGTTAGAAACGGAAAATTAGCGATAGAATTTTTTGATAATGGTGGTTCAGACGCTAATTGGGTTATTAATAGATTAAAAATAACAAGGCTTCGTAACTTACCAAATAATAACAATAATTCTAATGCTCCTATCGGTTCAGTTGTAAGTTTTCAAGGAAACAATGGAAAATTTGTAAGCAGTGAAAATGGAAATAGTCCTATTACATGTAATAGAGATCGTGTAGGAGCATGGGAAAGGTTTACCGTAGTTGATGCAGGAGGAGGAAAAATAGCACTTAAAGGAAATAATGGAAAATATGTAAGTAGTGAAAATGGAGCTAATGAAATGACCTGTAATAGAACAAGAATAGGTGAATGGGAAAAATTTTCATGGGGAACAAACAATGGAGGTGTAACTTTAAGGGGGAATAATAATAGATTTGTAAGTAGTGAGAGCGGAAGAAGCCCAATGACATGTAATAGAGAAAGAGCAAATGCTTTTGAACGATTTAATGTAAATGTTGTTTCTGGAAGGAAAATTTTGACTGATGTTAATGAAACAAATCGAACTGTAATTTATCCTAATCCAACTATTGATGTTATAACAATTACAAATGTTTCAGCAAATGATACTATTGTTTTAATAGATCATTTAGGAAGAATTATTAAAGAAACTGAGGCACTAACAACAAGTCATGAAATTGATATGAAGGATGTAGCTCCAGGAATTTATTTTGTAAAAGTAAATAACTTAAAAAGTTATAAAATTGTGAAAGAATAGCTTAACTTTTACAAGTAATAATGTATTTAGTATGTTACCAAAAAGCCAAGAGGCGACAATTTAAATTGTCGCCTCTTGGCTTTTTGGTTTAAAGTAATTTTAATTATTTGTGATTGTTTAAATCGATATAAAGTTTTAACATTATATTTAGATTCGAAAAAAACAATAAACAACATATGATCAATAGTATGTCACGCTTACTATCAGTATTGACAATTTTTATATTTACTTATTCAATTTCAAAAGCACAATCTCCTAAAAAATATCAAGAGAAATTACCTGAAAAAGAATTTTATTATAATTCACAATTACGTGTACATAGATTTTTCGAAGATGGGAGGCTAAAAAAATATAAAACTTTTTATAAAAGTGGAAAAATAGCATCAGAGCACATATTTAGTAAAGAGGGTTGGCATGATGGAGAAGGTAAAGCCTATTATGAAAATGGAAATTTAAAAACACTTTGGAAATATCAAAAAGGAAATATTTTAAAACGAATAGATTATCAATTAAATGGAGAATTAGTGTCAGATCCAATAATAATCCAAAAATTAAATAATCTAAAAATAATAAACAGAGAGCTTCAATATAATCGTAAAGATTTAAACTTACTTTATGCTAGAGCTAATTCCAGAGTAAAGCTGGGTAATATGCAGTTAGCTTATGAGGATATTCAATTTTTAGAATCAATAAATAAAAATAAATATCCCAATGTAAATGCATTAAAGTTTATTTTATTTTTAAAAGGAGCTATATTTTCTAATTTTACCGAATATGATAAAGCGGTACATTACTATTTAGAATCGGCAAATTTAAGAAACCCTGAATCAGCTCTTTATAATAATGTAGGGAATATTTTTTTCAAAATAAAAGAATATAGATTAGCTTTAAAATATTTAAATAAAGCATTAAAGCAAAATCCAACGAATCCATTTGTTGATGTATTGAAGGCTCTAATTTATACAGAAAAAGGGAATTATGATATTGCATATGCTCATGTTGATACAGCAATACAAAATAGAAAATGGATAGATCCATATACAATAGGAAAAAAGGAGGAGCGAACTATGGAGGTGAATAGAGGTTTTTTATATCATAAATTGGGATATTCGCAAAAAGGACTTCGCGAATTAAGATTAGTAATTAGAGATAATCCGTTAAATTCATATGCATATAAAAATTTAGGGATTATTTATGCAGATCAAGGTCAATATGAATATGCGTGTAAATCTTTTCAAAAATCAAAAGATTTAGGTTTCAATTTAAAAAATGATAGTAAAGAATTGGATAAACTTATCAATCATTATTGTAAAAAAAAACAAGAAACAACCATCGGTAGTACAAGTGATGGCTATAAAACAGAATTATGAAAATTATACACTAGAAATTTTAACTGAAAAAACAGTAAATTATAGTATAACTACTTTCGATAATAAATTATTATTTAGTGGGATTTTTAAGGGTATACCTATAAATGTTTCTAATTTAGAATATGGTTTGTATATATTAAAAATAAAAGATGAAAATAAAGTATATACAAGAAGATTTATTATTGATTAATTCAATAATTTGAATACATTATTTTAAATACGATATTTGCAGAGATAGATTTAACTTTTTAGATTTAAATAAGGTAAATTTATTAATTATCAATATTCTTTTAAAAACGCAAAATGTCAGACGATAAGAAGATTATTTTCTCCATGTCGGGGTTAACAAAAACGTATAAAAGTGCTAATACACCGGTGCTTAAAAACATATATTTAAGCTTTTTCTATGGAGCTAAAATTGGAATTTTAGGACTTAATGGTTCGGGTAAGTCTACATTACTTAAAATTATAGCAGGTGTTGACAATAATTACCAAGGTGATGTGGTGTTTTCGCAAGGTTACACGGTAGGTTATTTAGAACAAGAACCAGAATTAGATCCAGAAAAAACAGTTTTAGAAGTAGTTAAAGAAGGTGCAGCGGAGACCGTTGCGATTCTTGATGAATACAATTCGATTAATGATCAATTTGGTTTAGAAGAAGTATATAGTGATCCTGATAAAATGGAAAAGCTTATGGCACGTCAGGCAGAATTGCAAGATGAAATTGATGCTGCAGGTGCTTGGGAATTGGACACTAAGCTTGAAATTGCTATGGATGCCTTACGTACTCCCGATGGTGATAAAAAAATAGGCCCACTTTCTGGGGGTGAAAAGCGTCGTGTAGCTTTATGTAGATTATTATTACAAGAGCCCGATGTATTATTATTAGATGAACCTACAAATCACTTGGATGCAGAATCTGTACATTGGTTGGAGCATCATTTAGCACAATATAAAGGAACTGTTATTGCTGTAACTCACGATAGATACTTTTTGGATAATATTGCTGGTTGGATTTTAGAATTAGATAGAGGCGAGGGGATCCCTTGGAAGGGAAATTACTCTTCTTGGCTAGACCAAAAATCAAAGCGTATGGCTCAAGAATCTAAAACGGCTTCTAAGCGTCAAAAAACATTAGAACGAGAGTTAGAATGGGTAAAGCAAGGAGCTAAAGGGCGTCAAACAAAGCAAAAAGCGCGTTTGAAGAATTATGACAAGCTAATGAGTCAAGATCAAAAGCAGGTCGACGAAAAGTTAGAAATTTACATTCCTAATGGACCAAGACTTGGTACCAATGTAATTGAAGCTTCAGGTGTAAATAAAGCCTTTGATGATAAGTTGTTATATGAAGATTTAAATTTCAATTTGCCTCAAGCAGGTATAGTTGGAATTATTGGACCGAATGGTGCGGGTAAAACGACTATTTTTAAAATGATCATGGGTGAGGAGCAACCCGATAAAGGTGCTTTTTCCGTTGGTGAAACCGCTAAAATAGCTTATGTTGATCAGGCACACAGTAATATTGATCCAGATAAAACGATTTGGCAAAACTTTTCTGATGAGCAGGAATTAATTATGATGGGAGGACGTCAAGTAAATTCAAGAGCTTATTTAAGTCGTTTTAACTTTAGTGGTAGTGAGCAAAATAAAAAAGTAGCTACATTATCAGGAGGTGAACGTAACCGCTTACATTTAGCTATGACGTTAAAAGAGGAAGGAAATGTACTTTTATTAGATGAGCCTACTAATGATTTAGATGTAAACACGCTAAGGGCATTAGAAGAAGGTTTAGAAAACTTTGCAGGTTGTGCGGTAGTAATTAGTCATGATCGTTGGTTTTTAGATCGTATTTGTACACATATCTTAGCCTTTGAAGGAGATTCGCAAGTATATTTCTTTGAAGGAAGTTTTTCTGATTATGAAGAAAATAAAAAGAAACGTTTAGGAGGTGATTTAATGCCAAAACGTATTAAATATAAAAAATTAGTACGCTAATTTTTATAAATCTGATTTTATTGGCACTGACAAAGAGTATACTACTTCAGGATAGTTTACTAAAGCATAGCCTTTAATAAAAATCGAATCTCAAAATTGATTAACCATAAAAAATCCTTAAAAGTAATTTTAAGGATTTTTTATATAGTTTTTTTTAAGCTTCAATATATTCAGGATTAGTATATATATTTAGACTAGCATTTTTTACAAAACCAATCAAACAAATTCCCGCTTGTTGTGCAATATCAATAGCCAAACTAGTGGGAGCGCCGATAGCAACAACAATTGGAATACCTGCTTTTGCTGCTTTTTGCGCCATTTCATAACCTATACGGCCGCTTAATACTGCTATTGTATTTTTGAAAGGTTCTTTTTTTGTGAGTTGGTAACCTATTAATTTATCAAAAGCATTATGTCTGCCAATATCTTCTTTTACAGCTAGTAAGATTCCGTTAGAAGCTACTAAAGCACAAGCATGAATTCCACCAGTATGTTTAAAAAGTAGTTGCTCAGATTTTAAAATTTCGGGTAATTTTAAAATAAGATTTATAGGGATTTTTTGTGTAAAAGTTTGTACAGGTAATACTTCACACAATTGCGATAATAATTGTTTACCACATATGCCGCAACTGGAATTACTTAAAAAGTTACGTTGTATATGATCAAAATCAACAACAATTTTTGCTTTAAGCGTAATTTTGAGTTTGTTTTTTTTGTTTTCTTCAGAGACATTAGTACAGTATCTAATATGCTCTATATCATTAATAGTATTAATTATTCCTTCGCTGTAAAGCAAGCCAATAGCCAATTCATAATCATTACCTGGACTACGCATAGTAATAGTAAGTGGAGTTTCTTGATCTTTTCCACTATGTATAAGTACAATTTGTAAGGGTTCTTCAATAGCAACTAAATCATCTGTTTGATGTTTCTTATTATCAGAATACTTAATAATACTGTAGTTTTTTAATGCTATTGAAGACATTTGTAGTTTTTTGGTTATTTTTTAATATAAAATATATATTTATTAGCAATAAATAATATTTCATAATTATGGGCTAAAATTACTCTTTTTACATTTCTTTTTAGACAACTATTTATCCATTTACTTGTTTTTATTTCTCTTACAATACTAATTTCTAGTTTCAAAATCGTACATTATAAAGTTTATTGAATTTTGTGAGAATAGTAGTATATTTACGGCTTAAATTCTGCTTTATGAAAAAGATTTTTTTAGTAATTCTAGCTTTTATGACTAGTTTAACATCTTTCAGTCAATTAGCAAATACCGATCCTTTACTGGTGAATGCTTCTATTTTAAGAAGAACATTAAAAAAGGATACTCTTGAAAAAAAGGTTTATAAAGAAGAACCTTCTATAAAAGAAGAAATAAAAAGATCAACACCTAATAAAACAGTAGTAACTCCAAATTTAGAAGAAACTACAAAAGAAAAACCTGTATTAGTTGAAGCAGAAAAAGAGAAAAAAGCAACTGTTGTTGAAAAAAAGGGAATGCACCTCTTAGCTATAGAAAACAGATTAGATAAAGATTTTTTTAGTGTACAGTTAGCAGCTTCAAAAGTAAGCATCAAAGAAAGCTTTTTTCAGAATAGTCCTGTGTTTTATACTAAAATGGATGATGGTTTTTATCGTTATTTTTCTGGAAAATTTAGTACCCTTTCTGAAGCAAAAGTATACGCCAGAAAAATACATGCGACTACAAAATTTGACAAAGCTTTTTTAGTTAGGCTTAATAATGGTGTTAAAGTGCCATTAAAATAAGCCTTAATGTATACAGAAGAATTAGTTTCTTATTTAGAAAGTTTTTTAACCGAGAGACGCCAACAAAACAATCATCGAGTACTTAGCGAGCGTACCAGACATTTTACGGTAGCCATTGAGGATGTATATCAATTACACAATACAAGCGCAGTTATGCGTAGTTGTGATGTGTTTGGGGTGCAAGATGTACATGTAATTGAAGAACGCAATGTGCGAAAGATTGATCGCGAAATTGCTATGGGAGCTCAAAAGTGGGTTGATATTCATAGGTATCATTCCACTAAAGCCTGTGTGAGTTCTTTAAAGGAAAAAGGCTATCAAATAGTGGCTACATCACCACATGGAACTAATTGCGTTACATTAACCGATTTTGATATTTCAAAACCTGCGGTATTCTTTTTTGGAAAGGAAGATACCGGATTAAGTGATTATGTATTGGATCAATCTGACGTACAATTGAATATTCCTATGTTTGGTTTTACCGAAAGTTTAAATATTTCGGTTTGTGCTGCCATTATTTTACAACATGTAACCCAAGAATTACGTAAATCGACCACTAATTGGAGGTTGACTCCGCAAGAAGTCTTGGAAAAACGCTATGATTGGGTTTGCAAGGTTTTAAAAAGTCATGAGCGTATTATTGAACGTTATCATTCACAAAAAGACGAAAGTGGAGTATAAATATTATACTTTTTTAATTACGTAAGTAACAATACCCCAAATAATAAGTTCACTTCCTTCGGGGACTTCAATTTTTTCATAGTCATCATTTTCAGGAATGAGTGTCACTTTTTTATTTTCTATAGCTAATCTTTTTACGGTAAATTCATTGTTTAAGTAGCAAATAGCAATATGATTACTTTTGGGAGGAATGCTTCGGTCAATAACCAATAAATCACCATCATCCAAACCTGCATTAATCATGGAAACTCCTTGGACTCGAGCATAAAAAGTAGCTTCTTTATTTTGGACTAATTTATCATCTAAACTCAATTTTTTTTGAGTAAAATCTTCGGCAGGAGAGGGGAAGCCAGCAGAAATACCCGTATCAACAAAAGTGATTTTTTGTTGTTTTCCTTTTTGAATTTGGTATAGTGTAACTCTCATTTTACGGTTAAAATGTCATCCCAATTTGTAGTATATGAAGGTGAAAGGCGTTCTTGCTTCATTTTCCATTTTTTTCCTAAGTCTTGCGAAGCCAAACGTATAGGATCATTGTATTTTTGATTCATGGCATCTATAGATTTCATTAATGCAATGTGTCGTGCATCTTCGCTATTAAACAAGTTTAATTGTCTATTTGTATTGGGGGTAATTCCCATAATAATAACACCTACTTTTTTGTAATAATATCCTGGTTTATAAATATGTTGAAGGGCTTCAATAGCATATTTAGATATGGTAATATTAGAATCACTAGCATAAGGTAAATTAAGCGCAATACTATTTGAATATTGTTTTAAATGTGTACGCTTTTTATTAGTTTTAATAAATACATAAACTACACTAGCCACAGAGTTTTGTTTTCGTAATTTTTCGGCACAAGTAATAGCAAAAGTTACAATACGCTCTTTAATGAGCTCCCAATCCTTAGAAATAATTTTTAAAGTACGTGTTGTTGCAATAGCTTTTTTGTTCTTTATTTCATCTAATTGCAATGTAGGTTCGCCACATAAATCTTTAAACAAACGTAAGCCAACAATACCAAACTCCTTTTGTACATAAGTTTTGGGGAGTTGTGTAAATTGATAAGCATCATTAACATTTTTTAATTTTAAACGAGTAGCAATACCAGTTCCAATACCCCAAACAGCTTCAATTTTTGTCCATTTTAATGCCTTTATACGTTTTTCTTCGGTATTTATAACATACACTTCCTGAGTCTGTTTTTTGAATTTTTTAGCAATTTTATTTGCTATTTTGGCCAATGCCTTAGTGGGAGCAACACCTATACTGATAGGCATCCCCAAATTTTGAAAGACTTCATTTTTTAATTGTAAACAATAGGCATTCAAATCATATTTTTCATAACCTGAAAATTGTACAAAAGCTTCATCAATAGAATATACTTCTACATTAGGACTGTATTTTTCAATAATTGTCATAATACGTTGACTAATATCTCCATAAAGCGCATAATTGGATGAAAAGACATGAATATTATGTTGCTTAAATACTTCTTCATATTTATGTGTCGAAGCTCCCATGGGAATAAAGGCTTTAGCCTCATCACTGCGCGCTATAATACACCCATCATTATTTGAAAGTACAACGATAGGTTTTTTAATAAGCGAAGGTTTGAATATCCGCTCGCAACTCGCATAAAAATTATTACAATCAATTAAAGCAAACATATCGCAAATTTATGGAAATAATCCAATAATTTGGATTATTTCCATAATATTATGTGTTTTATTAGTAAGAATTAACTTGTTAAATAAATATTAATTAAATTAAACCTTTGTGCTCATTTATAGTCTAAAAAGGCAAAGAAACATATTGTATTTGTATGTATTTACTAACCCATTAACCATTTAATTATGCAAAATAAAAGTAGAAAATATAATAACATTACTATTTTAATCAGTTCATTTGCTATCCTATTTGGTATGATATCTTGTACCTCTGATGAGAGTGAATTAACGCCTGTTAATGACCAGTCTACAGAAAATGATGAAGGGACTGTTGTACTAGGCAATGAAGATCCAGTAAGTATTTTGAGTAATTATTTTAATGAAACATTGGATTTAGAACGTTTACAGAATTATGAAAACCAAACCATTCCTAATTATATTGGAAAGGACAATACAATGGATAATGAAATAACGAACGCTAAAGCAACATTAGGCCGAGTGTTATTTTATGATAAGAAATTGTCTTCTAACAATACTATTTCTTGTGCTTCATGTCATAAACAAGCTTTTGCCTTTGGAGATACAGATGTAGTAAGTCAAGGAGTAAACGGTACAACAGGTAGGCATAGCATGCGTTTAATTAATGCTCGATTTTCCGATGAAGATCATTTTTTTTGGGACGAACGTGCTGTTAGTTTGGAGGATCAAACTACACAGCCTATTCAGGATCATTTGGAAATGGGTTTTAGTGGACAAGATGGAGCTCCTTCTTTAAATGATTTAATGCTTAAGCTAAATGCGTTAGATTATTACCAAGAGTTAGTCAATTTTGCGTATGGAGATATGTTACTTACAGAAGATAGAATTCAAGAATCATTAGCGCAGTTTATAAGAAGTATCCAATCTTTTGATTCAAAATATGATGATGGAAGAGCTACTGTAGCAAATGATGCACAGAACTTTTCAAATTTTACCACACAAGAAAATTTAGGGAAACAATTATTTTTATTACCTCCTAATATGGGAGGAGTAGGCTGCGCAGGTTGCCACCGAGCACCAGAATTTGATATTGACCCTAATTCAAGAAATAATGGTATAATTGGTGTTTTTGGCACCAATGAAATAGATGTTAGTGTAACAAGAGCTCCTACGCTACGTGATATTTTTAATACATCGGGAACATTAAATGGTGCATTAATGCACGATGCTAGTAAAACCACTATGCGTGAGGTTTTAGAGCATTATAATGCTATTGATCCAACTGGAAATACTGATTTAGACAGAAGGTTACAAGGCGGACCAGGGCAAAATGGACAACGCTTAAATTTATCAGATGATCAAATGCTAGCTTTAGAGGCTTTTATAAAAACACTTTCGGGATCAGATGTATATACTAATGAAAAATGGAGTGATCCATTTTTATAGAGTTAGGATCATTCTATAAAACATTATTCTTCAACTTGAAAAATAGTCATATTAGCAGCACTGTACAGCAGTCTTTTAAGACCTATACTCATGGAGAATTTCATAAGTAATCTAACTCTAATCTATTTTTATGAAGTATCAAGTATACTAAGTCCCTGAGTTCAATTAATCGAACTCGGGTTACCAATTAGAATGCCTCTGCTAAATTTAAATATACATTATTGGACGAATCTCCAACACCCCAATCTAATCTAATGTTTAAATTTTCGGTTCTATCTAATAAAAAGCGAAGTCCTACACCTGCATTGGGTCTTAGGTTATTGAACTTAAAACCATTTCTGGAAACATCTCCTGTTCCTAAAAAGGCTACCATACCAAGTCTAGAGTTTTTAAATTGTCTACGATATTCAACTTGTCCGGCAAGTAGGTTACGTTCCACATAACGCCCTTCTCTATAACCTCTCATAATTTCTTGACCACCAAGTAATGCTAGCTCAGATAAAGGAATATCACCATGTGAAAAATGCCCTACCATTTGAAAAGCTAATATATTTTTAGCATCATTAGTTAATGTTTTAAAATATCTAAAATCAAAACGGGTTAGTTGAAACTTATGGGTTCCTCCTAAAGCTTTACCATAAAAACCATGCGTAAATTCTAAATAAACCCCATTTTGCGCATTCAATATATTATTCCTACTATCGTATAGTGCCGCAAATTCTGCTCCAACCGATGTAGAGCCATTAAAACCTAAAGGACGAGTTTGAGCTAAGAGTCCATCATTTTCAATTTCAACATTAAAAATACGATTGTAACGAATACCACCACCTAAAAATAAATGCTTTGCAAATACTTGCTTTAAAAAAATAGGTTCAAATAAAGCTTGGAATGAATCATAAACTTCTTCGTTTGATTCAGGAGTATCTCGACCAATACCAAAAAAAAGCCTTGGGAAATTTTGAAAAAGAATATTCCCTTCAATTACCCATTTTTCTTGATTGGTAAATATTTCAAAACCCGAAAAAAAGATGAATTGATTGTTCAATGTATATCGTAGCGAAATGGGCATGTTTGAAGTTCTAGTTTCTTCTCCACTGCCTTTGAATTTAAATAAATATTTAGATCCAACACCCAGGCCTAAACTAGTTTCGGGAGAAAAACTAACGACAGGCGCTACAATTACTTTAGATAAATACAATGAAGAATCTTGCGCTACTCTTCTTTTATTAGGGTAAAAGGTAAAGAGCTCTTTAAATTTTTCGAATTTTTCATCAATTTCATCATTTTGAGCTATTAATAGCGATGGAAATAAAAGACAACATAGGCCTATAATAAATAGTTGTTCTTTTTTGTGTATTAACAGAAAAACTCTGGAAACATGCTTCATAATTTATGAACTAGCTTAATTAGTATAATAACTAAATTAAAATTCGTGCAATTTTAATAATAAATACCCTTACAATTATAAAAAATTGACTTTTAGTTCAGAGAAAGATTACTTTCTTGCATCGAGAATCCGATTTGAAGTTCTCTAAATTAGTTTAGAGGTTACTTTTTGAAGGAGGCATTTCTTAGAAAAAATAAGACTTTCTTTTAAAATATCAATCTTATCTTTTTAAATCATTAGATATATTAATAGGATTATGTGTTTATTGTTATCAAAATAATTTTTTACTCTGACGGAATTATCATTTGAACAGTTTTTATAGTTGTGTTGCTGTTACTTAGCTAAAAATTAAATTATAAAAGTATGTTCAAAAAATATAGAATCCTTAAATGGGTAAGTATCTTTATTATTAGTCTAATTGTTGTTGTTATTTCTTTTGGGGTTTGGTTTATGAGTTTAATTCCATCTAGAGATGATAAAATTAAAGCTACTTTAGTTCAAGACTTATCATATTTATCTGAAAATGTAATACCCCAAAGGGGAAAAATATTAGCTGTAGTAACAAGTACAGATATTATGGGTAATAGTAATAAAAGTACAGGTTATGAATTGTCTGAATTAGCACGTGCTTATTATACTTTTGAAGCAAATGGTTTTGATGTAGATATTGCTAGTCCAAAAGGAGGGAAGCCTCCTGCTATTATTGATGATGAGGATATGGGAGCTTATGATTTTGCCTTTTTAAACGATTCAATTGCACAATTTAAAATAAGTCATAGTATTAAAATTGAAGATGTTATTGAAAAAGATTATCAAGGCATTTTTTTTGCCGGAGGCAAAGGAGCGATGTTTGATTTCCCAAACAATAAAACAATTCAATCAATACTGAAAAAATATGATGAATCTAATAAGGTAATTGGAGCAGTTTGTCATGGTCCAGCAGCTTTAGTTAACGTTATTTTAGAAAATGGACAGCCTTTTATAAAAAATAAAAATGTAAGTGGGTTTACTAATAAAGAGGAATTGTTATTAATAGCTGAAGCAAAATCTATTTTTCCTTTTCTTTTACAAGATAAGATGATTCAGCAAGGAGCTAATTTTAATGAAGGTTCCATGTATTTAGAAAAAGTTAGTCATGATATGAATTTGATAACAGGTCAAAATCCATGGTCAACATGGAAAGTAGCCGAAAGTATGATTAAGCAGTTAGGTTATACTCCAAAATATAGGCAAATGACTGATGAAGAAAATGCAATACAAGTTTTATCTGTTTATAAAACCAAAGGCAAGCAAAAAGCAAAGAAACTTATTGAAACAATTACACAAGAAAAGAAACCAATGAATAGAGCATTAATAGCAAAACATGGTATTATCGCTGCTATTAAAGGAGAAATAGGACAATTTTTTAGTATAATTAGCTTAGTATCTTTTGCAAAAAAATGTGAAGCTAAAAACGAGAAAATTTAGTTACATTTAAATAAAACTACCATTTGAATTTATTAGATATATTTCTCATTATTATAAGCAGTGCTGGACTTTTACATGGAATTGCATTTGCTGTTTACTTATGTTTTTATAAAAATAAAAAAACACTAAGCAATTATCTATTAGCATTAATTTTAGTTTTTATGGCTTTAAGAATAGGAAAGTCTGTGATGTTGAATTTTGGTAATAATTTGGAGCCAATATTCATTTTTGTAGGATTGGCTTTTCTTCTTTTGATAGGACCTTTATTGCGATGGTATTTAACCGCATTGACACAGCCTAATTTTAAATTACCCCATTATTTTTATTTGGAATTGGTACCATTTACCGTATTGTTTTTTTCTAGTTTATTTGTAACTAAAAATTGGTTTGAAACCACTAATAAAGAAGTCATTATTATATTTGCAAGCGTACTCTTTTTTATTTATTTACACTTTGCTTTTTATATTTTTATTGCCAGTCAAATACTAAAAAGAGTAAAAAAAAGCTATCCAAAAGAACAACAAACAAAATCTCAAAAGGCAATAATCTCATGGTTGAAATTATTGATCTTGGGTTTTATTATTATATGGATATCCTATTTTTTAAACATAATAGAAGATGCGGTTCCTTATATAACTGGTCCAATCATATACTCAATGGTCATCTATTTTTTAAGTTTTAAAGCCTTTCAATTAAAAATAATCGATATTGATGGAAATGTGTTTAAAAAGAATGATGATACCCAATTATTTGAACAACTATCAAAACTAATTATAGACAATAAATTATACCTAGAACCAAATATTTCTCTGTCGAGTATTAGTAAATTGATAAATAAAAACACTCAAAAAACTTCAGAAGTTATTAACCAATATGCCAAACAAAATTTTAATGATTTTATAAATAAGTACAGAATTATAGAAGCAAAAAAAATGCTTTCAGATAATAAAAAACTTACCATATCGGCTATTGCATTTGATTCAGGCTTTAATAGTTTATCTTCATTTAATAGTGCTTTTAAAAAATTTGAAGGTATAACACCATCTTTATACAGAAAAAATATATCTATTGAATAGTAATATTGATGTTTAACGTACATGTAATAAAAGAAGTGAATCCGATTAATTTATAATAGGTTACAGTTTTGTTCCTTGAATTAAAATTGAAGTTTTAATTGATTTTTCTTTTAAATATAAGAACTGTTTTCTTTCCTTATCTTTTTTGAAATTATCAAAATCTTCTTGAGTATCAAATTCTAGCAGGTGAATTTCATAGGGCACATCAATATTATTTTCAATAATACTATGATTAGTTGGTCGGATTCTTAGAGTAAGTCTACCGTTATATTTCGAAATGATTGGAATTGAAATATCTTCAAACTCATGAAAAATTTCTTCCTGACCTTCAAAAACATAAATAATTTGAGTTAAATGAATCATTTAGTGACAATTTTATGGCTATTTAACTAAAACAGTATTCCTCTAGCAATTTATCCTTGTTTTAGTTTCATCTTTTCTAATGCAAATTGAATATAATTTAAATGAGTTTTGCTTCAGAATAAATAAATAAATAACAAAGTAAAAAACAATTTTCAATAACTTGATTATTAGAATGGTTAAAAATGATAAAATTTATTAATCTCAATTAATAGGCATCTAACTATTAATCTTTAAATAGTAAAATAAAAAGTTGCTAAATTAGCTGTCTAAAATATTATTTAATAAATACCAATATTATTAACCTTAAAATAAACAAAATGAAAAAAATAATTTTTGCATTAGCATTAGTAGCAGCATCTGCACTAACTACAGCACAAACAGCAAAAGAACTTGTAACGAAAGCTGTAGAAGCTACAGGAGGAAAGCAAAATTTCTATAACTTAGGAACTGTAGCATATGATTTAGAATACCGCACGCCACCTGGTGAAGGTGCTATAACATTGGTAGCACATGAAACTTATGCCTTTAATGGCGAATTATCGCATGCATCATACACCATACACAGTTTAACTGGAGCCAATGGTAAAGTGGTGGAAGGCTATAACGGAAAAGAGGCTTGGGTAACTTTTGATGGTAAAATATCTGCCGACGAAAAAGCAAATGGTGTAGCTCGTTTCCTTAGAAAAACAAATTACTATTGGTTTGCTATGTTTTTTAAATTATTAGATGAAGGTGTTAACTATGAGGAACTTACCGATCAAAAAGTAAATGACAAAGATTACAATCGTGTAAAAATCACTTTTGGAGATAAAGTGGGTGATGCCCAAGATACATATGTATTGTATATTAATAAAGAAACAAAAATGATTGATCAATTTTTGTTTACTGTAGTTGCTTTTGGTTTAACAGAGCCTAATTTAATGTCATTTGATTACGAAACAATAGAAGGTATTAAAATACCATCAAAACGTAAATATGTAGCTGCAGATTGGGAGGGTAAACCAAAAGATACTAATTACACCATTACTAATTGGACAAATATAAAATTTGGAGTAGCTGTGGATAAATCAATTTTTGAAAAACCAACTGAATAATTATACGATTTACTGATAATGATTTCGTATAAATATGTTGAATTATTTTTTGCTAGTCTAAGGCAAAAAAATCAAGCATAGCCATAGCTACGGTTGATTTTTATAACGCTAGAATAGTGAAAAAGAAACAGCATATATGTGAAATTTTTGTTAGTAAATCGTATTAAATATTAATTTCAGTCTTCAAAAAGCCTCAAGTGATGTAAATACTTGAGGCTTTTTTTATGTCTGTATTACTATTTGGTGTATTGTAATTGTACTTGAAAAAAAGCGATTTATAAATAACTACATTTTAAAGAAGTTCCTATTAAAAAATATCTAAAAGTATAACAGTTCAAGAATATAATACGACATTTCAAAACATTATGGCTTCACTTACTTAGTGTTTTTAGATATTTGAAGTGTTAAAAAAAACAACTTTTTTTTAGTTTGTATGGCATACAAATAATTCCGTTATTCGTATGAATGCTAATTCAAAAGGTTAAATTTTAAATAAAATCAGATAATTATTTGCAGTATTTTGGATTACTGTTTTACTGCTTAGATTGGTTTTTTATTATATCATGCAAAACAAAGTATACCAACTCTAAATAAACATTTATGCCATTAGTAAGCAAAAACAAACGTATACCATATTTAGGGTTTAATGATACTTGGTTTAGTTTAGTTGGGATTCTAATTATAAGTTTAATCACAAATTATCTTTTTAGTGATCCATTAGAAAGGAATTCTTTAGTGTCCGTTATTATTGGTTGGAGTGTTTCTTTGTTTTTTACCATTTGTGATTGGTTTATTATACGATTTATTTTAATTTCTTTACGAAAAAAATATCCTCATTTTCGAGATGATGTAAAACGTATTAGCATCTTTCTTATTGCAATAATTAGTACTGTAATAATTGTTGATTTTATTGGTGGTGCTTTACTCTCAATCACTTTAAACTTATTTAGTCTAAATGCTAGCCATACAGTACAGTTGAAAGTACTTATACCGATTATATTAATCACCATTATGATAATGGCAATATATGAGGCGATTTATTATTATGTACGACTAAAAAAATCAATTAGAGAAGAAGAGCAGGCAAAACAAGTAATGATTCAGGCACAATTAGACACCTTAAGAAATCAAGCACAACCCCATTTTTTATTCAATAGTTTGAATACATTACGAGATATTATTGATCAAGATTCTAAAGAAGATGCCAAAGGCTTTGTGGATAACCTAGCAGATGTTTACCGTTTTATCATTGAGTCTGGTAATTCAAATTTAATTTCCTTAGAAAAAGAGTTAAAATTTGCTAAAGCCTATATTCATATTCAATCAGAAAGATTTGGGAATAGCTTAAAGCTAAACTGGAATATTCCAAAAGATAAACTTTTCGTTATGATAGTACCTATGAGTTTGCAGCTTTTACTTGAAAATGCTATAAAACATAACGTCATTTCTAAAGCAAAACCCTTACTTGTTACCGTGACTATTAAAGACGATAATTTAGTAGTAAGCAATAAAATTCAAGTAAAATCAACTCAAATAGCCTCAACAAAAGTAGGGTTAAAGAATATTGAAAAACGATACCAACTTATATCAAGTAAAACGCCAATTATTAATAATGATGGAGAGTATTTCATAGTTTCTCTTCCATTATTAAAATCATCAAAATAAAAATTATGAAAATACTAATTGTTGAAGATGAGCCCCGTGCTGCAAGTCAATTACAAAATTTATTAAACAAAAGTGTTTATGATTTTGAAGTACTTACTGTTATCGATTCTGTTGAAGATACGGTGCATTGGTTTAGAAAAAATAAGACTCCGGATTTAGTGTTCATGGATATTCAATTAGCAGACGGTTTAAGTTTTGAGATTTTTCAGAAAATAGAAGTAACTGCCCCCATTATTTTTACTACTGCTTTTGATCAATATGCCATTCAAGCATTTAAAGTAAATAGTATCGATTATTTACTAAAACCAATAAAGCAAAGTGATTTAGACACAGCCTTAAACAAATTTTCAAAATATAAAAATCAATCAAAAAAAACTATTGAACCAAATATTCTAAAGGAGTTATTGAGTAGTATGCAGACTCAACAAAAACGCGCAGGAATATTAGTAAAAGAGGGAAGTGGTTTTATACAAATAAGAGTGTCAGAGCTTTTATACATGTATTCGCAAGATAGTATCACTTTTGGAATTACCCATACTAACAAGCGTTATATTATAGATGAGACTATGGACCAATTATTTAGTTCTTTAGAAGAGACTCAATTTTACCGAATTAATAGGGGGCAGATTATATCCAAAATTTCAATTCAAAAAATAGAACCTTATTTTAATCATCGTGTAAAATTATCATTGTTAAATCCGAGGGACCAAGAATTTATTGTTAGTAGACAAAAGACTCCTGATTTTAAGGAGTGGATGAACAGATAAACTGTACCTATTACATTTCAAGTAATTAAAACTACGTTTCAACAATAAGTACTATTTAAAACAACGGAATAAAATAATATTTGTGATATAATTATTAACCATTATATCATGAATCTAAAATTTATAACACTAGTACTTTTCCTTACTACAGGAATACTTAAAGCACAATCAGACAAAAACATTGATAACTATCAAAAAATAGTTGATAAAACAGATGAGATTTATACTAGTCTGGTTAAGATTAGGAGAGATCTACATAGTCACCCAGAAATTTCTAAACACGAGGTGAGAACTTCTAAAATAGTTGCCGAATATTTAAAAGGTTTGGGCTTAGAAGTAAAAACCAATATAGGAGGAAATGGCGTAGTAGGAATTTTAAAAGGAGGTAAAAAAGGAAAAAAAATAGCTTGGCGAGCTGATATGGATGCCGTAAAAACTGATGAACCAGATGTTGTTAGTTTTGCATCAAAAAATAAAGGAGTCAGGCATATTTGTGGTCATGATGTACATACCACAATAGGTTTAGGTATTGCTAATGTACTATCGCAACAAAGAGAGTCTATTGAGGGTAGTGTTTATTTTATTTTTCAACCAGCAGAAGAAATCAACTCAGGAGCAAAAGATATGATTGAGGATGGCCTTTTTGATCATATTCAACCTGATGAAATTTATGGATTACATATAGGTCATTCTGCATCGGGAATTATTAATGTTAAGGCTAATGAGTTATTTGCGTATGCAAAAACACTCGAGGTAAAATTTAAACCAAACACGAATGAAAATGAATTAGAAAATTTTATGAATAGTATTTTAAAAGGTTTTATTCGTAATATAAAAGATAACAGTTCACCTTGGGATATTATAAGTAAGATTTCCGATTCCCAAATAGGGCTTACAAGCAAGGAAACTATTTTTAAAGATTATTTTATTTTAAATCAATCAAAACTTAATACAGCAGATAAGTCTGTTACTTTTTACAATGCCAGTTTTCTTGAAACGGATGTAAAAAAAGTGAATAACATACCCTTCGAAATAAAAAAGCAAATTCTTAACTCTAAATTTAAAGATGCTTTTATTTCTATTGAATATGCAAAGGATTCAGCATCAAATCCTGTAAACGATCCAGAACTTACCAAAGTTGCCTCAAAAACCATTTCTAGTTTTTATGATAAAGAAATGCTTGAACCACTGTATGGACAAGTTCCTTTTTTTGGCGAAGATTTTGCACTTTATCAGCAAAAAGTACCAGGAGTATTCTTTTTCTTAGGAGGATCTAACATTGAAAAAGGTATAAATTCTATGCCACATACCCCAAATTTTGCTGTAGATGAAAAAACTATAAAATATGGAGTACAATGTTTCGCTTCTTTACTATTAGAACGCTCAAACATCACAAATAAATAAAATTAACTCTAAATTTAATAAACGCTAACTTAAAATCATCATGAAAAAAATACTAATCATCCTAAGTTTTTTAATGTTTTCTCAACTATGGTCTCAAAAAAAATTAACCATAGAACAATGGCAAGAAGACCTTCGCTTTATTCAAAATACGATACATAAAGATTATTCATTTCTTTTTGTAAAAACAACAAAAGAAGACTTTGATTCACAGGTAGAAGCACTTTATAAGGCTATTCCAAATTTAGAATCACATGAAATTAAAGTTGGAATTACTAGATTAATAGCTTCATTCAAATATGGACATACTGGAGTATTTTTTTACAATCAAAAAAATATAAATTTTCATTACTTACCATTTAACCTTAAATATTTTAAAGATGGTATTTATATTCAAGGAGTTCATAAAGATTATAAAAAAGCATTAGGGGCTAAAGTTTTAAAAATAAACAATATGCCAATAGCAGAAGCTTTAAAAAAGATAGCACCTACCGTAAGTGCTGAAAATTCTCAATTTTTTAAAGCTTATGGGATCAATTATTTGGGGATTACCGAAGTATTACATGCCCAAAAAATAACAGAAACCCTTTTAAAAGAAGTGTCACTTACCTTAGAAAAAAAAGGTAACGTATTTACACAATCTTTTACAGTGATGGAGGCCGGAGAAGGAGTGCCTACAAAGCAAGGATATGTTCAGCAAGATGAAAACTGGTTAGAGGCAAGAAATCAATCTACTACTCCATTATATTTAAAGAAATTAGATAAAAATTATTATTCAGAATATTTAACAACTAAAAAAGCCATATACATAAGACATAGTTGGATTGGAGATGATGCAAAAGAAAGTACTAAGGATTTTTACTCCCGTATTTTTAATGAAATAGAAACTAATGATGTAGAGAAATTAATTATTGATGTGCGTTTAAATGGAGGAGGAAATAACTATTTAAATAAAGATGTTATTAAAGGCATTATAAAATCTGAAAAGATAAATAAAATAGGAAAGCTATTTGTTATTACAGGGAAGCGAACTTTTTCTGCTTGTCAAAACTTGGTTAATGAAATGGATAATTACACTAATGTTATTTTTGTAGGAGAACCAACAGCGGAAAATGTTAATTTTTGGGGTGATAATCGACCTGTAAAACTCCCCAACAGTGCTATTGATGTCTCTTTATCTTATTTATGGTGGCAAGATAAACATGCTTTAGAAAATACCGATTGGATAGCTCCAAGTATCCCTGTTACTATAAGTTTTGATGAGTATGTTAATAATCAAGATCCCGTATTAGAAGCGGCTTTAACTTTTAATGTCCCCGATTTTAAGCCCAAACCTATGGAATATATAACAGATTTATATTTATCTGGACAAACAGAAAAACTAGCAACAGAATTACCAAAAATGATACAAGATCCACTTTATGAGTTTTGTGATTTTGAAGCAGAATTAAATAAAAGTGGCAATTTTTTAATGCAAACTGGTCGCATACCGCAAATTCAGGCTTCCGTTCAAGTTTTTTTAATGGTTTCACAATTATTCCCAAACTCTGCCATAACGTATAAAAATTTAGGAAAAGCTTATACTTTACTTCATGATACAAATAATGCAAAAGCATCATTAAAAAAGGCCATTTCTTTAGATACTAATGGAATAATAAGCAAAGCCGCAAAAGAGATGTTACTGGATATAGAAAAATTGTAATTACTAAGGTATAAAACTCTACTTAACCTGAATTCAATGAATAAGTGCAAAAAGTTAATTTCGTTTATTTTTTGCACTTATTCATTATTGAATTTGGAAAAAAAAGAATAAAAACAAATAGTAAATAAAATAACATAGAAATTTAAATAAGAGGGAAGCTAAAGCATATGAGCAATCGTTTTAACAATATATTGCAATTTAAAAACCATATATTATTTACGTTTTTTATAAAATAGGCGTTCTTGTAAAAGAATAAGGTGTTATTGTTTGATTTTTTGAAATTAAATATAAGCTTAAAATCTATTTACATTTTACTATGAAAAAAACAACTGCTCAACTATTTTTATTTACATTATCATTAAATTCATTTTTTGTTTTTTCGCAAACAGTTAATGTTTCTATTGATCTTGAACAGCAACGCTTTTTAGGTAACGAATCCAACCTAGATCGTTCTAAATATTTTAATTTACATACGGCAAGAGAAGAACCTGCTTTTCCCACTTTTCTAAAAGATAATAACTTCGGTTTTGGACGTCGTTTTTTTGATCCTCATTCTGATAGAAATTTTGTTGACCCAATAGGAAATTATCCAAGTACACCTCCAACTTCAGATGGTATCGTTCGACCAGTTAGTCGATTTATAGCCACAAGTAATCCTGCGAGATCTTGGACCGTAGATTCTGATCCTGTGACGGGTGCACTATCCGCAGCTAGATATTTTGTTGATAACGTTGATACTAAAAATAGACCAGAATATTGGGAACCCTTCAATGAACCCTTTATAAAAGCGAAGAATTTCACAAATGCTACAGCGCCTACAAATCAAGATGTAGTGCAAAAAATGAGTGAATGGTTTCGGGATATGGCAAAAGGAATACACGATACGCCCGAACTTGCTAATATGAAGGTAATTGGCTTTTCTAGTGCTTTTCCTTCATATGCCAGAAGAGATTTTAGTGAAACTTGGCAAAATCATATGAAATTATTTATTGATGTTGCTGGTGAGGAAATTGATGCGCTTTCTGTACATCCTTATGATGGAGTGAATCAAATTGGACAAGCTAATGGAAGATCAGGAAGCAATTCTGAAGCGATACTGGATTTATTAGAAGCCTATACTGATCAGAAATTAGGCGCACCAAAAAAAATAGCCATAAGTGAATTTGGAGTAATTGAAAGGGATTTTCCTTTAGGTCCAGCACCTGGGTTTTATAATGAAGCCACTGCCGCTATCACGATAAATGGATTAAACAATATGTTATTTAATTTTTTTGAAAGGCAAGATAATATTGAAATTTGTATTCCGTTTATTACCGGCCGTGCCGATTTTTTCTATAATAATTTCAATGCAGATGGAGGAACTGGATCCCCACAGCCTTATATTCCTGCTTATTTACGTCCTACAGAAGTGAAATCAGAACGAGATCCAGATACTGGTTTATTCAGGAATGATGAATTCGTATTAACCTTTAAAGAAAACTTCTTTAAATTTTGGAGTGATCTCAAAGGAAATCGTGCAAAAATTACAAGTGATGATGTAGATGTTCAAGTTCAGGCTTTTGTTGATGGAAATACAGCATATGTTGTTTTAAATAATTTAGATGATACCGATAAAACGCTAAACTTAAATTTTATAAGCAGAGTAGGCACGGTTACTAATGTAAATACTTCATTTTTGGTGGTAAATGGTATGAATATCCCTATTTATGAATCAGGTATTGATAGTAACACTTTACCTTCTAATGTTCCTTTGCTAGTAGGAGAAACGAGAATGCTAAAAATTACTTATGATGCTCCCATTGAGTTTACAAGTAGTATTGTTAGAAAAAAGTATTATGCGACATCTACCCAAGCTTCTGTTGACAAGGCACCTACAGTAGTAATCACAGGTAATGATGTCAAAACATTTACCTTAAATAATGTTGTTACAGGTACTTCTGGTGATGCCACACTACGTTTAGGTGTAGGTATTCCTATAACTACAGGTGTAGGTAGTACCACACCAACTAATTTAGATAGGTTACCTAGTGAGGTTACCTTTAATGGAACATCATTAACAATTCCATCAAATTGGAAAGGCTATGATCAAACAGGGCGAGCCGATTTTTTTGGTGTTATAGAATTAAGTGTACCATACGATTTAGTTAATAATGGAGATAATGTTGTTACTGTTACTTATGCACAAACAGGAGGTAGAATTGCCTCTGTAATACTGTCTTTAGAAACAGAAGAAGGTATTTGCACAAAGCAAACTTTATATGCCGATAAAGATAACGATGGGCTAGGAGACCCAGCAGTTACCATGCAAAGTTGTGGTCCAATAAATGGTTTTGTAACTAATGCGAATGACATGTGTGTTAATGATCCAGAAAATAGATGCATAGTTAATATTCCAGGAACAGTGCAAGCAGAGTCTTTTCAAAATGGAGTTAGTAGTGGAGTTCAGGTAAATAATACTGGAAATTTGATCGGTTTTATTAATAATGGTGATCGTACAGAATATATGCTTAATGTAGTAATTCCGGGTACCTATACTATGACTATCAATGCAGGAGCACCTGGTGATGCTGGAGGAGTAATTACGGCTTTTATAGATGCTGTCCCATTAGAAACATTTACAATAACATCCACCGGAGGCTTTGATCAAATACAAGTATTTAGTAAAGAAATCACTTTAACAGCAGGAGCTCAAAATTTACGTTTAGAATTTAGCGGTACAGGAAATGGAGGAGGTTTCTTATTTGATATCGATTCCATTGTATTTGAGAATACTACTAATTTAAGTGTTAATGATTTTACTACTGAAAAATTAAAACTTATCCAAAGCCCAGTAAAGAAACAAATCTCTTTTACATCAAATATAATTAATGGACAGGATTACGAGATATTTTCTATAGCTGGTAAATTAATTAATAGTGGTACTTATCAACAAAGTATAAATGTAGATAACCTGTCTGCGGGATTGTACTTTATTAGAATCAAAGGAAGTGTATTAAAGTTTAGTAAATTATAAGCTTTATTAATTTATCCTTATGTAAGTTAAATGCTTGTAGCTGTATAACCTAGATTAGAATTTAGTAATGCCTTATGTTACTTGACTTTAGTCTAGGTTTTGTTAACTACATTTCTTGGGTTAATATCAAAATGTGATAAAACACCAGTTTATTATTATATTTCTAATCATGTAAAAAGCAATTATTAAAAAAATGTAGAATTGCTACATTAGATCACTACAAAATTTAAGCTGTTAAAATAATAAAGGGAAGGTTGTAGAGAGTATGAATAAAGATAATGGCATTCATTTTTCTGAATAGAAAGAAATAAAATAAAGATTATAGTAACTGCTTCTATTGAGGCTTTGTGCGATTATTATAAATAGTAAACTTTCCGATTATTCAGATAAAATATCTTAACGATAATCTATACTACACTTAAAAAATAAATTTTAAACACTTAAAATCAGTTATTTAAAATTATTTTAACTTTTTTGTTCTATTTTATGTTATATATTTATGATGTATTTTCGTTAATATATGGCATATAAACATATACTTAATCTTCCCTCCTCAAGATAGCGTTGGAAAACAATTCTAATTATAACGCCATCGAATTATTGATCCCCCAGAATTAATTAGAAATAAAAATCTAAACGATTTCGTATGGAGAATAATTCCAAGGATTCTGTACCAGACTTAGAGCAGTCAAAATTAGGGAGTATTAGTTCACTTACTCAAGTAAATGCTACCCAGTCTAATGCAATACAAGTACCATCTATATCGCTTCCAAAAGGCGGAGGAGCACTAAAAGGCATTGACGAAAAATTTGAAGTCAATTCGGCTAACGGCACGGCTTCTTTTAGCATACCATTACCAATCACAGCTGGGCGTAACGGTTTTGGTCCTTCATTGGCCTTAAGTTACAATAGCGGAGGAGGAAATAGCCATTTTGGATTAGGATGGTCGATTGGATTGCCATCTATCCAAAGAAAAACGGATAAGCAGATCCCTAAATATAGCGATGAAGATGTGTTTATGTTCTCAGGGGCAGAAGACTTAGTACCTTTTCTAGAAAAAAAGAATACGAATTGGATCAAAAAAAAAGAACTATACGCCAATTATTCAGTATATAAATATCGACCTAGAATTGAAGGAGGATTTGCACGAATCGAAAGGATTGATCATCATCAGAAAGGAACGTATTGGCGAGTAACTACACGAGATAATATCACCACCATTTTTGGACGAAGTAACACTACAAGAATAAGCAACCCAAACAACAATACTCAAATTTATCAATGGTTGCCAGAACTAAGCTACGATGATAAGGGAAATTGTATGCTCTACGAATACAAATCCGAGAATCTAGAGCATGTACCTAATAAAGCTCATGAAAGAAATAGGCTAGAGGGTATTGCTACAATTGCTAATCAATATATAAAAAGAATAAAGTACGGGAATCATAAACCATATTACGCCATTAGGGATGGTGAACAAGATGATCCCTATGATCCCAGAATACCACAAAATGATTTTTTGTTTGAACTAGTTTTCGATTACGGAGAACATACCAATAAAAAACAGCCTTACCAGGAGGAATTGGAATGGGAATATAGAGCAGATCCCTTTTCTTCCTATCGCTCAGGTTTCGAAATACGCACCAATCGGCTTTGTAAACGTATCTTGATGTTTCATCATTTTGAAGAAGAACAACAATTTATAGATACTCCAGATCAAGAAAAATTTGGAACTAATTATTTGGTAAAATCCTTAGAATTAAATCATAGAGATTCCTCCATCAACGGTTCTAATCAAGCGGAAGTTACTTACCTAAATGCGATCACACAAAAAGGACATATCCGAAAAGGAAATCATTACTATGAAAAATCATTACCTCCTATAGAATTTCAATATCAAGAATTACAATGGAATACAAAAATTAAAGCAGTAGATTCAGAACATATTCAAAATGTACCAGTTGGATTAACCAATACGTACCAATGGGTAGATTTATATGGAGAAGGTATTTCTGGGATTTTAACCGAACAAAGTGCTGGTTGGTATTACAAACAAAATAATGGAGATGTTAAAGAAAATGGCCAGGTAAACTTTAATAGTGTCAAAGTGGTAGCTCCTCGTCCCTCAGTGAGTGGATTATCTAATGGCAGTCTAAGTATTCAGGATCTAGAAGGAAATGGTAAGAAACAAATTGTTGTAAATAATGGAGCCCTACACGGCTTTTTTGAACTTACCGATACTGAGGACTGGACTTCCTTTCAAGCCTTTCAACAAAAAGCGAACATTGATTTACAAGATCCTAATGTTCGTTTATTAGATCTTACTGGCGATGGGAAACCTGATATAGTAGTAACTGAAGAAAATGTATTTACCTGGTATGCTAATGCTGGCAAAACGGGAAATCAAAATGCATCAAGAACCACTAAACCCTATGATGATAATACTGGACCAGCGATTGTCTTTGCCAATCAAGAGCAAAGTATTTTTCTGGCAGATTTTTCAGGAGACGGACTTACCGATATTGTTAGAATTCGCAATGGAGAAATTTGCTATTGGGCCAATATGGGCTACGGACAATTTAGTGCAAAGATTAGCATGAGTAATGCACCTTATTTTGATCACCCAGAATTGTTCAATCCGCAATACCTTCATCTGGCAGATATAAGTGGTACGGGAGCTACGGATATCTTGTATTTAGGTCAAAATACCTGCAAAGCTTTTATCAACCATAGCGGAAATGCTTGGAGTAATGCACACGAAATAGCGCCCTTTTACAAAATAGATACTAATAGTAGGTTGTCTGTAATAGATCTATTAGGTTCGGGTACTTCCTGTATTGTTTGGTCTTCAGACTTGCCAGATCATGCCCATACACCCATGCGGTATATGGATTTAATGAGCAGTAAAAAGCCTCATGTATTGGTTCAGTATCGCAATAATATGGGAAAGGTAACTTCCTATAATTATAAAAGTTCTACCCACTATTATATCAAAGACAAGCTTCAAGGAACCCCATGGAAAACCAAATTGCCGTTTCCAGTTCAGGTAGTGAGTGAAGTAGTAATAGAGGAGCACATCACTAATGTGCGCTTTGCCACGCAATACAGCTATCATAATGGGTATTATGATCATGCCGAGCGAGAGTTTAGAGGTTTTGGGAGGGTAGAGCAATTGGATACAGAAGAATATGAGGTATGGAATAAAAAGAATACAGGAAATCAATTAGAAAAATCCGAAGTATTATACCAAGCACCGATTCTCACAAAAACCTGGTATCATACAGGTGCTTTTATGAGTGATAAAAGCATGCTAGATCAGTTCGAGGATGAGTATTGGTATAACCATTCAAATTTTAAGGACAAAAAGAATCAAATTGCTGATTTTATTCGGAGTTTACCTGAAGGTGAAATTATAGGAGAAGGTATGCTGTCTGTTCAAGAGCTAAGAGAAGCCTATAGAGCCTGTAAAGGGATGGTGATTCGGCAAGAAGTATTTTCTTTTGAGGGGGATCCTAGCCTTCATAATATTCCTTATACAGTAGCTACGCACAATTGCAACGTACAACGCCTACAACCGAAAGAAGATAACCTTCATGCGGTATTTATAACTACCGAAAGTGAAGCCATTACGTTTCATTATGAAAGAGCGATTCATGATCCTCGAATAGCTCATAATCTTAATATAAAAATAGATGCACTGGGAAATGTGCTAGAAAGTGTCGCCATTGTGTACCCAAGGATGAATACAGAAGCAATTACCAAGCTTATTGAAGAAGCAAACACCTTAGCATACGAACGGAATAACGAAAAAGAAGTCTATGTTAATAGCCTAAAAGACCTACAGCAAAAGCAAGCGGAAACGCAAATTATCTATACCGTCAATAGTTTTACTAATGATATTGATACAGCACAGGATTATCGACTACGTTTACCAGCATCAGCGAAAACTTATGAAATAACCGGTATAAATGTTCCTGTAGGTCAAAATCTATATCGTATAGATGCTTTTGTAGAGGTGTTGAGTACTCCTCAATTTCAGAAAGCATATCATACACCAGCTGCCAATGCAGAAAAGGGAGTGCGATTGATAGAACATATTATTTCTACCTATTATGATGACCAATTAGAAACGGCATTACTAGAAAATCAAATGGCGGCTCATGGTATCCCATATCAATCCTATCAATTGGCATTTGATGAAGAATTGTTAGGCAGTATCTATGGCACAAAGATGGATAATAGCGCCTCTATTTTAAAAGAGGATGGTGGCTATGTTCAATTATTAGAGCATCCTGATCAATGGTGGATCCCCTCTGGTTATGCAATCTTTAAAGAAACTCAGGAATCTTTTAATAAAGTAAAAGAACAATTCTTTTCGCCAATCGCCTATTTAGATCCCTTTAAAGCTAAAACCAAATTAGAATACTATAAAGAATACTACCTATTTCCCCAAACCACTGTAGATGCTTTGGAGAATAGGGTAGAAGTCTTGGAGTTCAATTTCCGTACGATGAGTTCGACTCAAATAAAAGATCCTAATGATAATATAAGTAAAACACTTTTGGATGAATTAGGTTTGGTAAAAACCATTGCTTTTTTTGGCAAAGGCAATGAAGCAGACAATCTTTTAGGACATACCGAATACACTACCGAAACAGAAAGAGATCAGATAAAAAACTATTTTTCTTTATCTGATACACAAGCTTTGCGAAAAGAAGCAGCGGACTTACTTAAAAATGCCACCACCCGTTTTGTCTATGATTTTGATCGCTACCGACATTCGTATGCATTGGTACAAGAACAAACCACAGAAAATGCATTACCGTGTGGAATATCCAAATATATTCCCTCAACCACAGGAAGTATTGTTAGAGAACGGCATTACCAGGATGTATTGAATGATCCGACTACCGATCAAACTTCTTTACAACTCAGCTTTGAATATACCGATGGATTGGGCAATGTGGCGATGCAAAAAACACAAGCAGAACCGGGAGAAGCTTTACAATTGGATATTAAACCCAATTGTGAATACACTTTAGAAACGATGGATACAGGAAGCGCATTACGCTGGATAGGTAATGGCCGAACGGTATTGAATAATAAAGGGAATCCAGTAAAACAATACGAACCTTATTTTTCGGTCACTCCATTTTATGAAGATCATAAAGAATTGACAGAAAGAGGAGTAACACCTATTATATATTACGATGCTTTAAGTAGAAATATAAAAACAGAATTTCCCGATGGTACGAAAACCGAAGTACGTTTTAATGCTTGGCAACAAAGCTCTTATGACCAAAATGATTGTCATACAACAAATTTGGCTTACCATACACCTACGCAACTACATTTAGATACTTTAGGGAGACCTATGGTAAGCATTGCTCATAACCGAATGTATACAAGAGACGCTTTAGGAAAACGAATCCCTACCGATTTTAAAGATGAATACTATAGCACACAAATTAACTTAGATATCGAAGGCAATACCGAAAGCATTATCGATGCACGAGGTAACCAAGTCATGCTATATAGATATACGATGTTAGGGCACCGTATATATGAAAAGAGTATGGATGCAGGCGAACGCTGGTCTATAAACAATATAGCCGAAAACCCTATACGCCAATGGGATAGTAAAGCCCAGCGATTTGAGATTAAGTATGATGAGTTACAACGCCCTATAGCGCAGTGGTTGTATAAAAAGCCGAGTACACAACCCTTTCTAATAGAACAATTTACCTATGGAGAAGAAGCTACCAATGCCAAAGAAAACAATGTACGAGGGCAACTGTATGCACATTATGATTCCAGCGGATTGGTTTCTAACAAAGCATTTGATTTTAAAGGCAATTTACTAGAAAGCACACGACAACTCCCTGTATTTAAAAAAGAGGAAATCATCGATTGGTCACAAGCCATTACGCTGGAAGATGAAATCTTTACCCTAAAAACCAAGTACGATGCACTAAACAGAATGTGCCAACTCTTTAATTGGCATCGTACACCTAATCACGTAGCGGTATATGTTCCTAGCTATAACGAGCGTGGTGTGTTACAATCCGAAATACAAATTACAGGGGCACAAACTAATGGCGATGGGTATGAAGGAGGAAAAGCAGTACCATCCATAAAAGAAGTCCTTTATAATGAAAAAGGCCAGCGAACGTTATTAAAACTAGGCAATGATACCACCACACGATACCTATACAATCCTAAAAATTATCGCTTACAAAACCTAAAAACTACTCGAAAAAACATAGCCAATGCAAAACTAGCCACAGGACTAAAAACATACCCTGTATTACAAGATTTGCATTATAGTTATGATGCCATAGGCAATATTATAAGGATAAAAGACCAAGCACAAGAACGGGTGATTCATGGAGGTGTTTTGGTTGAACCCATTTGTAATTATGAATACGATGCCTTAGATCGATTGATTAAAGCCACAGGGCGCGAAAATAAAACCTATAACACCACACCTAATTGCAAAGAACCTGCGCCAGCTGATGTATTTAACGCTAGCGGAAACGCTATTTTTAGAATGTACCGACAGACCTATTACTATGATGCGGTGGGCAATATAGAAGAAATGTATCATATAGGTGATCATACCCATCGTTGGAAACGCCTAAATACCTATGAAGATGACAATAACCGCTTAAAAACGGCTACCACAGATAGAAATACGATTACCTATCGCTATAATGAACACGGCAGTATACTTAATTTTTGTGAAGGTTTTACCACCCATTGGGATTATTTAGAACGGCTACACCAATTAGAGTTAGGCGGTGGTGGAGTGGCCTATTACCAATACGATAACCAGTTAGAACGTAGCCGTAAGGTTATAGAAAAAACAGGAGGCATCAAAGAAGAACGCCTATACTTAGGTGGCATGGAAATTTACCGAAGATGGGAACATAATACACTAGTCGAAGAAATAGAAACCCATCATTTAATGCTAGAAGATCAACGAGTTTTACTCATTGAGGATATACAATCAACTGACAACCAACAACTAACAACTGGCACAAAGTGCCGCTACCAATACAGTAACCACCTAGGTTCTGTAGGTTTGGAGCTAGACGAAAAAGCAAAGATCATTTCATACGAAGAATATCATCCCTATGGAACCGTTGCCTACCAAGCCAAAAACCAAGCGATCAAAGCCACTGCCAAACGCTACCGCTATACGGGTATGGAGCGAGACAGCGAAAGTGGTTTAAATTATCACTCGGCACGCTATTACTTACCTTGGTTGGGAAGGTGGTTAAGTGCGGATCCGATTGGGGTTGAAGGTGGAATTAATATTTATATTTATGCATTTAATAGGCCTATTATTTTCACGGACATAAATGGTTTAAATCCTAATGCATCCATTTCAAAATCAAATATATCAAATGAAGAAAGTCATTTACTTACAGATTATGTAGGGTCTTTTTTTCCTGACTACATAAAATTTGTTGAAAAAGGAGGAATGTCAATAGGAATTGCTCCATTCATAATAGGAGGGAGTGCAGGAGGTAATGTTGGTCTTGGTGAAAGAATGATAATTAACCCTTTATCAGAAAAAGTTGGGGAAATAACATTAACTAAAGAAGTTTCAGAACACGCTGAAGTACAATTAGAAATAGAAGTTGATCCTGGTGTCGAGTTGGCATATAATTTTGGAGGGGAATTTCATATAGGATATTCGATATTACAACGTGGTTTAGGAGAAGGACACGTAAGTGATATTGGGAATGAGAAAATTGATGGAAACACATATGGAGGTGTGATTGGAGTGAATTTTTCTGCTATAGTTGGTATAGGTTTAAGTGCTAGTATGTCAACAAGTGAAGATGGACTAATAGATATCGGTATAGGAGGTGAATTTACAATCTCAGATACTATAGGAGCTTCTCTTTTAGTTGGAGGTGAATCTAGTCAATCAGAGATAAAATCTAAAGAAAATATACTGTCAAAGGATGAAAGAAAAAAACATAAAAGAAAATTAAAAAAAATTAGAGAAAAAACAAAAAAAGTTCTGGATTCTTCAAAAGAGGTAATTAAAAAAGTCTCAGAAAAAGTTAAACAAACAAATAATTTAATAAATAAAGGTATTAAAAAAGTTAACAATACAATAGTTAAAAAGACTAATGAACTTTTACAATCTGCTAGTAAAAAAATAGACTCTTTTAAAAAATCAATTTTTAGTCTATTTTAAAATTAACAGCTACCGCTAGTTTGCAACTAGCGGCGTCACAGCTGCATAATAAGTCGTAGCATTAACAATAAGTGTCACAAAACACTAAAACATTAATAAAATGAGTCAAACCAACAACATAGCAACACAAGCCTTTTTACTCAATCTAAAACTACAAGGACAAAGCTTGGGGGCACTTTCTGGGATTCCTAAAAAAGAAATTAAAGCTATAGAGGATACGGTGAATGCCTGTTTTAAAAAGAAATTAGTGTCTGTAATAGGCGTAAAGAATGATGTAGTAGCCAAAACTATTGCGGATATACCCATAGATTATAAAAAAATTACGAATCTAAGCATCAAAGAGTATACGGAGTTATATATTCAGCCCGAGTTGCAGAAACAGCAGATTGGTGAAGAGGTTTTAGCCGCTATAAAAAATAAACTAACTACTGCAGGAGATGCTAAAATAAAAGAGTTTCTTTATTTAGAAAACACTATAAAAAATAACCCTTTACTAAAAGAAGATCTACAACAAGTAATTACTAATGCGTATTCAGATTTAGCAAAATTATCAAAAACATCATTTGAAAAATTGTCTAAAAATAATGTGGATTGGGATACCGTAGATTACGAAATCATAAATAACTGGTATACATCTCAGCTTATTACGGAAAAGGAAAAAAAAGCTCTAAAACTCACTACCGATTTAGGACAATTAACTCAAAATAATATCAAACTTATGCAAGCCTTACTAAAAGATGGACTTGCAGATAGTGTTTCTTTGAGTAAACTAGATCATAAAGATTGGCTCAATTGTATCAAGGATTGTGGAACAAGTTTGCCAGGTGGTATTTCTTCAAAAGAAGCTTATGCAGAGCAATTGCGTTATACCGTAGAAATGGCATATCCAAATGCTTATTTTACCCATCGAGTAATTTCAGAAACTCCCACAATAGCGATATCTTCTTTAAAGTCAGTAGAAAAATTATTAAAATATAATAAAGAGATATTCAACACCTCATATCTCAATCCAGAAATCATTGATTGGAAAGGCATTTCTTCTAACGATAAAAAAAGCCTATTAAAAGATGCCGAAGCACTTAATGAGTTAACCAATACTTACAAATATTTAGAACTCCCTAAGGTGCTGCAAAACAACCGCTTTACACCAGAAAGAAAGCAAGATGTTATTTCAAAAAAACTGAATTATTTACAGGTTTTTATAGATAATAATCCTGAAACAGATATAAAAACAGCAGATTTTCAAAAAACAAATACTACTTTAAAATGGTCGGGTATCCCTGCTAAAGAACAAGAAGCTGTTCGTAAGCAATTTGGAGCCTTTCAACGAGTATATCATTTAACAGAAGCTTTTGATGTACGTAAAAAACTATTAGCGGCAGATTTTGACTTATCATACAATATAGTAAATCTCAATTCGGAAATTTTTGCTAAACAATCTGGTCTTTCCTATAAAGAAGCGCAACAAGTCTTCAATATTGCTGAAGATATGATGGCAACATCTTCAAATTTACATGAATTAGTACGGAATGCAGTGGTTGGTGACTTTAGAAAGTTAGCAGTAGCAAATGAAAATCCATTGATTAATGCGATTAAAGATTTACCATCGTTTAAAGATTTTTTTGGTAGTCAAGATTTTTGCAAGTGTGAGCATTGTCGTTCTATTTTTAGCCCAGCAGCGTATTTCACAGATTTAATGCAATTTATAGATAAGCACGTAGCAACTACTTATTTTGATACTTATAGAAAATTAAATGAGGTTAATCCTGTAAAGAATCCTCTTCATCCACTAGACTTAAAGGCACGTCGTTCTGACTTGTGGAGTCTTAAATTCACATGTGATAATACTCATAACGAGATTACGTATTTAGAATTAGTTAACGAAGTATTAGGGAATTTTGTAGCAATGAATGAAGGCTATACTTGGACAAATACAGGTGCTTTTATAAAGGGGGATACTTTTGATATTATTAGTAAAGCCAAAAAACAAGCCATTGATTTACCACAAATTTTACCCTTGGAAGAACTTCGATTGTATCTCTCTCATTTTGGATTGAGGTTATTCGATATTTATAAAGCCATTGAGGTTTCTGAGAATAAAACGGATTTGGAATTCTTACAAATTACAGAAGATGAAGAACAACTTATTACTAATGAAAATCTAGATAACGCTTATAAAGTATTTGGTAGTAAAAATTTGAAAAGGAGCGGAAGTAATGAATTTAAAGACCCTTTCCTTGTTCAGGAATTCTTAAGATATGCTAAAATTACACGTGGTGAATTAGAGGAACTTTTAGAGGCAAAGTTTTTTGAGTCCGTTACTTATGTGTTTGTTGATAAAGAGGAAATTGAACCTTTAGTAAAATTTAATGAGGTACTTAAAATTTCGGAATCATTTGGTACAATAATACGCCCCTTAGATAAGGTTTTTTTAGATCTGTATTATAGATATCTACGCTTATGGAAAAAAACAGATTTGTCTTTGCCCGAGTTTAATTTCTTAATGCAGGGATTTGGAAGGTATAATTTAGAAGGTATACCACAAATACTTTCTAAATGGTTACAGCTAAAGGAGCAACTACATCTAACTATAGAAGAATTAGCAGGCTTTATTCAAGATTTAGATGATTCTACATTAAAATTCAAAGAAAAACCTTTAAAAAAACGACTCTTCAATATAGATGAAATAGAAGGTAATAGTCTGAATAAAATCTCAATACCCTTTCTCATAAGAGGATTGGGAATTTCAGAAACGGATCTTAAAATTCTGATAGACTATCTAAAATGGAAAAGTAACAAAATTATTGAAACCAAAGATTTAAGTCAATTATATAGATATGCTCGTTTGGCTAAAAGTCTTCAAATTACAACATCAGAACTCATAGGTATTTGTAGTTTAATCCAAATACAGCCTATGTTGTTAACATCGCCAGTAATAATTAACTCCATCATAACTATTACTACTCAAATTAAGGCATCATCGCTGGATGTTGCAGATATTTTGTTCATTGTAAATAAACAAACCTCTGTATTACATCAATATGAATATACGAATGTCGCTATTGAAGAATTAGTTTTAGGATTAAGAACCACAAAGCCAACCGCTAATGAAATTCATTATCCAGAACCCGATACTAAAGAAATTGAACAAATTGAAGAGGGGATTAAAGAATATGTAACTAACCAACTGGGGTTATCCATAACAACTATTATTATAATAGAGCCAAAATTTAATAGTACATTAAAAGCACTAAGTACTATAAAAATAAAGAGAGATAATACTTTTGAAGATAAGGCTTCTACATTAAAATTTACAGACCATTTAAATAAGTTACAAGGCTACAGTTTTCTCTTTAAGAAGTTGAAATATCAAAAAGAAGACATTGATTTATTAATGAATTCCCATACTACGTTTTGGGAAATAACAAAAAATGAGCTAGAAACTTTAAAACTTCATACTGTTTTAAAACTTGCATCATATAGTATTATAATTAATTCGACAATTGAAAATGAAATTAAAGCCCAGTTTAGAAAAGATATTACTCTGTTTACAAAATCGAGTTATAATATCATTCAAGAAGACTTCGAATCTTTAGCAGTTCTTTGGAATACCTCCAGTGCTTTACTTTTTTCTTTTTGGAAGAATTTTGATTTTGGAGCTCGTTTGCGCTTAACGAATTTTGAAAAATTAAAAGAACTATTAGAATTAGGGAATACCTTACATATTGAGGGTAAAAGCTTAAAAAGCTTAAAGCAAACTGGATATCAACAATGGGCATCTTCTAGAAATACTATTAAAGATGCATTTGCCTCTAAGTATACTGAGGAAAAAGTCTTAAATGAAAAACTAGCGCCTTATGAAGATAAAATAAATGCTTTAAAACGAGACGCCTTGTGTTCTTACATTTTAAGTAGAAGTGAAGATTATAGGTTTAAAGATAAAGGAGATCTTTATCATTATTTTTTACTCGATTCAGAAATGAGTGAGTGTTTTAAGACCTCAAAAATTGTAGCAGGTATTTCTAGTTTACAATTATACATTCATCGTTGTTTAATGAATGTAGAGCAGACAGATCCAGAGCTTGGAGATGAAATTAAAAAAATAAATATAGCACCAACTACAATACCCAGAAACGAATGGAAATGGCGTGAAAACTATCGTGTTTGGGAAGCCAATCGTAAAGTATTTCTCTATCCAGAAAATTACATAGAGCCCTCACTAAGAGATACTAAAACGCATATTTTTGAAGAACTTGAAGATGAACTACTCCAAGAAAAAATTACTCAAGAATCTGCCGAAGCGGCTTACAAAAAGTACCTAACACAGTTTAGTGAGTTAACGAAATTACGATATTCAGGAGCTTATTATAAGACAAAATGGGGGGAAAACCCTATTACTGAAAAGTATATTGAAATAAGACCCAAAAATGATTACGATGAGCCCTTATTTTATCTTTTTGCTAGAACTAATACAGATCCTTACCAATACTATTATCGAACGTTTAAATATTATAATGGTAAAAAAAGTTGGGGTAATTGGATTAAGATGGAGGTGGCTATTGAGGCCCAGGAAATATCTTCAATCATATACAGAGGAAAGCTCTATGTCTTTTGGACAGAAGTACAAGACAAACAAATCAATAAGTTTGTAAGTGGAAATTCAAAATCTAAAGGAGTTCATTTTAAGGTATATACCAAATATGCTTTTTTAAAGGAAGATGGGACTTGGAGTGTACCGCAGCGAGTGTATTTGGGATATTTTTTTAGTAGTAATAATCAAATAAATGAAAGAGTACGTTATACTCAGCCTTTAATAAATTCTTCTGAAGAAAATCAAGATACTATAATAGAAATATTTAAAAAAGAAGTCTTTAGAAAACCATATGCTTGGATAGATGAATCGGGCAAATTTAAGATTTCACATATATGGACACAAAATTTAAAAATAAATGCTGAAAAATTTACTTTCCCAAAACATGAGCTTAATTCTTTTGATTTAGTAATAAGAAGAAACACAATACTTTATCAAATATATTCTGAATTATTAGAAACAGTTGAATTTAAGAATGTAGGGGTTGAAAAACATAAAAAAGTTCTAGTTAAAGTCACTATAATAAAAAAAAGATTTATTGGACGAAGACTCGTTGCTGACAAAAGTTTTACATTTTCAAAAAATTATAAGTTTGATTTTAAATTCGATGGACGTAATTCGTCAATTTTGATTGACTTTAAATTTATTGATGTTATCGAGTTGAAAGCCTCTAAAAGGATTGATATTAATAAAATATTTATAAAATCAATAGGTGCTAATGACTTAGTTATGGTTTCGGATTTAACTCTAGGGTTAGACCTAAATAAATTTGTGAATTATAGTAATACTAATATTTCTTTAAATAAAAACTATTATAACATTGACCATCCAAAATATAATTATTTATATAAAGAATTTAATTTATCCCTTTGGAATCATACTTCGTTTGGGCAAGGATATAATAACTATATAGAAACTGGAAAAAACATATTGAAAGACAAAATTAGACCTACTTCATATTTTTCTGAGCCAAATATAAAACTTGATTTAAACACTCCTATTTATCTAAACACATTTCATGTCGATAAAATTACAGAAGTTTTATATGACAATGATTTTAAACATTTTTTGACTATTCATAATCAAAAAAAAGCAAATAATAACTTTGGTTATGGCTTAAATGAACCATATGACAACTATTATTGGGAGCTATTCTTTCATATCCCTTTTACTATTGCCAATCATCTCAATGCTAATAAAAAATTTAAAGAAGCCAAGTGGTGGTACGAACGTATTTTTAACCCAATGTCGGAGGAAGAAGTAGTTAAACAGGTAGAAGATTTTGTAATAGCAAAACAGGGGGAGTATCTTAAAGGAAACATAGTCATTGTAGAAGGTAAGCCACAAAATAGTGTAAGAACAGATCAAGCTGGGCATTATCAAATTGTAGCAGATCATGGTGATATTGTAAAAATACGAATGAAAGGTTCGGGTAGGAAAATAGAGCGTAAAGTTGATTTTAACTATCGTTTTTGGCAATTTATAGAGTTTAGAAATACTGATATATCTTCAATTCAACAGATGCTAACCAATACTGATGCTATTGATGCTTATAAACAAGATCCTTTTAATCCACATGCAGTGGCAAGAGCACGAACAAATGCTTACCAAAAGACCATTGTTATGAAATATATTGACAACCTGCTCGATTGGGGAGATTATTTGTTTACACAAGATACTCGAGAGTCTATTAATGAAGCCTTAATGTTGTATCAATTAGCAAAAGATATCTTAGGAGATCGCCCAAAAGAAACAGGTAGTTGTGAAACCACAACTACTAAAATTTTGGATTATAATACAATCAAAGGACACATTAATAAGAATGGTAATAGTGAATTTTGGATTGCTTTAGAAAACCATATTGTTACTGAAAGGAATAAAGGTTTTTCGAGAAGTGCTGTAGAAAGCATATCGCCTTTTAAAAATGTTACAGTTAATTCTTCTAAACTATTTTTTAATGCAGAATCTACAGTATCTTTAGCTATTGAGAAAGAAAAGGGCAGTAATTTAAAAACTACTAAATATCAAGCTTATGATATTGTTAATCAATCAAAATTAGCTTTTTGTATACCTGAGAATACTCATTTAATTGCCTATTGGGATCGTGTAGACGATCGTTTATTTAAAATACGCCATTGTATGAATATTAGCGGTGTACGTAGAAGTTTATCTTTATTTCAACCACCTATTGATCCTGCATTATTAGTCCGAGTAAAAGCAAGTGGCTTAAGTATGGAAGATATTTTGACAATGATTAATGGTCAAAATAATTTACCTACATATCGTTTTGAGGTTTTATTAAATAAAGCCAAAAGTTTTGTGCAAACTGTACAGAGTTTTGGAAGTGCTTTATTATCTGCATTAGAGAAAAAAGATAATGAAGAATTGACTTTAATTCGCTCTGTTCATGAACAAAATATTTTGAAGTTAACTAGACGTATCAAACAACAACAACTTAAAGAAGCAGAGTATAATTATAAATCATCTCAGGAAGCATATGAAAATGTAGAGAATCGTATTAATTATTATGAGAATTTGGTAAACACTGGGTTAATATCTTGGGAAGTAATTCAACAGAAAGCTTCTAAAAAAGCATCAAATTATCAGTTAGCTTCTGAACGTTTGAAGTTAATGAGCTCTTTACTCTATTTAATACCACAAGTAGGAAGCCCTTTCTCAATGAAGTTTGGAGGAAAAGAATTGGGAGATAGCACAACAGGTATAGCCAATCAAATAACAGCATTGGCGTCGGCACAAAATGTTATTGCTTCTACTGCAAGTGCAGAAGGAAGTAATCAACGCCGAGAACAGGAATGGAAACAACAATTAAAGTTGGCACGCCAAGAAATTAAACAAACTAAACAACAACTTTTGGCAGCAGGAATTAGAGTGAATTTAGCCGAAAAAGATATAGAAATTCATGAAACCTCAATAAATCAAACTAAAGAACTCTATGACTTTTATAAAAATAAGTTTACAGGTTTAAGCTTATACAATTTTATGAGTAGCACCTTAAGTCGTTTGTACAGACAAGCCTATAATATGGCAGTAGAGATGGCCTCACAAACAGAAAAAGCCTATCAATTTGAAACAGACGATGAGGATACCTTTTTTATTGAGCAAAACAATTGGGATTCTTCTAAAGCAGGTTTATTAGCAGGAGAACAGTTGTTGTTGCAATTACAGCAAATGGAGCAGGAGTATCTTAAAAATAATACACGTAAACCAGAGATTACCCAGACGTTTTCTTTGGCTTTATTGGCTCCAGAAGCCTTGATTCATTTAAAAGAATTTGGGAAATGTACCTTTACCATACCTGAACTAGCATTTGATCTACTTTATCCTGGACAGTATAAACGTTTAATAAAAAGTGTACGCTTGTCCATACCCGCAGTAGTAGGGCCTTATAGTAATGTAAGTGCAAAACTTACCTTTGTAGGTGGTCAAATAAAAAAGAAAGAAAGTGATGCGAATCCAGAAGATCATCCTATTTCTAAAAACACATCGATTAGTACAAGTACTGGAGTGAATGATACCGGCATGTTTGATTTTAATTTTAGAGACGAGCGTTATTTACCATTTGAAGGTGGGGGAGCAGTCAATAGTCAATGGCAACTCGAACTTCCAGCTACTTTTAGAGCATTTAACTATGATAGTATATCAGATGTGTTATTAACCATAAGTTATACTGGCAAAAATGGAAATAGAGCAACTGCTGAAAATACTTTAAAAGAAAAAATCTTAGACCTTGCTACTGATAAGGGTTTATTTCGATTAATAAGCTTAAAGCAGGAGTTTTCGAATCAGTTTCATCAATTAGTAAATAATACACCCAATACCAAAGTCGAAGTAGCATTAACAGAAAATCATTTCCCATATTTTGTTAAAAGTTACATGCATTCAAAAAATATTAAAGTTACTAGCACAAGTGTATATCTAAGACCAAAGTCTAATACATCAATTGGAACGAATACGATAACAATTAATAACGAATCCATTACTTCATGGGAATCGATTGAAGGCGATAACAATCATAAAGGAGAGATAAAAAAGGGAAAGATAAACAGTTTAACTCTTGATAAATGGGTGATTTCAGGAGAACTTGTTACAGAAGAGATAGACGATATTATGATTTTAGTTAATTATAAAATTATTGCGTAATATATTTTATTAACTCCGATGGAGCGTAGGAAAGTTTACTATTAAAACCAGTTATAGTTATCAAATTTTTATTAAACAAATAATGTTTTTTTATAAGTAGTATTTTATATTTTAGCGTAAAAAATACGCATTTTATGCAACAATCAATCAGACTTTCTGTAGATGCCGTAGTCTTTGGCTATGAGTCAGGAACAATTTCAGTGTTACTTATAAAGAGAAAGTATGAACCATTCAAAGATAATTGGGCTATTCCTGGAGGTTTTGTTTTGGAAGATGAATCTTTAGAAGAGGCAGTTGAACGCGAGCTTAAAGAAGAAACTGGAATTCAAATAAACTATTTAGAACAACTGTACACTTTTGGTAATCCAAAAAGAGACCCTAGGAGTAGGGTAGTGTCTGTTGCTTACTTTGGATTAATCAAACCAAGTGCTTTTAAAATATTCGCTTCTACAGATGCATCAGCCGTACAGTGGTTTAAGATTGATAAACTGCCGCCACTTTCATTTGATCATGATGAAATACTTAAGTTGTCCATAGCTCGATTACAAGGAAAAATCACCTATGAGCCTATAGGTTTTGAATTGTTGGATACTAAATTTCCTTTCTCAGATTTAGAAAAACTGTACACAACCCTTTTGGGAAGAGCCATTGACAGACGTAATTTTAGAAAAAAAATGTTGAGTTTAAATATTCTTGATGAACTTAATGAAAAATTTTCTAAGGGAGCAGGGAGACCGGCTAACTTGTTTAAATTTAATAAAAAAAGATATTTTGAATTAAAAAGGGAAGGGATTATTTTCGAGATATAAATTAACAAAAATTAATTTGTGTAAAAAAAACACAAATATATTTTGGTCAGTAGATTAAACTAATATATATTTGTGTCATAATTACGCAAATAAATAAATATTATGAACGGATTACTATTAACAGACGGATACAAAACAGGTCATCACCAACAATACCCTAAGGGAACAGAAGAAGTTTATTCAAACTGGACACCTAGAAGTAACAAATATGCTCCCAAAGGCTGTGATAAAGTAGTTTCATTTGGACAGCAATATGTATTCAAATGGTTGCATGATTATTTTCAAGACAATTTCTTTTCTAAACCAAAAGCACAAGTTTGTAATGAGTTGAAAGAGGAACTATCTATGTATTTAGGTACTGAATATGATGTAACACATTATGAAGAGTTACATGATTTGCAGTATTTACCTATAAAAGTTAAATCTTTACCAGAAGGAGTAGAAGTACCAGTTAGAGTGCCCATGGTAACAGTGGTAAATACAGATAAAAAATTCTATTGGATAACTAATTTCTTAGAAACTATTTTGTCTACTATGTTATGGCAACCTATGACATCTGCATCAATAGCCTTACGTTATAAAAGAATTTTTAAAGATTGGACTTTAAAAACAGATAAAGAAAACTTAGCATTTATTGATTTTCAAGGACACGATTTTTCCATGAGAGGAATGGGTGGTTTACAAAGTGCGGTTTCTTCAGGAATGGGGCACGGAGCTGTGTTTTTAGGGTCTGACACATTGCCTGTTATTAGCAGCTTACGTAAATACTATAAAGCAGAAGGTTTTGTTGTTGGTTCTGTAAATGCTACTGAACACTCAGTAATGTGTGCAGGAACAAAAGATGATGAAATAGGTACATTTAGACATTTAATGGATACCTATCCAACAGGGATACTATCTGTAGTAAGTGATACTTGGGATTTATGGAAGGTGTTGACTAAATATTTACCAGAATTAAAAGAAGAAGTATTAGCCAGAGATGGAAAATTAGTTATAAGACCTGATAGTGGAGATCCTGTAGATATTATTTGTGGGGAGACAAGAACATTAGGAGGTAAGCTTCCTAAAGACAAAGGTGTTGTTGAGTTGTTATGGGATATTTTTGGAGGTACAGTAAATGAGCAAGGTTTTAAAGTACTTGATACGCATATTGGAGCTATTTATGGAGACAGTATTACAACAGAAAGAGCAGAAAATATTTGTCAACGTTTACACGACAAAGGTTTTGCTAGTACCAATGTTGTTTTAGGAATAGGATCTTTTACATACCAGTTTAATACTAGAGACACTTTTGGATTTGCCATGAAAGCAACGTCTGTTGTTGTTAATGGAGAACGAAGAGAAATTTTTAAAGATCCAATTACTGATGATGGTGTTAAAAAATCTGCAAAAGGCTTAGTAAAAGTAGATAAGGTTAATAATGAATATGTTTTAGTAGACCAAGTAACTCCAGCACAAGAAAATGAAGGAGAATTACAAGTTATTTATGAAGATGGAAGATTTGTTAATCAAGTTACTTTACAGGAAATAAGAGATAGAGTTAACGCAAGTATTTAAAAACAGTAGTTATGAAATACGAAATAAAAAAGTTTAATGACGGACAAGTAACTGCTAAAATTATAGAAAGTGGTGATTTAGATATCAAAATTAGAGGAAACAGTTACGAAGATTTATTTAGAGCAGCTTCCATAAAAGAAGCTTGGGATGCAGAAAATTCAACCAATAAAAATGCAGTAGCTACATTAACTATATTATGTTTAATTGGTCAGCGTTCTGATAGACGATTTAATAAAGGAGAATCTTTTGATTTAAAAGTAATTACTCAATTTATTAATACGATGAAATTTGACAAAGTCTCAATTTTACACCCGCATAGTCCTATTTCATTGGCTTTAATAGATAACGGTGAAAAAATATCTCATTTTGATTTTGTGCAAAAGGCATATAATCAAATAGGTAATCCAGTGTTAGTAAGCCCAGATGCAGGAGCGTATAAAACAACTCATGAGATTGCAGAAAAGCTAAATGCAGATTTAGTTCCCTCTAATAAAGTTAGGGTAGATGGAGCACCAGTTATTAGCATTCAAGGAGATGTAAAAGGTAAACAATGTTTGATTGTAGATGATTTAGCAGATGGAGGAAGGACGTTTAAATTTTTAGCAGAGGCGTTGAAATCTCAAGGAGCAACCAAAGTATTTTTATATGTTACTCATGCACAATTTAATTATGGATTTGATGAATTAAAAGAAAGCATAGATCATATATATTGTACAAATAGCTTTAAGGATATAGATGATGAATTCATAACACAGTTTAAAGTGGTTTAATATGAAAATAAGTGTTATAAAATCTGATATTACGACAGTAAAATTTCTATACAATTTGTACGGAATATGACATTTATACACGGATTTATATAATTGATCCAGTGTATGAATTATATAAATAGCGTGTTGATGCTTCGGGAGAAAGAAAAGTTTCTAGACCTAAGTTTTAAATTTCTTCAACGCTACAACTCGCCAACAATATTAAAAGTCCACCGGATTTTAATAATATTATTGCGTGTCCTATAATGTTCTGCGTTATGTAACTTTGTTTGGGAATAGTTGTTGAATGTATGAAATTGACTTCTATAATTTTGCAATATGTGATTAACTATACTATATTGCATCAATAGTATGATTATTTAAACAAGTCATTATGTCTACAATTAGAAAAACAATAACATTTACAGAAAAGCAAGATAAATGGATAAAGTCACGAATCACAACAGGAGAGTTTACTAATGATAGTGAATATCTTCGTGATCTCGTAAGACGAGATCAACTAAAAAACGCCAAATTTTCAGCACTTAAAGCAGCTATAACTGAAGGTATGGAAAGTGGTGTTAGTGATAAATCCGTTCCAGATATTATGAAGGAAGTTGAAAACCGAATGCGAGCAGATGGGCGTTTATAAATTATCAGGAAAAGCTGAAATTGATCTTGCCAAAATGTATGAATATGGCATTGAAGCATTTGGATTAAAACAAGCCAAAGCATATTTATCAGGAATGCATACTCTTTTTCAAGTACTCGCTGATAATACTACACTTGGTCGTGATGCATCTGAATTTATTCTATCTTTAAAAAGGTTTTCGTATAAATCTCACACTATTTTTTATTTAGTCACGGATATAGATATTCTAATTGTTCGTGTATTGAACCAAAGTATGGATTATGAAAAGAATTTATAGCTATATATTTTTCTCTATATAATTACAATGAAACTCACGTTTTTTATGTTATAAAGACATTTTATATAACGTCTGATTATAATTCTTTTTTTTGAATTAGAATGTTCTGCGTTATAGCCTGTCCCGATGCATATCGGGATAAATTTTGCTTTGGAAAGCCCTGATTACCTAACGAGAATGTCCTAGAAAATAATCTTGCAAGATTATTATTAAATACGAGAATTATGAAGCTATCTAAAAGGTTAGTTTTTTTATGCAGCTGGAAAGCGTTGGCAAATTGTGTTTAAAAAAATTATTGCGCAGCATAATTATTTTTAAAAAACAATAGAGCATTTGCTAGCGGCAATTTTACATAACGGCTAATTATAGGGCTAATCTGTCAAACGAGATGTTTCTGAGAATCGCGTATTTCAAAAATTATGAACCATTGTACGGAATATGACGACATTTATACACGGATTTATATAATTGATCCAGTGTGTGAATTATATAAATAGCGTATTAATTTCTTCAACGCTACAACTCGCCAACAATATTAAAAGTCCACCGGACTTTAATAATATTATTGCGTGTCCTATAATTTATATTATGTAAAATAGACTATTATAACAAATAGATCAACACTTCATAAATCATTAAATCCCTCCTCCAATGTTTCTATAGTACCATCATAACTGATTCGGTTTAAATGTGAAGAATTTACAGTAACACTTGCTCTTTGATTTGTATTAGCAATAATTGTGATTGTAAAATTTTCAACACCATCGTTGGCACTAAATTTAATAGTCAGCGTTTTCTTTTTTTCATTTTTAGTTACCACATAACCTTGAATACTATCATCAAGTAAAATTCCGCTACTATTGCGACCATAATTTCCGCTACCAATTTGTCGTTCTCCAAAAAAAGCTAAATTAGCTTTAACTTTATCCTCAGATATTTTTATGTGATTGCCATTTCCTCGTACATCAATTCTAGCAGCAGAATTTCCTGATGGAAATAATACAGCATTTAATACCTGTGTGGTTGCTGCAGTACTAAATGGATAAATAGCATTAATGTCAATTTGATAAGCCTTACTTTCAATTAATGCTTGTAATTTTTCAAACTGTTCAGTGTTCTTTCGGTTAGTAATCTCATTGCTCGATTTACAAGCACTAAATGTTATTACAAAGCCAATGATCAACAATTTATAGAAATAATTCATGACTTTTTAGTTACAATATACTATTGATATTGAAAATTATAATCATTATTAACATTTTTATGAGCTTTTTTCTAATAAAATAGTCACTTCTTTAATTATTTCATCTTTAAAATTATGATTATTTATGTCATTTACTTTAATAGTCATTGACTGCTGCTCATAAGTTTCTTTGATTATTATAATTTCATAATTTCCATTATCAAGGTCATTCCATTTAAAAACACCTTGTTTATTAGTTAATTGAGCGATATCATTTGAAGGTCCATTAATGGCGTGTATTGTAATTACAGCTTCATAAATGGGTAATTCGGTCATTTTTTCAAGTACTTTCCCTGTAATAGAATACATAAATGGTATAATTGTTATAGTTTCTAAAGTATACACCGCGCAGTCAATAAAAACAGCACTTATTACCTTAATAATAAATGCTGTTTTAACACAGACTCCCTCAATTAATTACTTATACTTATTCTTCCAATTTTTAAGATTCTTATACACAGCAGATGTAATTCTGGTTGCCGAATTACCAAATTTTGAACCATTTGTATGAATTCCAACTACATAACGTTTTCCATTTTTATATTTCCAAACAGGAGAGCCACTTTGTCCTCCAGCGGTATCAATATTATATACTAATGTACGTGCAGTGACTAATTTAATTTTTCTGCAATGCCACCATTGTGTACCGCTAGGTTTGTCGCCAGGATAGCCCGATAAATTTACTTTTAGTCCTAATAATTTAAAAAAGCTGTATTTAGCATAGCCAAAATAGCCTACTTTGTTCCCCAATTTGCAGTTTTTGGGTAGAATGATAGCTCCATAATCATTGATTCTTTTTTTCTTTTTGGTCCAACCTTTTACCGAATGGAAATGACTTGTTTTACATGATCCATAAGGCTTACTTGAACCATTACGTCCTGGGATCACTTCGATACTTTTAGCCCAGCCCCCATGTTTGTGCATATATACAACATGCCCTGCAGTAATTACTGTTCGTGGCCCTATTAAAAAACCGGTACCAATCCAATTAGTGCTATCTTTAGCTTTTATTTTTAATGAGCATATCGCACGCCATGGATACTTTTGGGTGGCGTTAATTTTTTTGCGATCATCTTTACCTATCACTACCTCTTGCATCATTCTCTGACCACTTTCGGTACGCATTAAGGTTTCTAAATCGGCACCATCATAACTGGCATAATAGGCACTTAAAGCATTTTCTTCGGCGCTACTTTCGGTAAAACTTTCTTCTTGGTCAACAATCGAATAATCATAGCCACTCACCTGCTCTAAAGTTTCTTCATTACTGTTATTTTCAAAAGCTTCATTTTCCTCTGCACTAGTTTCTCCTCCTTCAAATGGATCTTCAGCATCTAAATCCTCTTCAAACATTGTTTCTTCTGTACTTACTACCTCTTCATAATCTGAAGCATTAACTGCTTCTGTTATAGCCTCATTAACATCATTTAATTCGTCATTTTTAATTGATTGTCCTTCAAAAGACTCTTCTAATACATTTTCATCATATATAGTATCAGATTCAAATACTCCATTATTTTTCATAATTTAAAATTTTATGTGAACACCTTATTTTTAGTAATAATTGATAGTATTCATTTTACATCAATTATAATTTGATATTCCAAAATTAGAGAGTAAGTATTTTATTATAAGAAGGTTAAATACTAATTATGAGAAGTTAAAATCCTATTTTTTATAAAGATGAAAGTTTGAAAATGATAGGGAAAAACACCCGAAGCCTATCAGAAAATAATAGAAATGCATAAAAACAAAAAACCACTTAAAAATTAATTTAAGTGGTTTGGTACATCCTAGTTGTATTTTAAATTACCTTACAAACTGTATTTCAGTAGTATTTCCTTCTCTTATACTATCAAAGAATCCTTGTTTATTCATCCATTCGTCGCTAAAAACTTTACTTAGGTATCTTGAACCATGATCTGGTAAAATAATAACTACATTACTATTGGCATCAAATTCACCATATTCGGCAAATTGTTTTACCCCTTGAATGGCTGCTCCGCTTGTATATCCTAAAAACATTCCTTCTGTTAATGCTAATTCCCTAGCAGTATGTGCGCTATCTTCGTCTGTTACTTTTTCAAATTTGTCAATAATATCAAAATCCGTAGCTGTTGGAATTAAATTTTTTCCTAAACCTTCAATTCTGTAAGGGTAAATTTCTTTATCATCAAACTCTCGAGTTTCGTGATATTTTTTTAAAACCGATCCAAATGCATCAACACCAAGTACTTTTATTTTAGGGTTTTGCTCTTTTAAATAACGTGCTGTTCCAGAAATCGTACCTCCAGTACCACTACAAGCAACAAAATGAGTTATTTTCCCATTAGTTTGCTTCCATATTTCGGGTCCAGTAGATTTGTAATGAGCATCCATATTTAACTCATTAAAATACTGATTTATATAAACAGATCCTTTAATTTCTGAATGTAGTCTACGTGCTACTTGATAGTATGAACGTGGATCATCGGCACTTACATTTGCTGGACAAACGTACACCTTGGCACCCATATTCTTTAGAGTATCAATTTTATCTTTTGATGATTTTGAACTTACTGCTAAAACGCACTCATAACCTTTAATAATACTTACCATAGCCAAACTGAAACCGGTGTTACCACTGGTAGTTTCAATAATGGTATCTCCTGGTTTAAGAATACCTTTCTTTTCAGCTTCTTCTATTATGTAAAGTGCAATTCTGTCTTTTGTCGAATGTCCTGGATTAAAAGCTTCCACTTTAGCATAAAAATTACCAGGTATTCCCTTGATAATTTTATTTAATTTTACTAGTGGTGTATTACCTATTAAATCAAGTACACTATTAAAAGCCTGTATATCGTCTTTCATAAAATTGTTTTGTTACCTAAAGATAGAATAAAATGTTTAAATATCCATTTTCTTTGCAGGCGATGCAAATCTACGGATTTTTTAATTATTACGCTGTAATTCCTTCTAAATCGAATAAAAAGGCATATTCTTCAGCTAATTCTTTTAATGCTTCAAAACGTCCCGAAGCACCACCATGCCCGGTTTCCATATTGGTATGTAAAAGCAATTTGTTATCATCTTGTTTTAACTCTCTTAGTTTAGCCACCCATTTAGCCGGTTCCCAATACTGTACTTGAGAATCGTGTAAACCTGTAGTAACTAATATATTTGGGTAGGTTTGTTTTTTTACATTATCGTATGGTGAATAGGCTTTAATATATTCATAAAACTCCTTTTGGTTAGGATTTCCCCATTCATCATATTCCCCAGTTGTTAGCGGAATTGAATCATCAAGCATAGTAGTAACCACATCAACAAAAGGAACTGCAGCAATCACTCCTTGATACAATTCTGGTTTCATATTTATAACAGCTCCTACTAATAAACCACCAGCAGAACCACCCATGGCATACAAATGTTTAGCACTTGTATAGCCTTGTTCAATTAAAAATTCGGAACAATTAATAAAATCGGTAAAGGTATTTTTCTTTTTTAATAGCTTTCCATTGTCATACCAAGGTCTTCCTAAATATTCACTTCCCCTTACATGAGCTATGGCATATATAAAACCACGATCTAATAAACTTAAACGTGTAGTTGAAAAATAAGGATCAATAGTATGTCCATAAGATCCATATCCATATTGTAATAAAGGTTGTGACCCATCCATTTTTACTCCCTTTCTGTAAATTATTGAGATGGGAATTTTAGTGCCATCATCTGCTGTAGCCCAAACACGTTCAGAATTATAATTAGTTTTATCAAAATCACCACCTAATACCTCTTGTTCTTTTAGAATTTTAGATGCTTGTGTACGCATGTTAAACTCTATAACAGATGTGGGCGTTGTTAATGAATTATACCCATAACGGAACCATTCTGTGTCAAAATCAATATTTATACTAGAATATGCCGTATAAGTTTCATTATCAAAAGGTAAATAATAATCTGCCGTACCATCCCAACGCATAATACGAATTTGATTTAATCCATTGGTACGTTCACTAACAACTAAATAGTCCTTAAATACATCAACATCTTCAATTAACGTATCCTTTCTATGCGGAATTAATGTTTCCCAATGTTCTTTTTCAGTAGCTCCTTCCCTAGCTTTCATGAGTTTAAAATTGGTGGAGTTATCTGCATTGGTTAAAATATAAAAGTGCCCATTATAATGTGCCATTCCATATTCTAAACCTCGAATTCGCTCTTGAAAAATAGTGAAATCTTCTAGAGGAGTATTGGCATCTACATATCGATATTCAGATGTTAAAGTAGCACTTGAACCAATACATATGAAACGCTTTGATTTAGTCTTATACACAAACACATCAAACGTATCATCCTCTTCTTCATAAACAGTAAAATCATCTGTTACTAGAGTACCTAAAGTGTGCCTGCAAATTTTATAGGATCGTAAGGTTTCTGGATCCTTTAATGTATAAAATAAGGTTTTGTTATCATTTGCCCAAGTAACACTACCTGTTGTATTTTCAATAGTTTCTTCAAAGTACGCCCCAGTTACTAAGTTTTTAATCTTAATTATATATTGTCTTCTACTAACTGTATCTACACCATAAGCCATCATTGTGTTATCTGGACTTATAGACAAACCTCTGGCTTTATAATAATCGTGTGGTTTGGCTTCAACATTACAATCTAACAAAATTTCTTCAGTAGCATCTAAACTCTCTTTTTTACGTGTATAAATTGGGTAGCCTTTACCAGTTTCATACCTAGTAATATACCAATAACCATTGTGCTTGTATGGAACCGAACTTTCGTCTTCTTTTATGCGAGCTTTCATTTCTTCAAATAAAGACTTCTGAAAATCTTCAGTATGACGCATATTTTCTTCAAAATAAGCATTTTCTGCCTCCAAATAATCTAAAACTTCTTGATCTTCACGTTGGTTTAACCAAAAATACGAATCAATTCGAGTATCATTATGTATGTTAAGCTCCTTATTTACAATTTTTGCCTTGGGTTGACTTACTGTAGTTTTCAATAGAAAGTGTATATTTTTTAATATCTCACAATTTATTCAAACTCTAAAAATCTGACCACAAAAAATGAATTTATATTTCAACATTTTTTTACTTTTGATGGTTGATAAGTTTATTTAATTAAGTCATTAACTTTTATTTTAAAGATTTACAATTTATGTATTTAAAGGTATTTGTTACTAAAAAATGAATTATTAATAAAAAAAGACCTTAATCGGGTTATATTTTACGAATTAAAAAAGAAGAATATGTTTGGAGATATGATGGGTATGATGAATAAATTAAAAGAATCGCAAGAAAAAGTAGCCCAAACTAAAGAGCGATTGAATAGCGTTTTAATTGATGAGCAAAGTTCGGACGGGCTGTTAAAAGTAACATTAACAGCTAATAGAACCATAAAATCTATTGAAGTAGCTGATGAATTAATGAAAGACAAAGAACAGTTAGAGGATTATTTAATTTTAACATTAAATAAAGCTATTGCTAAAGCTACTAGTATTAATGAAGCCGAATTAGCTGCTGCTGCAAAAGATGGCCTGCCTAATATTCCGGGAATGGATAAGTTTATGTAGTCTTTGAAGTTAAAGGTTAAGGCTTTAGGGACTAAGTATACTTCTACATTTAACCTTTATTCTAAATTCAGTATATTTAAACAATAGATAAAAAAATAAACAATGAATAAAATTATACGTGCCCTTATTGCTGCTTATGGTTCAAAAAAACTTGGTGGCGGTTGTTTTTCTACGGTGATTATTTTTATTATTATTTATTGGTTGTTAGGGAAATTAGGTTAATTCGTTTATAAATTCCAGTAACTACAAATCATATAGAAAATCTTTTTAGAGGCTATTGTAATATGCCTTTACTATGGATTGATCAATTCAAAGATCTTATCCAGTTTAGACCTACACTACTAAATCATTTTCCTAAAAATTTAACGACAAAGCCGAACAATAAGCGCTTAGGTAAATTAGCTGAATGCCTTTTTACTGATTGGGTAAATTGTACTCCTGATTTAAAAATTGGTGTTGAAAATCTTCAAATAATAGAAGATAAACTCACCATTGGTGAGTTAGATATAATTTTACAAAACTTACTATCAGGGAATTATTTTCATATAGAATTAGTAACAAAATTTTATTTATACAATCCTAAATTTGATGTGGATACTATTGAGGCTTGGATTGGTCCAAATAGGAATGATTCATTGAAAAATAAAGTAGACAAATTACAGCAAAAACAATTACCACTACTCTACCACCCTGCTACTGGTAAGTATTTAAAAACCTTAAGGCTTTCGCCAGAAGAAATACAGCAACGTGTTTGTTTTAAAGCATGGTTATTTGTTCCTTTAAATTTTAATACAACATTGAAGCTGTTTAATAATGAATGTATTGCAGGTTACTATTTAACTTTTAATGAATTTAAACGTTTACATACTTCAAAAACAACTTACTTTTGTCCTCAAAAGCAAGATTGGCTTCGTTTTCCTGAAACACAAAAAGAATGGTTTTCTTTAAATGAAACTATTCCTAAAATTCAAGAATTTATGAATGTTCAGCAAGCAATTATGGTATGGACTCAATATGAAGGGCAACACACACGTTACATTATTGTTCCTTATCAACAATTTTAGGAATACTATAAATTTATGAATCAAAAAACGCTTAAAAAGCGCATATACAAGTTTTTATTTAAACTTTTGGTAGCTGGATTTGCTATCTTATTACTTCTTTTTGGAAGTATCTATTTAGGTTTTTGGGGAGTAATTCCCACTCAAAAACAATTAACCGAAATACAACAAAGTAAGGCGACAGAAGTAATAAGTAGTGATCATATATTACTAGGTAAATTTTATACTACAGATAGACAACCTATTCCCTTTAAGCAAATTCCTAAACATGTTATTAATGCTTTAGTAGCTACCGAAGATGTACGTTTTTTTGAGCACCAGGGAGTAGATAATTTAAGCTTATTTCGAGTGCTTATAAAGTCAATTCTGTTGCAAAATAAATCTGCTGGTGGTGGTAGTACACTTTCGCAACAGTTAGCCAAAAATATGTTCCCGCGTAAAAATTTCGGAAAATTTGGTATTGTAATTCATAAAATAAGAGAAATCATTATTTCAAATAGATTAGAAAAAGTATATACCAAAGAGGAACTACTTACTCATTACCTAAATACGGTGCCATTTAGCGACAATACTTTTGGAATTGAAAGTGCTGCTAAAAAATTTTTTAACAAGTCAACGCATCAATTGAGTATTGATGAAGGAGCTGTGTTAATAGGAATGTTAAAAACTAATTACTATTATAACCCAAGACTGTTTCCTGAAAAAAGTAAGAAAAGAAGAAATGTGGTACTCAATCAAATGAAAAAGTACCAATATTTAAATAAAAAAAAATGTAAAAAACTACAACAACTCCCTCTAAAATTAGACTATCAAAGTTTTAGTCACAACACAGGCTTAGCGCCTTATTTTAGAGAACAACTTAAAAGAAATTTGAAACAGTGGCTAAAAGAATATAATGCAGCTCACAAAACACACTTTAATTTATACAACAGTGGTTTAAAAATACACACTACCATTGATGCGGGTATGCAAGCGTTAGCTGAAGAAGCTATGCATTCACATTTATCAAAATTGCAAGATGATTTTGAACGATCACACGGCAAGAATGCTCCTTGGATAAAGAAAAACAATCTAATAAGCAGGGAATTAATTAAACTTGATGCTTATAAAAAACTGAAAACAAAAGGCTTATCTTCCAGACAAATTATAAAAAAAATGAGTGAACCCCATGATATTGAATGGTTCACTTGGAAAGGTAAAAAGGTAGTTACTGCCTCTACTCTAGATAGTATTAGGCATTATTACAAATTTTTGAATACCGGATTCGTTTCATTAGAACCTACTACTGGAGCTGTAAAAACATGGATTGGAGGTATCAATTTCGAACATTTTAAATACGATCATGTAAATCAAAGTAAACGCCAAGTAGGATCCACATTTAAACCTATTGTTTATGCTGCAGCACTGGAACAAGGCTATTCACCTTGCAGTTATATTTCAAATGCTCCAATTACTTATGAAGATTTAGATAATTGGACTCCTAAAAACGCTTCTACTGCTACTGATAGTTCCAAAGAATATGCTATTTGGTCTGCCTTGAGCAATTCCTTAAACGTAATTAGTGTAAAATTGCTAAATTATATTGGGATTGATGCTGCTATTGATTTGGCTTATAAAATGGGAATTGAATCTGAGCTTCCTAAAGTTCCTTCTTTAGCCTTAGGTACTGCCGAATTGAATGTTTTAGAACTTGCTAAAGCTTACACTACTTTGGCGAATAAAGGAAGTGCGGCTACACCATACTACATTTCTAAAATAGAAGATGCTTCAGGAAATATATTAGAAACATTTAAACCTGCCGAAAAAACAAAAAAAGCTTTTACAGAAAATACGCGCCAACAATTAATCGCTATGATGCAACGCGTAACAGATAGCGGAACAGCCAAACGTTTACGAACTAGGTATAAGTTACCTAATGATATTGCTGCAAAAACAGGAACAACACAAGATAATAAAGACGGTTGGTTTGTTGGCGTTACACCAAAATTAGTTTCGGTTTGTTGGGTTGGTGCCGATCATCATAGCGTAGGTTTTACCAATACTCGAATTGGTCAAGGAGCCAATTCTGCCTTGCCAATTTTTGCAAAATGGTTTCAAAAATTAAATAAAGATGCTAAATACAAAAAATATACAAATTCTCGATTTCGAATATCATCAAAAAATAAAGCTGCATTACATTGCGCAGCATACAAAGACCCTAACCTTTTAAAAAAGTTATTTACCAAAAAAGATAGACAAAAGCGCAAAAGATTTGATCGACCGCAGAAAAAGAAAGGCTTTTTAAATCGCCTTTTTGGTAAAAAGAAATAATTTTTTAAGCTGCTCCAGGAAATGCTAACATTTCACCCAAACCTAAGGTAAATACTAAATTCCCATATAAAGCATGCTCTAAACTTACCCAAGTAATGCTTTGTTCTTTCTCATAAGTATATGCAAAAAAACAACCTCCTATAAAAGTTATAATTAATACAGGAATACTTTTTAAAAACAAATGACATAGCGCAAAACAACTTACATTTAATAGGAAAAATATTTTTTTATTGTTAAATAATTGCTGGTACCTTTCATAGAAAAATTTTCTGTAAATAACCTCTTGAGGAAATACAGATAAAAAAGTATACACAAATAAAATTGTTACCCAAAGCCCTGGTTTTTGTTTTACTACTTGAAAAAGTAGGTTTTTATCATAAAGTTTTATTAAAATTGTTCCCAAAACAAGTAATAACAAACTAATTGATAGCACACGTAATTTGAATTTTCCAGAAGGTTTACTTGGTCTTTTAAGTCTAAGTTTATAGGTCTTAAATACAAGAAAACCAACATATAGTATAGAAATTCCAACAGCACCTAATTTGATCCATTTAATAATTGGAAGAGCTAATAAAATGGGTAATACAAAAAATAGAAGGCTTAATTCAAAAACTCTAAGGGGTTTGGTTGCTATCATTATTTTCAACTAAAATGTTACATTTACATGGTACCGTAATTTTACTCATGTTTAGGTCGGTATACATGCCTTCTAATTTCAACATTTATATTGATATATGCCAAAAAATACTTCAATTAAACCGAATTTACCCTTATGGAAAGCCTTGCTTCCAATGGTTTTACTTATTGTCCTTCTTTTTTTTAATGTAGTATATGTTTTTGGAGATGATGCACTAAGTGGAAGTAATCAATTTATATTACTTTTTACTGCCGCTATTACAGCAATTATAGGAATTTCAGAAAAAGTATCTTATAACACTATTATTGATCATATAAAAAAGCAAATCAGTATCACATCAGAGGCCTTACTAATTCTACTTATGGTTGGTGCACTTACAGGTACTTGGCTTTCTAGTGGAGTGATTCCTGCCATGGTATATTATGGATTGGGACTACTTAATGCTAAAATATTTTTAGTTGCCTGTGTGCTTATTTCCATAATTGTCTCACTGGCTACAGGAAGCTCTTGGACCACAAGTGCTACCATTGGTGTTGCTCTTATAGGGATTTCAAAAACACTAGGCATTCCTGTGGGAATGACCGCAGGAGCCATTTTATCTGGTGCTTATTTTGGTGATAAATTATCTCCATTATCAGATACTACCAACCTAGCAGCTTCTATAGCAGGTACAGATTTGTATACGCATATTAAATATATGCTATGGACCACTATTCCATCCATTGTTATAAGTTTAGTATTCTTTATTATTTTAGGTTTTACCTTGGATACTCCCGAAAATATTGCTTCGAGTACCTTTGAAACGGATATAAAAAATGCATTCAATATATCTGGATGGCTATTGTTAGTTCCTTTAGTAGTTTTTGTTTTAATTGTTAAAAAAGTACCCGCTGTAGTAAGTTTATTGATTGGCTCACTTATAGGTGGAATAGCTACTTGCATAGCACAACCTCAAGTAATACTTCAAGTAGCTAATACAACTTCTTTCAACCTAATTTCTGCGTATAAAGGAGTCTTAATGGCACTTACAAATGATATAAGTATACCCACCACTAATCCATTATTACAAGACCTTTTCAGTGCTGGTGGTATGCAAGGTATGTTAGGGACTATTTGGTTAATTATTTGTGCCATGGTTTTAGGGGGTACTTTACAAGCTATTGGAGCTTTAAGTACATTAAGTACTGCTATATTAAAAATAGCAAAAGGTACAGCCGGTTTAATAGCAAGTACTACTGGAATTACTATTTTAACAAATGTGACTGCTAGTGACCAATATCTTTCTATTGTAGTGCCAGGAAAAATGTTTAAAAACGCTTACCAAGATCAAAAATTAGCTCCAGAAAATTTGAGTAGAACTTTAGAAGATTCTGGTACAGTAACCTCTGCTTTGATTCCTTGGAATACCTGCGGAGCTTTTCACGCTAAAACATTAGGTGTTGATGTAGTTGATTATGCCATTTTTGCCATTTTTAATTGGATTAGTCCATTTATGACGCTGATTTTTGCTGTTTTTAAGATTAAAATAAAAGAGTTAGTAACAAAATAACATTGTAGTATTCATTACCTACATTAGCATTATATTTGTAGTAAAAAAATAAACATGAATATTATTGAAAGCCTAGAATGGCGTTACGCAACGAAAAAATTTGATGATTCAATTTCAATTGATGAAAAAAAGATAAAGCGTATATGCAAGGCTTTTAACCTAACAGCTACTTCTTATGGTCTACAACCTATAAAATTAGTCATTGTAAAAAATAAGAAGCTTCAAGAAAAAATGAAAATTGCTTCCTTTAATCAGGAGCAAGTTTCCACGGCTTCACACGTATTAGTTTTGTGTATTGAAAATAATGTAGACACTAAATTTATACAAGCCCATGCAAAAAATACTAAGGAGTTAAGACCCGATGGTCATGATGAAATTGATGCCTATGGTAAAGTATTAATTAACCGTTTTGAATCAAAGTCTAAAAGTGAGACCAATCTTTGGGCAACTAAACAAGCTTATTTGGCTTTAGGAAATCTACTTACAGTATGTGCTATTGAAAAAATAGACTCCTGCCCTATGGAAGGCTTTATACCTAAGGAAATTGATAAAATACTCGAATTAGATAAGGACAACTTATCGGCAGTTTTATTATTACCAATAGGTGTTAGAGCGTTAAATGATACCTCGGCAAAAATAAATAAGGTACGTAGACCGTTAAATGATATTGTAAAAACAATTTTTTAATCATTTTTTTTATATTGGCAAGAAATTTGCTCAATAGAATTAATATTTAGTATCAATATAAACGTTTTATACCATGAAGAAGCTTCTATTTAGTCTTTTCATATTAATATCATTAGTCAGTTTTTCTCAAGAATTAAAGTGGGAAACTGATATTACAATAGCTAAAGATTTAGCTAAAGAACAAAATAAAAATATTCTTGTTTACTTTACAGGAAGTGATTGGTGTGCCCCTTGCAAGCAATTAAAAGCAGATTTTTTTCAATCTGACAGATTTATTGAAAAAGCTGAAAAAGTGGTATTATTAATGGTTGATTTGCCTTTTAGACAAGATATTATTACACCAGAACAACGTAAAAAAAATGAAAAACTTATTAAACAATACAATCCAGAAAAATCATTCCCTACTATAGTTGGTCTATCGAGTTCCGGAAAGGTGTTAAATAGTATTTCTGCGTACAGTTCTTTGAGAGATACTTCTGGACATTTTCGTTTCTTAGAAAGTATTCTAAAATGATAAAAGCAATATAAATTATAAAAAGCCCTTAGCAATTATATTTTACTAAGGGCTTTTTTTGTGGTATAAATACCTTAAACAATTAGATTCTTAAAGAAAATATTGACTGACTTGATTAACTAATTTGGTTCCGTCGGGATCCGATGACACTTTGTATTTTGTCATTTTTTCGGCCCATTCTGAGGTTCTCACCCTCAAAGGAGGATGATCAGCATTAATAATAGTAAAAATAACATCAGCAACTTCTTTAGCTGTTTGATATGGAGATTCCTCTCCACTACTAGCTCTATTTTTTGCACCTTCTAAATATTTTTGAAAAATAGGAGCATACTCCCCTGTAACCATTTCTCCTTGTTCATCTACTGTTTTTGTAATGGCATTGGTCATAAATTCAGTAGCAATACCACCTGGTTCAACTATTGAAAAATGAATATTAAAGGCTTTTGAAACATAAGTAGCTAAGGCTTCTGTAAAACCTTCGACAGCAAATTTAGCGCCACAATACAGTTCATTAAATGGCTGGCCTACTAAACCTCCAATTGAGGTTATATTTATTATATGACCTGATTTTTGCTTTCGCATAAACGGCAATACAGCCTTTGTTGTTCTTACCACTCCTTTATAATTAACATCAGTTACCCAATCAATTTGATCTAACGAAGTTTGCTCTAAGGTTTTTGCAAAACCGGCACCAGCATTGTTTAAAAGAACATCAATTTTACCATCTTTATCAATAATAGTTTGTACGGCTTTTACTATAGAATCATTTATAGTAACATCTAATTCTAAAATTTCTATATCGAGCTTATCTTTTTGTATTACTTCTTTTAATTTTTCAGCTTTTTGCAAGTTTCTCATTGTTGCATATACTTTAAAATTATTTTTGGCTAGCAAAATTGAAGCTTCAAAACCTACTCCTGTTGATGTTCCTGTTATTAAAACATTTTTTTTCATAGCTTAATCTTTGGAATCTATATTCCTTTTCTAATTTAATTTCCTTTTGTATTTGTATTCTATTTCTAAAATACTTTCTAAAAAACACTAAATTCTTTCTTTTGTGCTTTTGTTAACAAAAAAATCCCCTGACTAAAAGGTCAAGGGATTTTAAATATTTTTTAATTTGATTTTTATTAATCAATTAATTGATTGATACGTAAACGCAACTTTCGCTTATAATCTTCTTCAAGCCAGCTACGGTAATTTTTAGTACTATTACTAATACAGTATGAATACATACGAATACGATATTCAATTTCTTCATCTAATAATTTAGCCAAAATACGCGCATCAAATACATCTTCACTATTTTCGACACATATTTTTGCGTGTTGCTCAATAGAACGTTCTAAAACCATTTTTGATTTTTCACCATTATTCACAACGCTATCATATTCTTGTTTCACATCAAATGAAATATCTTCAGATTTAGCAAATTCTGCCCGTACTTCTGGAGGCATTACATACTTAAATTGGCGTTCAATTTCATCATCACTCACCAAATTTTCTAAATAATAATCAGGTAATCTAAATATTTTTTGCCAATCAACATCCGAATTCCACAAACCTAAACGAGCGGCATTATTTCCTAAATCAATAACATTAAACTCTTTTTTACCTGGTAAAGAACGTGATCCTCGACCAATCATCTGAAAATATAATGTCAATGATTTTGTAGCGCGGTTAAGTATAATTACTTCAATAGTAGGTTCATCAAATCCAGTAGTTAAAATACCTACCGAACTTAAAATGGCATCTGGAGTTTCCTTAAACCAGCGTAAAATTTCCTTACGCTCCTGTTTACTATGAGTATTATCTAAATGACGAACATCTAAACCAGCCATTCTAAAAGTTTCATATACTTGAACAGAAGTATTGATACCATTATTGAAAATTAAAGTCTTTTTGCCTTTTGCCTTTTGGTGATAAGCATATAGTAACTTTTCTTGCATAAAGGCATTAGAGTATAAATCTTCGGAAGATTTAACGGTATAATCCCCATTAATACCCACCTTTAATGTACTTAAACCAACATCAAATGAGTAGGTAACCGCATTTGCTAAAAAGCCTTGTTCAATAAGATTCGAGATAGGCTGACCACAAATAAGTTCGCGGTAGCTATCCTTCATAGGCATTTTTATATTTGAACTTAATGGCGTAGCAGTAACTCCAAGGATAAAACAATGTTCAAAATGCCTAAATAATTTTCTGAATGAATTGTAATGCGCCTCATCAATGATGACCATTCCAAGGTTCTTAAACTCTACTTTTTCTTCATTTAAGCGATTGTTTAAGGTTTCAACCATGGCAACAAAGCACATGTAATCTTCCTCATTTGGAATTTCTTTAACCTTACTATTTATAACCTTACTGGTTACCCCAAAACCTTCTAACATTTTAGAAGTTTGGTTACATAATTCAATACGGTGTGTAAGTATTAGTACTTTTTTTTGTTCCTCTTCAATATACCTACGAACAATTTCAGAAAAAACTACTGTTTTTCCCCCTCCTGTTGGTAATTGGTAACACAAATTATATCCAACAGGTTTGTTGTTAATTCGGTCAAATATTTTATTAATATCATCCTTTTGATAAGGATATAATTCTTTAATACCAGATGTTTTTTGTATTGCTTGCAAGTAACCAAGTTTAAAAATTGGGAATACAAAAGTACTACTTTATTTTAGTTACCTAAGCCAAAAAAATCAAACATTTAAAATAACATCTCATAATTACATGATTAAAAGTATTTTACTGAAAATGGTACATAATTTTAATATATAATTAGTTTGACTATTAAATATCCGTTAATTTCAATTAAAAAAATATCAAAATTCGTAAATTTCAAGCAACATAAAACATAAAAAATGGCAGCAACCGAATCAAAAATGATTTCACTGGGAACACAAGCCCCTGATTTTAATTTACTAAATACAGTAACTAATTTGTTATCAGGATTAAGTGAGTTAAAATCAGAAAAGGCTACAGTAATTTTATTTATATGTAACCACTGTCCATTTGTAATTCATATCAACAAAGCACTAGCAGTATTAGCCAATAAATATCAGGCTAAAGGCGTTAGTTTTATAGCCATCAGTAGTAATGATATTGAAAAATATCCTGCAGATGCCCCTGAGTTTATGACCAATTTTGCTTTGGAAAATAAATACAGTTTTCCTTATTTATACGACGAAGATCAAAGTGTTGCTAAAGCATATGGTGCCGAATGCACTCCCGATATTTTTGTTTATAATAAAGATTTAAAATTAGCTTACCGTGGGCGATTTGATGAAACAAGACCTAATATGGGTATAGCCACGGGTAAAGATTTAGCTATGGCTTTAGATAGTATTTTAGCAACTAACACCTATTCAGGAGTACAATTACCTAGCATTGGTTGTGGTATTAAATGGAAATAAAATTCCCTTTCGGGAGAAATTGTTTATGAAAAAAAGAATATTTATTGGACTACTTATTAGTCTGAGCTTTCAGAGCTACGCACAAAAAAAACAAGCAACTAGTGTCGAAATTTACCAAAAACTTCAAAAAGTAGCCTTTTTAGGAAAAGTAATGTACGTAGCTGCACATCCGGATGATGAAAATACGAATGTGATTTCACATTTTGCAAACCATGTACATGCTACTACTGCATATTTATCATTAACACGTGGCGATGGTGGACAAAATTTAATAGGACCGCAATTACGCGAAGCTTTGGGCGTAATTCGCACACAAGAATTGCTTGCTGCTCGTGCTATTGATGGTGGTGAACAATGGTTTACTAGAGCTAATGATTTTGGCTATTCTAAAAACCCAAAGGAAACCTTTACCTTTTGGGAAAAAGACAAATTGTTACATGATGTTGTTTGGGCGTTTCGTAAATTTAAACCAGATATTATTATTAATCGTTTTGACCATCGTACACCCGGAACCACACATGGTCATCATACTACATCTGCAATGATTAGTGTAGAGGCTTTTGATGTTGTAGCTGATACTGCTGTATTTCCTGAGCAATTAAAATATACAGCTACTCATCAACCCAAAGCAGTATATTTAAATAAATCATCATGGTTTTTTAAAAATAAGCAAGACTTTGAGGCTTCTGTAACACAGGATATTTCAATTAATGTTGGAAACTACTACCCTAGCCTTGGAAAATCTAATACCGAAATTGCAGCTTTAAGTAGAAGTCAACATAAATCTCAAGGTTTTGGAACTTTATCCTCTCGTGGTGAACGAAAAGAATATTTTGAACTTATAAAAGGTAAAAAATCAACTACAGATTTTTTTGAAGGTATTGATACAACATGGAAACGTACTAAAGGAGGTGCTATAGTTGCCGAAATGCTAAGCGAATTATTAGCAGACTTTAACTTTACCACTCCAAGTGCAAATGTTACTGAATTACTTAAAATTCATAAAAAAATAACTCAACTTGAGGATTCCTATTGGAAAAGTGAAAAATTACCCCTTTTAGAAACCATTATTATCGATTGCTTGGGTATTTACTTAAATGCTTATACAAATACAGCAAAAATAACACCTACAGATTCGTTGCAAATTAATATCGAAGCAGTTAACAGGAGTACTTATCCAGTTACTTTAAACGGTGTTTATTTTAATTCAAAACAGCTAGGTAAATCACAAAACTTGAATAACAATCAAGTATATACAGATCAATCAAAAGTAACTTTTCCAAATAAAAAATATACAACTCCCTATTACTTAACTAAAGAGTTTTCGTTAGGCATGTATACTGTTGCTGATAAAACGAATATTGGTTTACCCGAAACCACTTCCCCGTTTAGTGTTACTTTCAAGTTAGATATAGATGGATATAGTATTTCGCAACAAAAGCCGATACAATATAAATACCGTGATCGGGTGGCTGGTGAGGTATATGAACCTCTTTTTAATGTCCCCGAAATTAGTGTACGACCAGAAAAAGACTTGGTTTTATTTCCTAAACAAAATGAAAAAGAGATAAAAGTTTCTTTATTAGCAGCCACTAAAGATCAAAAAGGAACTTTAAGTATTGATGTTCCTGATAATTGGATAACACAACCAGAAAAAATTAATTTTAGCATTACAAAAGGAAATGAGCAATCTTTTTCTTTTAAGGTGATCCCACCATTGGATGCAGCAAGTACCACCGCCAAAATTACAGCCATAACTACTAATGGCAATAGTTATAGTAATTATGCCGAGCATATTGAGTACACTCATATCCCTAAGCAACAGATTATTCATAAATCTGAAGTACGTTTAATTAATTTTTCTGTAAATACAGGAAATAAAAAAATAGCCTATATCCAAGGAGCAGGTGACAGTGTGGATACTAATTTGAGTCAATTAGGTTTTGAAATAACTACAATTAATGCTACTGATTTTTATGCCACTGATTTAAGTAGTTTTGATGTAATTATACTGGGGATACGTGCTTTAAACAAATTTCCACAATTGTTGACCAATAAAAATAAGTTTCATTCGTTCGTCAAAGCAGGAGGAACAGTAATTGTGCAGTATACCACAAAACCTTACCGTGGCAGCATGGCACCTACAAATAGCTTTTTTCCTTATAATTTTACGCTTTCGCGAAAGCGAGTTACTGATGAAAATGCAAGTGTGACATTTTTAGCACCAAAGCATCAGGTATTAAATACACCTAATAAAATAACCACTAATGATTTTGATGATTGGGTCCAAGAGCGTGGCTTATATTTTCCAGATCAATGGGGAAAAGAATTTACACCTATTTTGGGTATGCACGATGTTGATGAACCAGAAACAAAAGGAAGCTTATTGGTGAGTGATTATGGAGAGGGTCATTTTGTATATACGGGTATTAGCTTTTTTAGAGAATTGCCTAAAGGTGTCACTGGTGCCTATAAACTACTAGTAAATATAATTAACTTATAAAATGAAGTCTAATTTTAAATGGGAACAATGGTACACATGGGTATTAATAGCCAATATAATTTATATTGTTTTCTTTTATTGGTTATCAAATTAATTAACGTTTTATGAGTGGAATCGATTGGTCAATTCTTTTACTTACTCTTGGGTTTATTGTAGGTTATGGCGTATGGAAAACAAGAACAGTTACTACAGCACATGAATATATAAAAGGAGATGAAAAAACGCCATGGTGGGCTATTGGGCTTTCTGTAATGGCTACTCAAGCAAGTGCAATTACATTTTTATCAACTCCGGGTCAAGCTTATTTTTCTGGAATGGGATTTGTTCAATTCTATTTTGGTCTTCCATTAGCCATAGTCATTATTTGTTTGGTTTTTATTCCTCTTTATAAAAAACTAAAAGTATATACCGCATATGAGTTTTTAGAATCACGTTTTGATAGAAAAACACGTGTGCTTACTGCTATTTTATTTCTAATTCAACGTGGATTTGCTACTGGAATTACCATTTATGCGCCATCTATTGTACTTTCAGTTGTATTGGGTTGGCCCTTGATTTGGTTAAATATTTGTGTAGGTCTTTTAGTTATTATATATACCGTTAGTGGAGGTACCAAAGCTGTTACAGTTACTCAAAAACAACAAATGGCAGTTATTTTTGCTGGTATGTTTACTGCTTTTTTAATTATTTATTTATCATTACCTGCGGATATAACACTGGTTAAAGCTTTTAATTTAGCTAAAGCAAACGATAAAATTGATTTGATTAATACGTCATTTGATTTAAAAAACCGATATACAATTTGGACAGGTTTAATAGGTGGTACTTTTTTAATGCTTTCTTATTTTGGAACAGATCAGAGTCAAGTACAACGTTACTTATCAAGTAAATCAATACGAGAAAGTCAATTAGGATTATTATTTAATGCTTTATTAAAAGTACCCATGCAATTTTTTATATTGTTTGTTGGGGTTATGGTATTCATTTTTTATCAATTTAATGAAGCTCCTCTTAATTTTAATCCAGAGGCTGAAAAGGCCATGATGAACTCTTCTGAATCATCTACTTATTTAGCCTTAAAAAGAGAAAAAATAACATTAGAAAATTCCAAAAAAGCTATTTACATTTCTTTTAAGGAAACAAATAATGAAGCTACTTTAAAAAATCAACTCCGGTCTATTAATTCTAAATTAGAAATTAATAAAGAAGCCTCAATAGCATTAATAAAAAGAGTTGCTCCTGATGTAGAGTCAAATGATAAAGATTATGTATTTATTCATTTTATATTACATCATCTACCTAAAGGACTCATTGGTTTATTGTTAGCTGTTATACTTTCGGCTGCTATGTCATCAACAGCTTCAGAACTTAATGCTCTAGCAACTACTACAGTAGTTGATCTATATCAACCTAATATTAAAGAACCTAAAAAAGGTACTGACCTTATGAATCTAACTAAATTAACAACATTAATTTGGGGGGGTATAGCTATATTAGTAGCTTGTATAGCTCCTCTTTTTGATAATTTAATACAGTTAGTAAATATCATAGGCTCTATTTTTTACGGAAATATTTTAGGTATTTTTTTAATAGCCTTTTTCTTTAAAAAAGTAATGTCTAATGCCGTATTTATAGCTGCATTAATTACACAAGTTATTATCATAGGTGTTTACTTTTCCGATTTTTTACCTTTTCTATGGCTAAATGCATTAGGCTGTTTATTAGTGATCTTTTTATCTTTATTTATCAACCTTTTTAAATCAAATAAATTTGCAACAAACTAGACAAGTCCGCTGGGGAATTATAGGCTTAGGAAATATAGCTAACACTTTTGCTAACGACCTTAAGCACGTTCCAAATGCTGTTTTACACGCCGTAGCCAGTCGAAATTTAGACAAGGCTATACTTTTTAAAACGAAGCATTCGGCTAATTTTGCTTACGGAGATTATATCTCTTTGGCTACTAATCCTGATATTGATATTATTTACATAGCAACACCTCACGTATTTCACTTTGAAAATTCAAAATTATGCATTGAAAATGGCAAAGCTGTTTTATGCGAAAAACCAATGGGCATGAATGCTGATCAAGTGAAAGAATTGTGTGATTTAGCTAAAAAAAATAAAGTATTTTTAATGGAGGCCATGTGGACTGCTTTCCTTCCTAATTTTAATAAATTAAAAGAATTGGTTTTATCTAAAAAATTAGGCAAAGTAACCTCATTTAAAGCTGATTTTGGATTTAAAGCTGATTTTATACCTACTAGTCGTTTATTTGATAAAAAATTAGGTGGTGGCAGTATATTAGATATTGGTATCTACCCTATTTTTACTTGTTTGACTTTACTAGGAAAGCCTACAAGTATTACTACAAATACTATAATTGGTAAAACAGGAGTTGATGAAAGCTGTAAACTTGATTTTAACTACCCTAATAAACTTAAGGCTCAATTAACATCAACACTTTTAGAAAATACACCTACTGAAATTCATATACAATTTGAAAAAGGTGTTGTCACTTTAGGACCAAATTTTTATGGGCCTTCTGATTTAAAAATAATAGACACTAATACCAACAAAGAAACTATTCTAACTAAAAACACTCAAGGTTCTGGATATCAATTTGAAGCAATTCACATTCAAGAGCTCTATATTCAAAATAAAATAGAAAGTCCAATAATGACTCATAATAAAAGTATCGAATTAGCAACTTATCTAGATAAAGTACTTCATGAAATAGGAATTAATTATTAAACTTAATTAACAAATAATAATTTACTACAAGATAATTTTAAAAAAACATCTTGTAGTTTTTTTCTATAAAATATAATACGAGCATTTAGTTTTTAACTTGCGAAATCAATTTGAATTTCAAAAAATAGATTTTGTTTAGTGTCTGAAATTAAAATAATTAGATTAATAACAATTTAGAATTAACAGCAATTAAATTTTGTTTATATATAATTATCACTCTTATCACCCATTAAAAAAGCCACACTAAACTCCAATAAACCTTTAAAAAGAGCTTTTTAACGTTTTTTTCACTTTATAAGTATACCTATTAACCTATAAAAGAAAAGGTTATTGTTTATTTATACAACAATATTAAAAAAAATAGCATGATTAATAAAATTACGTTAATTTCTCTTTTTCTTATTAATAATATCTCATTTTCACAAGATTGGAACAATATTGATATCCCTGCCAAACTAGATGAAGGTTATAAATGGGAGTTGCACTCTCAATCGGATGATTTTAATTATGAAACTCCAGGAAACTATAAAAACCTAACTTTTAAAAATAAATGGGTTGATACATTTCATAATCCATGGAAAGGGCCTGGTTTAACAGAATGGGATGAAAATTTTTCAGAAATATCTGATGGATACCTTAAAATTAAAGCTGGTCAAAAAAAAGGGAGTAAAAAAATTAATACTGGATGTATAACTTCAAAAGTAAAGGTTAAATATCCTGTTTTTATAGAAACTAAAGTAAAAATTAGTAATTCATCGCTTTCTTGCGCAGTTTGGATGTTAAGTTCCGATGATACTCAAGAAATTGATATTATTGAAGCTTATGGTTCAGATGATCAAAATAATGAATGGTACTCAAAACGAATTCACTTAAGCCATCATATGTTTAAACGTAGTCCGTTTGAAGATTACCAACCTACTGATGATGAAAGCTGGTATTTTTCAAATGGAACAACTTGGCATGAACAATGGGTCCGTGTTGGTGTATATTGGAAAGATCCCTATACTTTAGAATATTATATTGATGGCGAAATGGTTCGAGTTGTTAAGGGCATAGATATAATTGATCCAAATAATTATTCTGAAGGAAAGGGTATTTATAAAGAAATGGATATCATAATAAATGCTGAAGACCAAACATGGAGAGCCAGTAACGGATTGACTCCTACCAAAAAAGATTTAAAGGATATTAAAAAGAATACTTTTCTGGTTGATTGGCTTAGAATATACAAACCTGTAATGACTGAAGAGTTTGTTAGTTTGCAAAAACAAAAAGCTTTAGAAAAAGCTAAAGAAGCATTGGCTACTAATATTAAAGAAGAAGCTGCTAGCAAAAAAGAAGAACTATTAAAAACTATTAAAAATTCAAAAAATAGTACCAAAGAAAATTTTTCGAATAATGATAGCATCCCTCAAGTTACTAAAAATACTATAGAAAAAGAGTTTTTTACAGATTCTTCAATAAAAACGAATCAAAAGATAATCTCCAATTCTTTAAAAACAGAAAAGATTGTAGCTGAAAAAAGTTTAAATAAGGAATCCTTAACAAAAAAGAATAAAATAAATATCGATTACAAATCATTTACAATGTATAAAACTAACGATGAAAATAAAATATTAGAAATTGCTAGTGATATGTCCATTAATAAAATACAACTCCTTACGCATAAATTAAATATATTTCAAGAATTTTTAGTTGATCAAAAAATAACCAAGTTGAATGTATCTGAGCTTCCAAAGGGGTTTTATTATATAAATGTATTATTTGATGATAAATTAGCTACCCAAAGTTACACGGCTAAAGAATAACAGCTTAGCCTACTCTACTTATTGTTATTTATATTAAAATTATGTATCCATAAAGAGACTAATAAAATTTAGCTTTTAAGTATTTTTGCTTAATTAATGAATTACGCAAAAATATGATCGATTTAAAACAAGAAACCGAAAACATAATTACCCACTTAAAAAGAGGAGGAATTATATTATACCCAACAGATACTGTCTGGGGGTTAGGTTGCGATGCTGTAAATAGTGAGGCTATTGAAAAATTGAATGCATTAAAAAAAAGAGGGTCAGATAAATCATTAATTTGTTTGGTTAGTGATTTTAAAATGTTGCAACAATATGTTGAAGAAGTTCCGGAGGTAGCTTACGATATTTTAAAATATGCTAAAAAGCCAACAACAATCATTTATGACAATCCTATTAGAGTTTCTGAAAACATTATTGCACCAGATAACTCTTTAGGAATTCGTGTTGTAAGAGACCCTTTTGTAGGGAAACTAATACGTAAATTTAAAAAACCTTTAGTATCTACTTCTGCCAATTTTAGTGGAGAACCTGCTCCTAAAACTTTTAAAGAAATTGACCCTGAATTAATTAAATTAGTAGATTACGTTTGTACTTTACCATCTAATAGTAAGCATAAAAAACCTTCAGCTATTATAAAAATTGGTAGTAATTCTACCGTTCAAATTATAAGAAAATAATTGACTTTAATGTATCAAATAAAAAATACTCACATTGAATAATTCCTAATATTAAGATTTAAAAATTGATAAGATCAGTGAATTTATAAACTGATTTTAAATTTTATTAAGAAACAACAACCATTAAAATATACAAAATCTTTAAAAAAGCTATTAAATACTTAAGTAGATTGCCAATTTTAGCTAAGTAACACTTGAATAAATAACGAAATTGCATAATTGTTACATAATGTATAAAAGCTTTAATGCATTTTGATCCAGCAATCAAAACCCCTATTTTTGGTGGCGAAATAAAAATGAAAATATATAATGTCAAATATCAAACAATTAGAAGATTTTGCTACTCAAGTACGTAGAGATATCTTACGTCAGGTACATGCGGTTAACTCAGGTCACCCAGGAGGTTCATTGGGTTGTACTGAGTTTTTAGTAGCCCTTTATCAAGAAATTATGAACCGAAAAGATGGTTTTGATATGGATGGTATTGGTGAAGATGTGTTTTACCTTTCAAATGGTCATATTTCACCAGTTATATATAGTGTTTTGGCACGTAGTGGATATTTTCCTATTGAAGAATTAAGTACTTTCCGTAAACTTGGAACTCGTTTACAAGGACATCCTTCCACTCACGATGGTTTACCTGGTGTGCGTATAGCATCTGGTTCATTAGGACAAGGGCTTTCAGTTGCTTTAGGAACTGCACAAGCAAAAAAATTAAACAATGATAATAATCTTGTATATACATTACATGGTGATGGTGAATTGCAAGAAGGTCAAATTTGGGAAGCTGCCATGTATGCTGCTGCAAATAAAGTAGATAATTTGATAGCTACTGTTGATTACAATGGACAGCAAATTGACGGATCAACTGAAGAAGTTTGTTCATTAGGAAATTTGAAAGCTAAATTCGAAGCTTTTGGTTGGAATGTATTAGAGGTAAAAGAAGGTAATAATCTAGAAGCTATTATAGCTGGCTTAAATGATGCTAAATCAAAAACAGGTAAAGGAAAACCTGTTTGTATTTTATTACACACTATGATGGGTAATGGTGTTGATTTTATGATGCATACACATGCTTGGCATGGAAAAGCACCTAGTGATGAACAATTAGCTACTGCACTTTCTCAAAATCCAGAAACTTTAGGAGATTACTAAATAATCAACTATTAGTTTATTCAAACAAAGACAATATGAAAAAATATATAGATACAGGTAAAAAAGATACTCGCTCAGGTTTTGGAGCAGGATTGACTGAATTAGCAAAGACAAACGAAAATGTGGTAGCACTTTGTGCTGACCTTATCGGATCTTTAAAAATGGAAGGCTTTATAGAGCATTCACCAGAACGCTTTTTTCAAACAGGTATAGCCGAAGCTAATATGATTGGTATGGCTGCAGGTTTAACAGTTGGTGGAAAAATTCCTTTTGCTGGAACATTTGCCAACTTTGCTACTGGGCGCGTTTATGATCAAATTCGTCAATCAGTTGCTTATTCTGAAAAAAATGTAAAAATATGTGCATCACACGCTGGCTTAACTTTAGGTGAAGATGGTGCAACACACCAAATATTAGAAGATATAGGATTAATGAAAATGTTACCTGGTATGGTAGTTATTAATCCATGTGACTATAACCAAACAAAAGCAGCTACACTTGCTATTGCTGAATATAAGGGGCCAGTCTACTTACGTTTTGGACGTCCAAAAGTAGCTAACTTTACTCCTGAAAATGGTGAGTTTGTTATTGGAAAAGCTGTAATGTTAAGCGAAGGTACTGATGTTACTATTGTAGCTACAGGTCACTGTGTTTGGGAAGCCTTAATTGCTGCTGAAAAATTAGAAACTAAAGGGATTAGTGCTGAAGTAATCAATATTCATACAATAAAACCTTTAGACGAAGAAGCTATTCTAAAATCAGTTGCTAAAACGGGTTGTATTGTAACTTGTGAAGAGCATAATTACCTAGGAGGTTTAGGTGAAAGTGTTGCTCGTGTTTTATCATTAAATAACCCTACTCCACAAGAATATGTTGCCACTAAAGATACATTTGGTGAAAGTGGTACTGCTACTGAATTAATGGCTAAATATGAGCTTGATGCTCCTGCTATTGAAAAGGCTGCTGAAAAAGTATTAGCACGTAAAAAATAAGAAAACAACTTATTGATTAGAATAAAAACTGATCATTATTATATGTTTAATCCTATTAAATAGAAGACTGTCTGAAAAGGCAGTCTTTTTTTTATAAAAAATTAATAAAAAAAGCCTATCATTTAATGTAAATGATAGGCTTTCAATTTTATAAAATCAAAAATATATTATGCAGAATTTCTACTTGCATTAATGTTTCCAAATAATGATCTGGTTACCATTTTTTCATATATTTCAAAAGTTTCTTTATCAATTTCACCTGTACGTTGCATATCTTGAATTTTTTTCAAGGCATATTGCTGTATAGTCAATAAAGGCAATACTATAGATTCTCTTATTTGGATTGACGCTCTACCTACTTGCTCATTTTGCATTAGCTCATCAAAACCAGATACTTTTAACAATAAGCGCTTAGTAAGTAAATACTCATTATGAATAATATCCCAGAATGCTCCAAATTCAGGATCTTTTTGCATATATGCAGTAAGTTCAAAGAAAGATTTAGTTAAACTCATCATACTATTATCCAACAATGTTCTAAAGAAAATAGAATCCTTGTATAACGTAAGTACCTTATCAAATTCACCTCTATCCTCAAAAGCTTTAATAGCAGTTCCTACTCCAAAAAAGCCAGGTACATTTTGTTTTAGTTGACTCCAACTTCCCACAAATGGTATTGCCCTTAAATCACTAAATTTCAATTCGCTACTCGAACCTCTTTTTGATGGCCTACTACCAATATTAGCTTTTGCGTAAAATTTAAGCGTGCTCATTCGTTCTAAATAAGGCAAAAACTTTTCATGAGCTTTAAAATCTGAGTATGTTTTATAGCTTATATCAGCTAGCTCTTGCATCGTTGAACGATTCTCTTCCTTTATAATTTTTGTAGGATTGGTAAACAATTCATTAGAAATACCTGCTCCTAATAATTGTTCTAAATTATATTGACAAGAATCTGTAGTTCCAAAATTAGAACTAATTGTCTGACCTTGAACAGTCATTTGAATTTCTTCATCCTCTATTGTTGGTCCTAATGAAGCATAAAACTGATTTGTTTTTCCTCCTCCACGTGCTGGTGGTCCTCCTCTTCCATCAAAAAAGACAACTTTAACACCGTGATTTCTGGACATTTCGGTTAAAGCTTCTTTAGCTTTAAAAATTCCCCAGTTAGCCATTAAGTACCCACCATCTTTAGTACCATCAGAGAAACCTAACATAATTGTTTGTTTCATTCCACGGCGTTTTAAGTGTGCCAAGTATTGTGGATTAGTGTATAACTGTTCCATTACTTTATCGGCAACTTCTAAATCAGGAACGGTTTCAAACAATGGAATGATATCTAATGTAGGATTTTCCCATCCACACATATTTACCATTGAAAAAGTTTCCAATACATTTTTAGCACTTCCATTATTACTAATAATATATCTGTTAGCCCCTCTTTCTCCATTTTCGGCCTGAATTTTTTTCATAGCATATATAGAACCAATAGTAGCTCTAGCCATGTCATCTTTTAAATCTTCAGGTTTAACTGATGCACTTACTTTTGAAAGCACTTTCATTTGCTCATCCTCAGAAAGTTCCTCATAATTATCAGGGAAAATTCCTAAACCAGCAGCGGTAACTTCTTTTATAATTTCAGTAATTACATTATGATGCACTCTTGAATCCTGGCGGATGTCTAAAGTTCCAAAATGAAAGCCAAATAAGTTTACTTTATTTATTAAACCATCAAGATCTTTTAAATATAAACTATTGTGTTCATCTATTAAAGCAACTCTTATAGCCGCTAATTCAGCTTCAAAAGAGGCTAATGTGAATACAGAATCTTTTGACGGATAATAAATATTTTGATACAGCTGGTGCTCTAAATCATTAATCTTTTCTGGTAATTCACCAAAAGTAATTTTTCGTTTTAACTTACGAATATCTTTGTAGTAATTAGAAAGGATTGATGTTTTTAATTTTTCAGCAACTTTAAGTGTAATTTCAGTAGTTACAAATGGATTTCCATCCCTATCACCTCCAGGCCAAAAACCTAAGTTAATGATATCATTATCCAAAGTTTCACCATCAAAAACATTTTGTTGAATGTAATTATAAATTGAACTTACTGAATGATAAAATACATTTTCTAAATACCAAATTAAACTAATCGCTTCATCATAAGGTGTTGGTTTTTCTTTTTTAAAGAAAGCTGTTTTACCTAATTGAGCCAATAAACGTTTAATAGTTAGTAAATCATCTACGCGAATTGCCTTATCCAAATCACGAATAATTCCTAAAACAGTACCAGGATAAAACTGAGTTGGGTGTGCTGTAAGTGTAGGGCGTACTTTAAAAGTTTTTAAAAACTCTTTCATTGTACCCATTAAACCTTTTTCAGCTGCTTCTTCTTTTAAACTCCTTAATGTACCTCTACCAACCATATTATTAACTTTGGTAAATGCAGCATCTTCAATAGCATCAAAAAGTACTACTTGTCTTTCAATGTATTGAATAAAACGGAATAATAAAGTGTTCCTTTCATCATCTGTCGGATTATGCTGGTATAACTCAAAAAAGTTTTCTACAATTTGAGTTGGTGTTTGTTTTTCAGCGAAACCTTTATCACATACTTCTTTAAAAAGTGGTAATAAAACCCCTGTATTTGTAACCTTATCAAAAGGTAAGGTCATAAAAATACTATTATATATCTGGTATTTAGATAGCACGTCTTGATTAAAACGCTCTATTTTTGGTTCTCTCGCCATTTACTACTTCTGTTATTATTTAAAAATAATTATTTAATTCATTTCATTAAAAATAGAATGCATCAATCGTTTCTTATCATTGATACTTTCTTCTAATGAAATCATTGTTTCTGTTCTATATACACCTTCGATATCATCTAACATAAAGATAATTTCTTTGGCATGGTTAGTATCTTTAGCTCTAATTTTACAGAAAATATTAAACTTACCAGTAGTTACATGTGCCACTGTAACATAAGGTATATCATTAATGCGTTGCAATACAAATTTAGTTTGCGATGTATTTTGAAGAAAAATACCTACATATGCAATAAATGAGTATCCTAATTTGGTATAATTTAAAGTAAGTGAAGATCCTTGGATAATTCCAGCTTCTTCCATCTTTTTAACACGCACGTGTACAGTACCTGCCGAAATAAGTAATTTTTTAGCAATATCAGTAAATGGTGTACGGGTATTCTCGATAAGCATATCTAAAATCTGATGATCTACTTCATCTAACTTAAACTTAGCCATAAGTATTTTTTAATTTGTTTGATTTAAATGCAAAAATAGCAGTTTTATCCTGTAACAAAAGGATTTTATTTACTTTTTTATCGGAAATATTGAGAATTTTTCATTGTTAATACTTAAGTATTCCACTTCACCCCCTATTTCCAGTTTTTCTAAAACGTTATAAATAGTAACATTTACCACATTACAATCATATTCAATATGCCCATTTTCAGTTATTTGCGATTCAATTTGCGCAATTATTGGTATAAAATTTAATTTACCTCCTTTTAAGGTTTCATTATATTGTATAGAAATATCTACTTTCTCACTATTTAATGAGTAATTTCTTACAATAATATCTTTAAAAAGCTTTCCATTTTCTGGAATATCAAAATAAGCTTCGCAATTATTTATAGTAACACCATTATATGAAATAAATTTTAAGGCAGTAATTAATGACAAAAACATCCATTTACGTGTTTCCTCTCTATTGTAATCATTTGGATAATGTCCAGCTTCAAATAAAATTGTTGTATACCCATTATATTCCATGGTATCACCTGTACAATTAATATTAAATCCATCATCATACCTACCTACACAACCCGGAATAATCGTTTGTAAGGCTTTATTCATTTCAGCTATAATACGCATCCCTTTTTTTCTACTATCGGTTAGACTGCGTTCTTTATTACTAGCAGGTGATAAAAAAGAAACAATAGCACTATTAGGAACTTCTCCCGCACTAAAAATAGTACGTTGTCCATGTAAATTAAAGGAGACCAAAGGCTTTACTTTTTCTACTACTGTTTTAAAAACCTTACTTTCTACCTGACTTAAATTTTGAGCATCTCTGTTTAAATCTACTTTATTGTAATTTACTCTTGTATATGCCAAAGCTCCATCTGGGTTTAGCATTGGTATTATATAAAGTGTACATTCTTTTAGTATTTGTAGCGCTAATTCATTGGTCGTATCATTTAAAAAATGAAATAAATCAAACAAAGCTTTAGTTGTGGTACTTTCATTTCCGTGCATTTGAGACCAAAACAACAAAGGTTTAGCTCCTGAACCTATTTTTATTAAATGTATAGGTAGTTTATTTTCAGAAACACCTATTTGATCAATAGTAAACTTATCTTTCCATTTGGTCAATAAAGGCTGAATATTATTTTGTGTAATATATCGTCCTTTTAATGATCCTTCTTTATACTTAGAAAAACTTTCAATTATTTCAGCTGTTGTCATGTAAATTTTATTCGTTGCTTGTGCAAAAATACAAAGACGAATTTATATCACAACAATTACACGTTACAAATGTAAACAATTGAATTGTTACATATGTATACATGTAAAGAATCTACTTTTTAAATTTTTTCAGAGAATTAAGGTTCTTTAGTTACATAAGTAAACACTCTATCAAAAAAACACTCATAAGCCTAATACCTAGTACACCAAATAACTTTAATAATCTAATTATCAATCAATTAAACACCTTTGTTTAAGCGTTACTTTAACTATTAGGCGTTTTATTTACTTGTTTTGGAAAAAGATAAATAAATGTTTACATTTGTAATACATAACTAAATCAGTCTTTGTTTACAATGATAAACAATCAAGAGTTTACAATTCGTCTACAACAAATATTAACTTATTACAGGTTATCTGCATCTGCTTTTGCGGAAAAAATGGGGGTTGGCCGCTCCTCTATTTCACATATAATTTCTGGAAGAAACAAACCTAGCCTCGAATTTGTTTTACATATTCTAGAAAATTTTTCGGAAGTTACTTTTGAGTGGTTGATGTATGGAAAAGGAAATTTTCCAAAAGTAAAGGAAACCACATCTCACCTATTTTCTAAAGAAAAAATAAAACCCGAAATAAGCAATACAGAAAATAAGCCCTTAAAAAATAATTCAAAAGATTTATTCTCAAATACGCCCGTAATTCCAAAACCTGATAACCAACAAATAAATGAGTCTAACATTATAAGCACAGCTACAGAAATTGAACGTGTCATCATATTTTATAAAAATGGAAAATTTGAAGAGTATAAAAACTAAAAATGACTCGTTAAAAAAATGAAGAAATTGTAAACAACCAATAATGGCCCCTAAATTCATTTGGGTATAGTCTATAAAATATTACCTCATTGAATAACTATAACTTAAATAAATACAATTAGAATAGTTTGTAATTTTCAACAAGAAATCAATGCTTACGTTGCACTCCTTATAAATTTAAATTATTTTTATAGTTTATTGATCATTTTAATTTTTACATTTTATGTCCATAGTTAAAGGACTTTTTGGAGCGATATTTTTTTTGTTATTAAGTAACTGTGCTAAATCCCCAGAACGGAATTGTAAAAAATTTAAAACGGGAACTTTTGAGTTTAAAACACTATTAAATGGAGAGCTAGCCACAACTCGATTTGTAAGGAATGATTCTATAGAAATTGATCATTTTCAAAATAAATCGGATACCTCAAGTATACGCTGGATCAATAACTGTGAGTGTGTTTTAAAAAATTTGAATCCTAAAAACAGAAGAGAACGGAAAGCCTTACATTTAAAAATATTAACTACTAATAAAGATACTTATACATTTGAATACGGAATAGTAGGCTCTTCAAAAAAACAACAAGGAACCGCAAAAAAAATAAACTAATGTTTGAAATTTTTACATCTACTGATGCTTGGGTAGCTTTACTTCTTAAAACGAACTATTCTTAGGATTAATATCCTTTTTAAAAAGATCGCAAATAGCGATCTTTTTTTTAAAAAAAGGTTCAAAATGGTACTTTCTGGAATATTGTGCTAATTTTATTTTTTAATATATTTTTAACAATTAACACATAACTAACTTATATTAAGTTAGTTAAATAAAATTGTGTTGGCTTTTGTTAAAAAACATACAAATAAATGATACACAATATTGATATTCAAATAAAAATAAGTTTATAATAAATAGGCATAAATTTTATCAATTAAATTATAAACATTTCTTATTTATGTCAAAATAATAAATAGTATCATGTGAGTAAAAAACCTGTAATGATCAGCGTTTAAAGAGTCTAATATCTCAAAACATAAATAAATTAATCTCACAAAAAATTATGACTCTAACACACAAACAAAAAACTATTGGTAAAATTTCAACTTTAGCCGTAGCGAGTTTATTTTCATTACAAGCTAGTGCACAAATTTTAACTAGTGGATTTTATCCTGATCAAGGAAAACTAACCGTAGCTGCCAGTTATACATCCAAACAATCCGATAGCTTTTGGGCTGGAGATATTAAGCAACCTGGTAATCCAGAAGGGCTGGGTGAAATTTCATCGGATATTTTTAATATATATGCCGAATATGGTATTACAGATAAAATATCAGTTGATGTAAATATTCCCTACATAAAAAATACCAGTGGTTCTGGAGTTAATGATCCTGTATTAGATGATAATGAAATATCTGGTGTACAAGATTTAAACATTTTTGCAAAATTTAAAATTTTCGAAAAAAGTGGTGATGGCTTTGGCCGTTTCAATTTAGGGTTTGCTACAGGTGTAGGCTTCCCTGTAAGTGATTATGAGGGTGAAGGTGTATTATCGATTGGTAACGAAGCAACAACATATAATTTTGATTTTATAGCTCAGTATGAATTACCTATGAATTTATTTATTGAAATACAAGGTGGGTCAAGTGTTAGGCAATCTCAAGAATTTGATATACCTGCTGCATTATCTTATGGTTTTAAACTTGGATATTTTCACAAATATTTTTACGTTCATTCTGAAATTGATTTTCAAGATTCAATAGGTGGTTTAGATATTGGAACACCTGAATTTGCAGCAAAAGGAAGAGCTGCCATTTTACCAGAAACTGAAGTAGAATATAGTTCACTAAGCTTTTCTGCTTATGTACCAATTTACCAAGATAATTTTGGTATATCTGCTAGTTATAGAACGACTTTAGATGGTCGTAATTTTAGTGATGAATCTTCTTTCTCTTTTGGAATTGTTTATCAAAATTCATTCAAAAAGAAAACACAAGAAGTTACCGAATAAATAACTTTTTAGATTAGTAAGTGTTTTTTAAGTCCATGATTTATTTATTTAAATCATGGGCTTTTAATTTACAAAGCTTTTAAGTAAAACATATTCTTTTTTATCAAAATTGAAAAAAAGAACTCTCCTATTTAAATAAACTAAAACCGTAAATTTGTTGCTAAATATAATTACATAAAGTACTATGAAATTGACTGATTTTTTAAACAAACTAAATCAAACACCTAATAACATTACTTTTGCCGAAACAATGGAAGTAATTGAAACTAATTATAACTTTACAGAAACTGCTTTTAAAAACGGAGAAACCTTTAATGAAGCTGGGCAAAATTCTGGCTCCTGTAAATTGTTTGCTTTTGCTCAAAAAAACAAACTTTCAAAAGAAGCTACATTAGCGTGTTTTGGAGATTATTACCGAAAAGATGTACTAGAAAATCCCGTGGGTAATGACCATGCAAATATTCGTAATTTTATAAAATTTTCGTGGAGCGGTATTGAATTTAAAGGACAGGCCTTAACTCAAAAATAATTTTAAGCTTTTATTATGTTGTTAAAACTTCATCCTTATATCAATGATGAACTATAAAACGCTGTTATAAAAAGCCTCTTTTTTATGATTAAAATTTCTAAAAAAACACTACAAGATCTTGAATTTGAAACCGTTTTATCTCATATTTCGGATCTTTGCACTACTGAAAAAGGCAAAGTAGAAGCCTTAAATATCACACCATTTACTACCGAAGAGGTTTTGCTTTATGAATTAGCTAAAGTAAATGAATATAAATCTTCGTACTTACAAGATGCACGTATTCCGAATCATGGGTATGATTTAGTAGATAATGAACTTAAATTACTGGGGATTGAAAATACATTTATTGAAGCTTTAGGTTTAAAGAAAATTGTTTCATTAAATATTACTGTTAATGATTTGCTTCATTTTTTTAGAAAAAAACAGGAACTCTACCCTCAATTAGCCATTTTTGCTAATGAAATTACATTTACCCTTGATTTAATTCAAAATATTGAAGCGGTAATTGATCGTTATGGCGAAGTTAAAAATACAGCTTCGCATGAATTAACTCGCATTAGAAAAGGAATTACTAATATTCAATCGCAATTAAATGGTAGTTTTGGCCGTGATTTATCGCGTTACAATGCGCAAGGCTATTTAGATGAAATTAGAGAAACTGTAGTTGATAACCGTAGGGTTTTGGCTGTAAAAGCAATGCATCGTCGTAAAGTGAAAGGCGCTATTATGGGGAGCTCAAAAACAGGAAGCATTGTATATATTGAGCCCGAAGCTACTAGAACATTCAATAATGAATTAAGCAATTTACTTTATGAAGAACGTGAGGAGGTTATTCGAATTTTAAAAGAATTAACAAATCATATTCGTCCTTACAACGAGATTATCGATTCTTTTCAAACCTACTTAAGCGCTATTGATATTATCTCGGCAAAAACAAAATATGCCGAATCAATGAATGCTATTCTTCCTAAAATTAATACTGAACGGGATTTATATTTACGTGATGCGTATCACCCAATTTTGTATTTAAATAATGCTTCTAAAAACGAAAAAACGTATCCTCAAACAATTGGCTTAGCTCAGAATAGTAGAATAATCGTTATTTCGGGACCTAATGCTGGTGGTAAAAGTATTACCCTAAAAACTATTGGCTTATTACAAATTATGCTACAAAGTGGTATGCTAATCCCTGTACATGAATACAGTCGTGTATGTTTATTTGATACCATTTTAACAGATATTGGTGATAATCAATCTATAGAAAATCATTTGAGTACGTATAGTTATCGATTAAAAAACATGAATTACTTCTTGCGTAAATGTACTAACAAGACCTTGTTTTTAATTGATGAATTTGGTACCGGATCTGACCCCGAATTAGGAGGTGCTTTGGCTGAAGCTTTTTTGGAAGTTTTTTATGAAAGAGAAGCCTTTGGTATTATTACTACTCACTATGCCAACTTAAAAATGTTAGCTAATGAATTACCAGCTATAACCAACGCCAATATGATGTTTGATGCTCATAGCTTGAAGCCTTTGTTTAAGTTAAATTTAGGTGAAGCTGGTAGCTCATTCACCTTTGAGGTAGCTCAAAAAAATGGTATTCCGTATAGCTTAATTAATAAGGCTAAAAAGAAAGTTGAACGTGGTAAAATTAGGTTTGATAAAAGTATTGCAGACTTGCAAAAAGAGCGTTCAAAATTGGAAAAAACACGTACTAATTTAACCAAACATGCTAATAAAGCAGAAGATGAAAGAGAGCGTTTGGAAAAGATTAATGAACGTGTGCAAAAGAAATTAGAAGGTTTTCAAGAGCTTTATGATAGTAATCAGCGTTTAATTTACTTAGGTAATAAAGTAAAAGACTTGAGTAATGCTTATTACAGAAATAAAAAGAAGCGTCCTTTAATTGATGAGTTTATGAAAATTATTGAGGTTGAAAACTCAAAAATAAAAAAACAGTCATTAAAACAACGTAAGGCTGAAGAGGTAAAGAAGAAACAAGTAGAAAACGAAGCCAAACAAAAAGTAGCCAAAATTAGAGTTGAAAAACAAAAAGAGAAGGAAAAAGAAAAAGCTAAACCTGAAAAACCAAAGCTACTCCCTCAACTCAATGATAGAGTAAGAATGCTTGATGGAAAAGCTGTAGGAACTATTGATTCTATTGAAAAAGGGAAAGCCATTGTCAATTATGGCTTATTTACAACAAATGTTAGCTTAGACCAATTAGAACTAGTAGAAAGAGTTAAGAAATAGATTTTAGATTTTAGATTTTAGATTTTAGATTTTAGATTTTAGATTTTAGATTTTAGATTTTAGATTTTAGATTTTAGATTTTAGATTTTAGATTTTAGATTTTAGATTTTAGATTTTAG
>CANMLG010000003.1 GCA_947498765.1 uncultured Aquimarina sp.
TGGGTGAGGAGTGAAGGGGTTTAATTATGCTGTTTATGATTTAATTACAACTTTTATTAGAAAGAGGATGATTTTTAAAGAAAAGACAAAGCCATTAATTGGCTGCATAATAAGAGCCGTATGATGGGAGACTATCACGTACGGTTCTGTGAGAGGTTTAGGGGTGAGATTCCCCTTTACCTACTCGACTGGCTGTAGTTTTTATTGTTTCATTGTGGCTGTCATATGTAAGTTAGCTCCAAATCCTACATAAATTAACAATTCTATTAATTTATTAAAGTCTTCATTTTCAGCAATTACTTTTATATCATAATCATATTTCATTTTCTTCCAGTTTAAGTTTGGTTTAATAAGAAATATTCTATCTTGATTTTCATCTATAAGTTCAAATTGGAAATTCAAGAAACCAATAGCTTTTAATAAATATTTATTTTCATTGATATCTATAACAGCATTAGACATCCAGTTGAAAGTTATATCACCAACGTCTTTTCCGTCGTGAAATATATCGAATGTAGTATTCCAAATATTTTTTGGCTTAATTTCTATTTCGGTATCATTAAATTTAGTTTTTGCATTACTTGAAAACCAATTTTTATAACTTAATTCTAAAAATTCTTTATCATCTATTTCAATTTTAAAATTTCCTTTACCAGATATTGATTTTATTTTCATAATGGTGATCTTAAATTCTGACTAACGTCAATTTTATTTATTGAAAATCAGGAAGTTTTAAATTCAAGATCTTCTGGTTTTAAGTCAAATTTATTAATTTGCTTTTGAATACGTTTTACTAAACCAAGTTTTCTTTTCTGATCTAGGTATAAATATCCTTCTGGATTTAGATACTGTTCAGCCTTTACAATCATATTCCAGATAATTATAGCTAGTTTTCTAGCGGTTGCTGTAATAGCCGATACTCTTCCTTTTCTAAAATTTATTCTATGAAAAAAATCCCTAAGAGGTGTGCTGTCTTTTAAATTTCCAATGGCATTTGCCGCATTTCTTAGCGCTATTTTTAATCTACTACTTCCTTTTCCAATTTTACTAGATAATACTTTGCCTCCATTTACTTTGTTATTAGGAGCCAATCTTAACCAAGAAGTAAAATGTTTAGCTGTTTTAAATTTATGAATACCTTCATATCCAATTTCACTCATTATGGTGAGTGCTGTATTATAACTCATACCTTCTATGGCTAATAAATCTATCCCTTTGAACATTTGATAAGATTTGAGATTAATATCAATATTTTTTGGCGTGTTTTTATTGATTCTTTTATGCTTTTTCTTATCTATATGATGCTCTTTTTTTTCAGGGTCTTTACCAATGATGTCATCTATTTTAAGGCTATTTGATCATCACATTTTCTAATTTTTTCTTGTAAATAGTTATATGTATCTAATTCATCATTTAATGCATACAGATAATCATTTCTTCCATTAGTGTGTAAAGCTTTAGCTATTTCTTCTTCACTTTTTCTACAGTTATAATGCCTCAAACTAGCTAGTTTTTTAGGGTCTGTTTCTCCCAAATAAATAGCAGTAATAATTTTCAATCCTGTAAGCCCTACAATATCTTTTACAACAACATCCAATCTTATATTCATAAGTCTTAGATATTTTTGCATTTTTTTAGATGAAGCAGCAGCTTGTTGAATTAAGTTTAAGCGGTGTCTGGTAAAAGTTCTTAATATTTCTGTGTCTTCATCGGGTAAGAAGCTTGAAGAAAGTAATCCCAAAGCATGTAATTTTTGTATCCATTGACAATCAATTACATCGGTCTTTTTTCCTTTTATATTTTTGGTAAATTTTCCATTACAAAGCGTAACTTCAAAACCTTTGGCAATTAAAACAGCATGTAATTTTTGCCAATAATTACCTGTACTTTCCATAGCTACTGAGGTAATTTTATGTTCACTAAGCCAATCAGCTAGAGCGTATAAATTTTCATTATATACGCCAAATTCTTTAATGTCAGATTTTTTTTTTGACCGACTGCTACCCAATGACTACGGCTACCAATATCAATACCAGCAGCATTTTTGTTTACGATTTCTAAGGTCATTTGTTGTTCCATAACTCACGATTTTAAAAAGCTCTAAGGAAATGTGCTTTAGGCAAAAAGAAATATTCTGAACGGGGTCCTAAAATTTAGGCCGCCAATGTACTAAATGGCAAACATTTCAACCAGGATTGCGCTCGTGCTTACATTTAAAGCAGCAACACTTTAAAAAACGGCCTTACAAAGAGCTTAAATTATTTAGAGTGCAAAATACGATTTCGTTAGCTTAGTACTAAAGGGTTTTGAGAGCTATGAGGGATTGCTGGTAACGATAAGTGTAAATTTAGCTTAAGCGTCGTTATAAAACAAAAAGTTGAGCTTATTGAAGCGAAAGCTTTTTGTTTTATAATGAAATTTACATGATGTGTGTGCCTTGAATGGTAAATATAGTTCATTTAAAGAATGTCCCAAAGGGTGCGAGTCCCTGATACGAGGAAGTA
>CANMLG010000004.1 GCA_947498765.1 uncultured Aquimarina sp.
AGAATTAGAAAGAACAGGTTTATCATTATTCTCATTTTCCTCTATATTGCTTGCTTTGCTATTTTTAGCAATAGGAAGTATTTTCTTTTTTCATAGAATAGGGCGATTATTTTTATGGTATTTATTAGTCCCTCTCTTTAGAATGTATTCCAAATGTTGTAAATGGCTAAATGAAGAACAACCTCTAAAACCATTCTATTTACTTTCTAAAACAATTATCGTTTTTGCTACTTATTTCTTGACTTATTGAAAATTGCCATGATAGTTCCAGTATCTTAACAACACCTTATTTTGTATTAGTTTCAAAAGGTTTTGTACGCTTATTTGTATATTTTTAAATAAGGTTAAAATACCATTAGTATACTCCTAAAAACAACAACCCCCAAAGCTTTTACAAGCTTTGGGGGTGAAATTTTGAATCAATTAGAGAGATTATGGCTTAGCAATAAGCGTCGTAGTTTGAGGGTTTTCTTTGCTTAAATACGAAACTTGAATAGTGTTATTATCTAAAATTGTTAAATAATAGCATGCATCTTCAGTAACCAAAAATCTTCCACTATTAATTTGCCCTATTTTATTACTATTATATGATTTGCCAAAACAATTAGTATTAGATATATAATATTTAGCTCTTTCGATTGCTTTTCCTTCAACATATAATATTTCTTCATTATTGGTATACTGGAAATAGATATCTACTGATTTACCCATAATATTCCACTTCTTACTTTTTAAAAGTGCTTGAGGAGTTATAGTTGTTAAAACCTTATTTGTTTCTTTCGTACTTTTTTCTTCTCTTGTTTTCGTTGAAATAGTAACAAAAACTAATATAATTAGTATACTTAATATTTTAAAAGTTTTCATTTATTTTTTTATTTAGTTGATTTTAAAACAATTGCATAACTCTGATTTAAACTTTCTGCAGGTGCAACTTGAAAATTTCCTTCTGCTGGATCAAAAAATATAATATCCCCTGTTTCAGTATAACCTACTACAGCTACAGCATGTGTTATTCTATATGTCAATAATTGTTCCGGATTTTCCGGATTAGGTTCTTGAACATCTCTAATAAACACATCAGTCATTACTGCTTTACCATTATCAATAGCTGCTTTAAAGGTAGTAAATGCCTGAGTATTATATAGACTTTTAATTACTTGTATGTTTTCTTCTGGAGTTAAACCTGCTCTTAAAAATTTTGCAATTTTTAAAGCTCCATTAAGCTCAGCTAGTTTTAATAATAACTGACTTTCGTTTATTTCATTTCTTAGAATCCATTTACCTATAAAACCAAGAGAGGCTGTAGTACAATTATTGAAACTTTGCTTTGCAAATGTTTTATTGATATTACGCTTGACACTTCTTTTTGCATACTTATCAGTTTCTTTTGATTGATGCTTTATTTGCTTTTTAGGAGTTTGTTCTTGTTGAGTTCCTTTGATTAAAACATTATTTGGGTTCAAAAGAGCAACTATTTCATCTTCAATACAAATATTCTCTTCATCAAACAGACTATCGTTACAATCTTGGCCACGAGATGTACCTTCTTTCCAGTTTGCACCAGGTTTATTTTTTGCTCTTTTAGTTTGGGAGTGATAATCATCCCCATCATTATCTAAATACCAATTATGACCACCTTCGGTTGTACACCTACAGGTTTCTTCATCAAAAGTTTCATTAAAAAATGATTGACAAGTTACTTCTTTTTCGCAACAATTGGTAGTATCATTTTTGTTATAATCATTACAGTCTTGTCCTTTGGTTGTTGATTTCCATACACCACTTGTACTTAAATTACTTACAGCAAAAGAAATATCTCCGTGATATCCATCCCCATCAACATCCAAATACCATTTTAATTTTTCACAGTTAATATTTCTTTCAGGGTTTGTATCATCGCAATCTACGCCTAAAGTTGTTTCTTTCCAAGCTGGATCTGATCTAAATTTAGATCCAACTTTACCTACGTGATATCCATCATCATCACGATCTATAAAAAAGAATTTTAGTTCCTCAGGTTCTTCCACAATTTCAATTTCGGTTGGGGATGGGCTATCACATCCATTTATACAACAGGGATCACCATTACAAAAATCAGACGAATTTGACGCGCTAGAGTTAGGGTTTTGATTTGATGTGCCCGATTCGGTAGCTTCCTCCCCGGTAACTTCTACAAAATCAGCAACTCTACTATCAGTTTTTTCATTTTGACCATCACTATCAGATGAGCTACCTTCTGACACGGGCCAAGAAACATCTACTGTTATATTTTTAGAATCAGTTTTAGCTTCTATTTCTAAACCGTTATAAGTAACTGTACCATCTCCATTATCTACTGGATCAACAAGTACCCACTTAGCAATTGTCTTTTTACCATCTTTGATTTTGCCTTTTTTCTTTTGATCCTTTCTAAGTTTAATTTTTATTTTTTTCTTTACTTTTTTCCCTTTTTTAATTATTGGAGCATGTTTTACTTTGAGTATTATTTTTTTTCTTTTCGTTTTTTTAGGTGTAGTTTTTGAACCATTATCTTTTCGATTACCGCCTCCACCTGAATTATTTCCACCTCCTCCAGCTGATTGACCAGGATTATTCCTTTGTCCAGAACCTCCATTGCCAGGATTAACATTATTTGGTGGCGGTGGCGGTGGCGCTGGGGGAGCAGGCGGTGGCGGCGGTGGGTAATGAACTATTAATACAGGGGCTAAATCACCTCCTCCACATTCTTCTTCGCAAGCTTGTGCAAACGTATTTGCACTATAAAACAGCACAAATACAAACAGTATATATTTATAAATTAATTTCATTGTTTTTTGTTAAATGGAGTGACACCTTATTCTTTAATAATCAACTTGGTATGTGTTACCTTATTTGCTGTAACACGAACAACATAAAAGCCTTTTTGCGGATAATTTGCTCCATCTACATGGTATAAATGTTTGCCTTCCTTTTGTGACTTGTTGGTTACTATGGTTTGTTTAAATGTGCCATCTAGAGTGTAAATTTCAACACTTGTATTGCTGTCTTCGGCCAGTTCGTATTGGACTAATAAATCAGTTTTAAATGGATTGGGATATAGGGTGATAAAACTATCATCTTGTAATTGCGTTAGGGCTTCAATTAAAGCTTGATCAATTTCCTTTCCGTTATCGGTAAGGGCTTTGGTGTTGCTTAAAACGACTAACATTGGTGGACCAGGCTCGCTCCAATCCAATACTTTGGTGTCAATATTAGCTACCAGGTAATGGATGTTATTGATTTCTTTAATTTCAATGCTATTTGCTGAAAGTACCCTGTAATCTAAATGAAATTTTCTTCGGTCATCTTGATACAACCTTGGCAATTCCATATTAAAATCGGTAAAATAAAAACTATCATCTAAAAAGATACCGTAGCTATCACTTGTTTTATTGTTAATATTGGCCTTAAAATTAAGGTCTTGCGTGTCCTTGTTTATCGAAAAATCTAGTGCTATAGGAAAACTACGGTTTATTTTTTTTCCCGACCAATCCAGTTCAATTAGTTTTCCTTTCCATTCGCCTGGCAAAGTGGTTTTGTTTACCTCAATAGCTTCTTGCTCGGCGGTAACACTAAGCATCTCATTAATTTTAGTAGTACTAAATTCGGTAGCTTTTAAGGTATTTTCTTTTTGAATACCTACATCCAATAGATTAGGATGCTGATCTAGATGTTCCACTAAAATTTCGCTATTTACAGCATAAGTGTTGGCTAGTAAAATTTCCAAGGCTTTTTCCTTATTTACAGGCATACCATAGCCAAAGTAGTTGCAAATGGCTAGCCAATGGTTGGCCATAGGGTAAGCGCTGTTGCTAAACCATTCAATGGCTTTACTGTAATCCTGCTCAATACTACCTAATCCTTTAAAATGCTGATAGCCTATTAGATAACCTCCGCGGTCATTACCTAAGTTTTGCGCTTTTAAAAACCATGAGGTGGCGGTGTCAAAATTAAGTTTACACCCCACACCTTCTTGGTACAGCATCCCTAATTCGCATGCGGCATTGGGATGGTCTTGTAATGCTGCTTTTTCGGTATACTCAAAAGCTTTAGTATCATTTACAGCTACGCCCATACCACGTTTGTAGGCAAACCCCAAAAGGTACTGGGCATGTGGGTCATTATTATCGGCCGAAATGTTGAGTAATTGAACGGCAGCGGCTTGATCTTTAGCTACCTCATCGGTACCAATGAGCATTTTTGATGCAATTTCGGTCAACTGATTGTAGCTTTGTATTTCGTTTTGTGCTTGTCCGCTAAAGGACAAAAAGGCATATCCGATGAGTATGGATAGTTTACTCCATTGTTTCTTCATAGATTGTATATGAGTTGGTTAATATTTATGGTTCAAATCTAACTTGTTTATTTTAATTTTTCTTTAGCTACAAAAAAGTCAAAAAAAAATTCGGTCAAAACACCGATTAAATGCTTTTATAGCAGCTGAAATCTTTTAAAAGCATTACCGAGCAACCTACTTACCAAAAAGTTAGAATTATTGATTTTCAGCTTACTATTATTTTAAAAGTTAAATATATGTTAAACAGGTTGCGTAGGAATGCACTTAGTTAGCATCTATTTTATAGTATTTTAACGCGATTCATTTATATTTGAAACCTAACATTTATATAATTCAGTAGCTTAACATGGGGTATAACAAAAAAAGCATGCTAGTTGATTTGTTTTTCTTTTCGTTAGTATTATTTACAGCGGTGGCTCCAAAATTTTATTTTTTTAAAGGCCATCACTTGTGGTTATTTATTGTGGGCTTGTGGGGTATAAGTGAACTGTTTTCTTTAAAAAAATATTCATACACCTATATCGATCTTTTTTTTGGCGTATTAACAGGCTACTTAGTTGTGCGTTTTTTTATGAATAGGTCAGAGTTTACCTTATATAAAAGTGATCGTTTTTTGGAATTGCTAGGCTTTATTGTTTTTTATATAAAAACCAACTATTTGATCACTGAGCTTAAAAACAAGTATAAAGCGTATTGGCTAGTTTATCCATTTTTGGTGTTATGTGTTGGACAAGCTATTTTAGCTGTTCTGCAATATACAGGTAAAGCCCAATCCACTAACGAGTTTTTTAAATTAACTGGGACCTTGAATTCGCCAAATTATGTAGGTTTACTGTTAAGTTTGGGTGTTATTGGTGTTGTTTGGTTGTTAATGCACCAAAAACAACTTGCCAAATGGCACAAAATAGTCTTAGGGGTTTCAGGGCTGTTTTTAGTAGGGCTTATTGGGTTGTCCACCTCCAGAACCTCGTGGATGGTGCTATTCATTGGAATTACCTTGCTTAGTTTTAGTACCCAAAGGCTGCGTGGTTTTGTAAAAAAAATGTCAAAAATTAGTAAAATAAGCTATGCTATATTGCTTACTACTTTGGTATTGGGTGGTGCGTATTATTTGTATCATTTTAAAAAAGATTCTGCCGATGGGCGTTTTTTAATTAACAAAATTACTAGTACCGAAATAGTTAAGCAGCCCTTATTAGGGCATGGTTTATTTTCCTTTGAAAAAGGATACAATACCGCCAAAACAAACTACTTTACAACAAAAAAACAAGCATGGGAACAAGTCCGCTTAGGCAATTATGTGTACAATGCCTTTAATGATTACCTGTATTTTGGATACGAGCTTGGTATAGTATTGCCCATAAGTTTATTACTGTTACTTATTTTTATAGTGTACTACAGTCAAAAAACAACTTATTTTTTGTTGGGTATTAGTTTGCTTATAGGTTTATATGTAGCCGCTTTTTTTATGTCGGTTTCTACTAAAAACATTTTTATACTTATTGGGCTTTTGGCAGTGCATTTGTGTTATTCTCATTCTAAAAACAAATTAGCAAAAGACCATTCTAATTTAATATTTAGTTTTATGTGTGCGCTTACATCAATTATTTCGTTGGTTTTGGTAACTAAAAGTATGCTTCATACAAAGGAATTACAAGCTTTTGGAGCATTAACAGCTGCTGAAAAAAAGAAAATTACCACTGAGGAGTTGGCTGATTTATTTGGGAATTATTACGATCGCGGTTATCCTGAATTTAATCAGGGTTATTTTGTAATGAGTAGCGGTAATAAAACAAAAGGTTTGGCATTAATGGAGCAAGGCTATACCGAAAATAAAGCTCCAAAATTAGGTAAGTCATTGGCTAATGCGCATATTATGTATGACCATAATTATAAAAGAGCCGAAGAATTATTCACTTTTAACACAGGGAATGAAGCCTTTCGATACGAACCCAGAATGAACCTCCTTTACTTGTACGAACGGGTGTTTGATACTAAAAAAATGGATTCCTTAGCAAAAGAAATTATAGTCTTTCCCATAAAAAAGCCTTCCACACAAGTGGATGAGTACAAACAGTATTGTAAAAACGTATTAGATAGAATTCAACTGCAACAACACAGTTTTGATATTGAGGGAAATATATCTGACAACTATATAGTTGAAAGTAACCTTTTAAACCGAACACTAAAACATCGCATTTACCTACCCAATATTAACTATATCACCAAAAGCTTACCAGTAGTGTATTTGGCCGATGGGCAACAGTATGTAAAGGATAAGTCATTTATAAAAACTATAGATAAACTCATACACAATCAAAAAATAGCGCCAGTAGCTTTGGTGTTTATGGATTCGAGCGATTACCAAGATCCGAGTATTGACCACAGACAAGAATATTATTTATGCAATAAAAGGTATGTGGATTTTGTAACTACCGAATTGATTCCAGAAATAGAAAAATACTACCCAGTGAGCAAGGAGCGTACAGGACGTAGTATTATGGGGTATTCCTTTGGTGGGTTGTTTGCTGCTTTCGCAGGAATGGAGGCTCCTGATTATTTTAAAAATGTGATCATGCAATCTCCTGCTTATCATCCGTGTCCAGATATTTATACCAATTATAACACTAAAGAAACCTTAGATCTCAATATGTATTTGAGCTACGGTACAGGTAAAGATACCGAAAGCCAAGATGTCCCTATGATTAATATTTTACAAGCTAAAAACTATCGTTTAAAAGTAAATAGAGAAGAAGGTGCCAATCACGAATGGCATGTGTGGATGAACCAAACTAAAGAAATTTTTAAACATTATTTTAAAATAAACTAAACCTTCCCGGAGTAGGACGTAAGATTACTCTGCATTTGACGTAGGACATAGGATTTATTTCAAAATGCAGTTCTCGATACTATTTTTTTCATTTCATTACAAAAATCACTCGAAATAGCATTTTGAAAACATACCAATTAGAACTAGTACCAAGTAATGCTATGCGTTTTGGGATCAATGGTAAAAATGCGTTCAAAACCATCAATTTCTTCTTGGGCAACCATCATAAACAAGGCATTTTTAGGCACGTTTTTAAAATTCACCTTATTATTTAGACTAGGCACAAAATCACCCAGCGCTTTCCATTCGCCATCCCAATAGCGTAATTGGTAATGCTTTTCATCTTCAATAAAAAAAGGATTGTAATCTTCGTTATTATTTACAATTTCATTGTCTCTAGTTAACGTACAATCAAAAGTATCTTTAAAATTAGGTGTGAGTAGTGTCGTGGTACCATCGGCATTACTTAAAATAGGAAAACGCTCTAGTGTAAAAGTATTGTTCTTAAAAGTGGTAGGCAGGTATACAATATTACGTCCCATATTGGTAAAACTGGCATTTCCGTTTTTATCCAAACGGCTCCATTGTGTCGGTTTCCATTTGAACTTGTTAAACACATTTAGGTAAGCATGAGTTGCTACAGTGTTTGTGTTAAACGTATAATTTACGGTACTTACAGAAACATACTCGGCAGTAACATCTATATAATTTTTTGTGCGTAAAAATCCTGGCGGAATTTCATTTTGTGGAGCGTAATTGGCCAAAGCATCTGGTTGTATGGAATACGTGGTTCTGATTACTTTACCAATACGTTTTCGGGTTGGAGCAATATTAGTAGCATAATGATACCCATCAAAAGCTAAATGATTCCCGGTACTATCAATAATACTATTCCAGAAATGCCTGTTGGATGAAGCCGCATGGTGTGGCGTATAATCAAAAGTAACAGGTAAGCCCACACTGCGCGATGCATAAATAGCCAAATTAGCATAGTCTGTACAAGTCCCTTGGTTACGCAATGTTAATTGTTTAGGACCAAGAGCCATAATAGGCTCTTTGCGTTTAAAAATGAATTTAAAATCGATCTTCATTTCGTCCATAAGCAGGCCAAGGACTTCCATAGGGTCTTTTTTGTTTTTTGCCAATCGGGCTTTTTCAAAAAAGGTGTCACTGTAATCGGCTCTCCAGTCTTGTAAAGGCTCGATTAAACTGCGGTAGGGTAAAATATATTCGCAAAAAGTATCAAAATCATAACTGGAAGCCCAAGGATTAGTGCGCCACATTTTAAAAGCCAAATCAATATTTTGGATTAAAAAATCAGCTTTCATTACGTAAATATCTTTAGTAATCACTTGTCTGGGATGTACTTTAATACTATCCGTCAATTTGCCAAAGGCTTCCAAAGCGGTGTCAAAATCTGGGTAGTCAATATCCTCAAAATTAGTATCCTCTTCATATGTATTATGCCATCGGCAAGCTTGCGAATAATGAATGGGCATATGTTTAATTAAAAAAACAGCTGCTTCGTATTTTTGAGAATCCTTCCCTTTTTTATAATGATCCAATACTTTTTGAAGTTCCATTTTATTTCCTGCGGCTAAGGTTAAGGCTTTTTCAAGTGTTTGTCCATAACCAATTATAGAAAAAAATAAGAATAGTTTATATAGAGGTTTAAAAAATCGCATTTGATTTATGTAAAAAATATTGGTTTTTAGTAGGGCTATTTGTTATATGAAAAATTACTTTTTTTGAATTATTCCCTTTCAATCATTATAGATAATCAAATATATCATAATATGTAAAACAGGACAATTTAAAACTCTTTTTTTCAATCCTCAGTATCACTTTCTAGTTAAGGATAAATTTAATGCGGATTATTACATTGGAAATTAGTTATTTGGTTATGGATGAGATAAAAACTAGTGTTTTCTTAATTTCAGTATAGTATTGCTATGATTAAATAAAAAACTCAGTTTAAGTTAGTAGTTGAAGTAGATCATAACTCTAATAGATTGTCTAATGTAGAATGCGGATTTATTAGTACTTAAAATCAAAGATATTAAACAGACTTTTAAATGATACAATAGCTATCATTTTTTAATAGTTCTTTTATAAAGTTTAGTATGCTTTGACCTTCTATTACTTTCATAATCCTTGTTTTATTGACGAGATAACACATAATATAAATGACTAACTCAATAAAATTATTTAATTTTTTTGTTAATGTCACTGAAAACAGGGTGTTTAAAATCCCAATATATAGGGATTTTTACTTCAATCATTATAGTAATATTTGTAATAGATAAAAGAGGTATTAAAAGATAATACCCTAAATAACATTAAGTATTTAAAACAATAATGAAAAAACGATTATCTAATTATTTATTGAGTTGTGTGTTGCTTTTTAAAATAGCACATGTAAATGCTCAAAATGAGCCATTGGTTGATTGTGATTTAGCAATACACAAATCAAAAGAATTATTATCAGGGACCGAATTTGTAACTAAAAATGAACATTTAGCTATTGATTTATTAAAATCTTGTGCTTCAAAAAACCATTCCGAAGCCCAATACATGTTGGGCATGTTGTATAAAAATGGAATTAGCGTGACTGCGAATGAAAAAGAAGCTTTTTTGTACTTAGAAAAAGCAGCTTTACAGGATCACTCAAAAGCAGCATGTGAATTAGGTATACTTTATAAAGATGGTATTGGTTGTGAATTAAATTTTGACAAAGCAATTCAATGGTTTAAAAAAGCTGATGAATTAGGCAATAGCAAAGGCTCTTACAGTATTGGTTATTTATATTTTAAGGGATTAGGAAGTATTGATCAAAGCTATACGAAAGCTATAGAGTGGTTTAAAAAAAGTGACTATCCGATGGCTCAACATTGGTTAGGTATATGTAACTATTTTGGCTACGGTACTTCTAAAAACAGTGAATTAGCTATGGAATTGTTATTAAATAATCCATACGCCATTAATAGCGAAATTTTAGCGAAATTTTTAGATAACAATGCTGTTTTAAAAAATAAAGATGCAAAAAAATTAAAAAGTAAGATTGGTACGAGCAAAGGTTTAGAAAAAAAAGTAAAAGGAAAGGAATTTAATTTGAGTCAAATAAACTCTATTATTACTGCAGATCCTATTACTAATGAGGAAGTGTCAAAAATAAGTCAAGATGATTTACTAGGAAAATGGAATGGTAAATTGATAGAATTAGACTGGTCAGGAGAAAAAGTAAATCGTAGTTTTTCAATTGATTTTGATTTTTCAAAAAATAAACAAACAAAGGACTTAAACTACAAAATGACTATGGAAAATGGATCCAGTAGTGATTATGGTATCTGTTTAGATGAAAATTTTTATTTCAATAATTTAAATATAAAATTACCAAGGTTATATCAAGATGATAAATCTAAATTCAACTTAGACTACAGTGTGTTATCTGCTAGTGCTATTGAAATAAAAACAGTTAATAAAACGCAATATTTAATAGCAAACATTGATACAAAAGTAATGGATTGGCATGAGCCTGGCCCTCCAATGCTATTAATTATGTCAAGGAAAAATAGTGCAACAGTTCAAAATCAAAAAAATAATATTGATAGTAAATTAATCAATGCTTTAGCTGTAGCCAAGGGAGATGATTTTATAGGGCTTTATCCAAATCCTTTTAAAAGTGATTTGTTAATTCAATATGACCTTTTAAATGATAGCATGACTCATGTAGAAATGTATGCTATTGATACTAGTTTTTACAAAATAATTGCTAATGAAGAACAAAAAAAAGGAACACATTTATATAAAATAGATGGGAGCACTTTTAAAAAAGGACTTTATGTAGTAAAAGTTACTACTAATGGAAATGCTTACACAAAATTAATTATTAAGGAATAAAAAAGACAAAATGAAACGTAATAAATTATTATTTATATTCTATATAATAACAATGCTAATAAGTGTTAATAAAATACACGCACAATTTGGAGAAGGAGGTGGAGGGTATATTTCAGAAGTTGTCACTATTGGCTACGCTCCACCTCCAGTATATAATCCACCTCCAGTTATATATGTTGAGCCTGTTATTCAAACGATTACCCCTCCAAGTTTTACTTCTTACGCGGGATATCCTGGTTCTGGTGGAGGAGGTAGTAGTAGTAGTAGTAGTAACAGTAAAAAAAACAATAATAAAAAAAAGAATACAAAATGTGCTGCTAAAAAATTTGGAGGTACAAAAGCAAGTGGCAAAATATTAGCAGTATTTTTTAAAGGTAATTTAAATGGAAAAGGAAAAGATATTTCGGTAAAGGAAGCTAGAGATACAGGAAAGCGATATCAAGATTTAGAAGCTATTGCAAATAGCACGGGGAAAGATTTTAGAGGAGAAATTATAGCACCAGGACTAACATCTAGATCTGCCGTAGAAAATGCTGTAGATTTTATAAACCAAAATTATAGCTCTGGAGATCAAATTGTACTTTATGGGTTTAGTTGGGGAGCTGATGCCGCAGTTGATCTAGCAGATGTATTAAATCATGGAAATACACCTACCCCTGTTAATTTATTAATTACTGTTGATGGATCAGATGGACCATTAGGAAATGAAACGGTAAATAATAGAATCCCAGATAATGTAGGAATAAATTTAAATATTTATCAAACTACACCCTCTGGTCCTACAGTTAATGTTGGACCAATTACTCCATTGCCAGTATTGCCAGTAGATGCTAATTATGATCTTTTTTTGCATATGTCTGGACATCCAGCTAATATACCTATACCAGGGTCAAGAGGAAGTGTAAATTCAGCTATAAATCCATCAATTACAACGGTTTTCAATCAAAATGTTACTTCAAAGAATATTACGCATGGTAATATTCAAGATGATAAAAGGGTTAAGGATATACTAAATAAAAGGCTTAAAATAAATATTTTAGGTGGAGGTTGCCCTTAATTACTAAAGGTTCATACTTAGTTTTTTTAAGATTTTTTTTTAAATGTATCTTAGCAAAGAGTGGATTAATCCTTGATAGTTTTAATCCACTCTTTATAACCAACTTTGAAATAAAGTATCTTAAAATGATAATATTTATTACAAAAACATAAACTACATGCTACAATTTAAAATAATTTTATTTTTTTTAATAACTGTAAATATTTCAACTTATGCGCAAATCACCGATGCCGAAAAATTGCAGAAAACACTTGCTAAAGCTACGCAAGTAGGTTTAAATGACACACAAATTGAAGGAATTAAAAGGTTATATGCCGAATATAATGAGCAAGTCGCGGCGCTTAACGCGAAGCAAAAAGCACATCAAAATGAAACCATTCTTTATTTAAATAGTGAAGATCAAGAGAAAGACGATGCCTTGTTGAATTTTAGAAAAAAATTAACGGAACTTATAAACATACACGAGTTTGAACGCTTATTTGGTTTTCAGTTCAAAGATCGTATAGAGCGAGAAGCCGCAGCAAAATATGAGGAAGCTATAGCTACGTATACATTTACTAAAAAACAGCAAAAGTTAGTAAAAGACACCTTTTTACTAAGCACTAAAAACGAAATGATGACTTGGGCGTATTATACGTATGATCCAAAAGTAGCCTATGCAAAAACTACCGCAGCAAAAGCTACCAGCTTAAAACGATTTAATGATTTATTAAAAAGCTTTGAAATACAAAAAACCATCCCCGTAACAGGGAATCCCAAAATGGAACATTTGGTAGCTATGGCAAAAAAGGCTGCCCTTACGGAAGAACAAATACTAAAACTACTCCATATTGTTGCCAAACGCGATGATCAAATTGCTGTGTATCCCAGTATTTGGGCAAAAGGCGATGCGAATTATGTGCTTAACTTTCATGATAACGTGACTAGTAAGGAAGAAGCACACCGACAGTTTAAAGAAGATTTAGCAAATTTGATTACCTTAAATCAGTTTAATACCATGTTTAAGGATCAATTGCAAACCCAGATAAAAAGAGATGCCTATAATCATTTAGTGGAAGCTGGTAAGGTGTATAATTTTAAAAAACTAAGCTTTGAGCAAAAAGAATCCTTAAAAGCATTGTTATTAAAACACTACACCAACAAAAAAATGTATACCGAGTATTACGAACATGATTGGACATTGAGAACTCAAAAATTAAGAGTACTTCAATTCCGTTTTGAAAAAGCCTATAAAAAAGCTTTGGATGAATTTGGTGTAACGGCGGGTTCGGCAAAAAAATCAGAAACCAAAGGTTTTGATTGGTAAAATAAGTGATGTAAAATCAATAAAGACTGCTTTTTTAGGCAGTCTTTATTGGTTTTGTGAGTAATTATAATTTGCGGGGTATTATCTAAAAATCACATAAGTACTCGTTACAATAATACAAATAGCCAGTCCAACAGGCTTTACATATTTCCATGTAGTTAAATCTACATCTTTAGTATCTTGTTGAATATAATCCGTCTCCCTTGGTTTTAACTTGCCAATGATCAGCATAATAATAACCGTTAAAACAAAAGTAATGGCTTGAATATGTAAAAAGTGAGGAAGTTCCATTTCCATACCTTTTGATAGGATAATGTAAATTACATAAAAGCAAAATGAGAAAATTAATCCTACTTTTGCAGCTATTGCAGGGACTCTCTTGGTTAAAAAACCAATAACAATAACGGTTAAAATAGGGATACTGTAAGCACCATTTACCGTTTGTAAGTAGCCAAAAATACTACCAGCATAATGTAAAAAAGGAGCAATACACATCGCAAAAATCGCTAAGCCAGTTCCAAAAAGTTTTCCTTTTTTTACCACTTGCCTTTCAGTGGCTTCATTATTTATAAATTGTTTGTAAATATCAATACCAAATAAAGTGACACAGCTGTTAAGAGCAGAGTTAAATGAGCTTAAAATTGCGCCAAATAAAACCGCAGCAAAAAAGCCTACGTAACTAGTTGGAAGCACATCGGCAACAAGTTTAGGATAAGCTAAACTTGAACTGCTTAAATTTCCGCCATATTTATGAAAAGCAATAATTCCAGGAAGCACTACAATTATAGGCCCTAAAATTTTAATAAAAGCAGCTAAAATTAGACCTTTTTGTCCTTCAATTAAGTTTTTAGCACCAAGGGCACGTTGTATAATTTGTTGGTTTGTACCCCAGTAAAAGAGTTGTACTAACATCATACCCGTAAAAATAGTCGAAAAAGGAATAGCGGATTCATCGCCACCAATAGCATTGAATTTTTCGGGATGTTCGGTCATTAATTTTGATATTCCACTTAATATACCTCCATCGTCACTAATGGACATTAATCCAAAAATTGGTATTAATAATCCTCCTATTAATAAACCGATAGCATTAATAGTATCCGAAACTGCAACGGCTTTTAAACCACCAAAAATAGCATAAATAGATCCTATGATTCCAATACCCCATACGGTGATCCATATGGCTTGTATTTCGGTAACGCCTAATAATGATGGAAAATCAAACATAGTACTAATACCTACCGATCCGGTATAAAGCACAATAGGGAGTAACACAATGGCATAACCCGTTAAAAATAAACCAGAAGTTAAGGCTTTGGTAGTCACATCAAATCTTCGTTCTAAATAAGTCGGTATGGTTGAGATCCCTCCTTTTAAATACCTTGGTAATAAATACACAGCAGTAATTACCATGGCTATTGCTGCTAAAGTCTCCCAAGCCATTACTAATATTCCGTTGGAGTATGCGTCGCCGTTTAATCCAACAATTTGTTCGGTAGAAAGGTTGGTGAGTAGTAATGATCCAGCAATAACACCGGCAGTTAAACTTCGGCCACCTAAAAAATAGCCGTCAGATGAATTTTCATCAGTACTTCGAGTGGACCACCATGCAATTATAGCAACAAGTACCGTAAACCCAATAAAAGAAATTATCCCCATAGTTTTTGTGTAATTTTTTAAACAAAAGCTAAAATATCATTATTTATGATAATAAAAATCGTTTTAGTTTATAAAATGATAAAATAACAATCAATTTATCAGTTAGTTGTATTTTAATAAACATTAGTTTTAATATGAACTTATATTTGTTAGTTTTTAGTTAGTGCTTTATAATTTTGTTTTAGGTAATGTTTGAAATTGTAGTAGTGTATTTTTAACTTTGAAGTTTATGAATTACTGTTTAATTTCATTAGGTTTGAATTCAATTTTTTTGCAAATGAGGTGTTGTTTTTTGTTATTCCTTAGTGTTCTTTTTTTTTGTTGTACAACCGAAAAAGAAACAGAGGAATTATTACTTTTTTCCAGTTTAAGTTCCGAACAAACTGGTATTGAATTCTCAAATGATATTACAGAGGATTATAATAATTTTTTTGGAGTATTTAATTATGCCTATAATGGAGCGGGTGTAGCTGTGGGTGATATCAATAATGACGGTCTAGAAGATGTTTATTTTGTAGGAAATCAACAAGAAGATAAACTCTACTTAAACAAAGGAGATTTTAAATTTCAGGATATCTCTGTTTCTGCAGGTCTTTTGCCAAAAAAAGCATGGCATAACGGAGTAACCATGGTCGATGTGAATGCCGATGGTTTTTTGGATATTTATGTTACTGTTGGAGGTTGGAAAGAAGAAAAATCAAAACGAAAAAATATATTGTACATAAATCAGAAAAATAACACTTTTAAAGAACAGGCTGATTTTTATGGTTTAGCAGATACAGGATTTTCATTAATGGCCACTTTTTTTGATGCAGATAATGATAATGATTTAGATATGTATGTTACCAACAGGCCTAATAAGTTTTTTTTACAAGAACAAACTATCCTGAAAGGTAAACAGTTGGATAAAAACCCATTTAGGGATAAGTTGTACATAAATAACAATGGCTCATATCAACTTCAAGATTATAACAAGGGTTTAAAGGAGAATTTAGGATACGGGCTTGGGGTAGTTGCAGCAGATTTAAATAATGATCATTTGACAGATATATATGTAGGAAATGATTTTTATGAAAATGATTATTTCTATGCCAATAAAGGGAATGGTGCTTTTGAGCAATCGGTTGAAAGGATTACAAATCATTTGTCTTTTTATACAATGGGTGTTGATGTAGTAGATTTTAACAATGATGGTTTTGAGGATATTTATACTTTAGATATGCTTCCGAATGATTATGAAAGATCTAAAACAGCCATGGCGTCAATGGATGTTGATCGTTATAATTATCAGTTAAAAAATGGGTTTTATAACCAGTATATGCACAATGTGTTGAATTTGAATAATGGGAATGGTTTTTTTAGCGATGTGGCTGAATTAGCAGGAGTGTCAAATACCGATTGGAGTTGGGCATGTTTAGGGGCAGATTTTGATAATGATGGGGATAATGATTTGCTGGTTACCAATGGATACAAACGAGATGTTTGGGATAACGATGCTAATTTAAAGCGATTTGAATATGAAAATAAGCCTTTTGATCATTCAAAAGACCCGAATTTGATAATAGAAGAACTCGTGAATCTTTATCCTTCAGTAAAATTGCAAAACCATATTTATGAGAATAAGACAAATTTAAAATTTGAAAATAAAGCAAGTGTTTGGGGGTTAGCTGAAGTTAGTTTTTCCAATGGAGCCGCTTATGCAGATTTTGATAATGATGGGGATTTAGATTTGGTAATAAATAATGTAGATGATAAAGCTTTTGTGTACCGTAACAATTCAGAAAGCTTAAAAGCTAATAATTATTTAAAAATTAAATTAAAAGGAGCTAAAAGGAATAAGTCAGGATTAGGAGCTAAGTTAACCTTGTATCATGGTGATAGCATTCAGTATAAAGAAGTCAAAGTAGTACGAGGCTACTTGTCATCAGTTTCTCCAGTAATCCATTTCGGATTAGGAAAGTTGAAAGCAATAGATTCTTTAAAAGTACATTGGAATGATGGAAAGCATCAAACGTTAAATGCAGTAGAAGTAAATACTACGGCAGAGATTGATTATGCTAATGCTAATTCAGAAAAAGAAGTAGTAAGAGTTGAAAAAGGAAATACATTATTTACTGAAATTACAGATGATGTGTTTGGAAAATTGGTAATGCATACAGAAAATGAATATAACGATTATAAGGATCAAGTATTATTGCCTCATAAATTATCTGTAAATGGTCCAGCAATTGCTGTAGCAGATATAAATGGCGATGGCAGGGAAGACTTTTATTTTGGAGGAAATCATACCACACCCGGTAGATTGTATAGTCAATCTGAAACTGGCTTTAAACAATTAGATATAGAGCTTTTTAAAAAGGATGCGATTCATGAAGATACTTATGCGGAGTTTGTGGATGTTGATAATGATGATGATTTAGATCTTTATGTAGTAAGTGGAGGGAATGAGTTTGAAGATGGTAGTGATTTTTATCAAGATCGATTTTATTTAAATAATGGAAGAGGAAGATATACGAAAAAAGTAACGCTACCAAAAATTGATTTCCCAGGGAGTAAAGTTTTATTTGAAGATTATGATCAAGATGGTGATTTGGATGTTTTTGTATTTGGTCGTCATGTGCCTAAAAAATACCCAAGTCCGCAAAAAAGTATGATTCTCCAAAATACAAATGGGACTTTTAAAAATGTTACAAAATCAATTATGCCTAGTTTTGAAAATTTAGGTATGGTAACCGATGCTCTATTTGAAGATATTGACGGAGATCATAAAAAAGAACTTATTGTTGTTGGTGAGTGGATGGGTATTACAGTTTTTAAGTTTGAAAGTAATAAGGTGTTAAATGTGTCTGATGCACTAGGTTTAACAAATACTGAAGGTTGGTGGAATACCATAGAAGCTTCGGATTTAGATAATGATGGTGATATTGATTTTGTAGTGGGCAATTTAGGATTGAACTATAAATATAAAGCTACAGCTAAAAAGCCTTTTTATGTGTTTGCTTCTGATTATGATAATAATGGTACACAAGATGTTTTTTTGGCTAAACAATATAAAAATAAGTTGGTTCCTATTAGAGGTAAAGAGTGTTCTACGCAACAATTACCAGGTTTAAAAAATAAGTTCAGTACCTATAGTCAATATGCACAGGCTGATTTGTTCGAAATAATTGGAAACGAAGATAAATCAAAAATTAAATATGAAAGTAAGTTGTTTGAAAGTGTAGTGCTCAGAAACAATAAAGGACAGTTTAAAATAGAAAAATTACCCATCCAAGCTCAGTTTTCAACCGTAAATGGCGTGCTTATTGAAGATTATGATAATGATGGTGTAAAGGATATTTTGTATGGAGGAAATCGTTTTGAAGTAGAAATAGAAACAACACGATCAGATGCATCTGTAGGAGGGGTGTTGTTGGGTGCAAAACAAGGAGAATACAAGTTTCAAACGTGTCAAAAAACAGGCTACTTTATACCAGATAATGTAAAAAACATAATCTCAATAAATGTTAAGGGTGATAAATGTATATTAGTTGCAATAAATAATAGTCCTTTAAAAATATTTAAACTTTCAAAATTGAAATAGGTGTAATTTTTTGATTTAGTGATGCTTTGGTGTTTTTTTTGGCTAATTGATTTATTTTTTTTGATTTAATTTTAAATTGTGTTAGTTGTTACAAGCTATAACGTTTAAGGTTTTTTAAGATATTAACAAGATTTTTTTGGTAAAAAGTCGTTTAAATGTTTATTTTCGTGGTTTACTTAACTAAATTAAGATTAAATGATGAATAACAACTTTCGATTAGTTGATCATCTCAAATCGATGCTATTAGTATCAATTTTGTTGATGAGTTTCAGTTTTGCATCTGCGCAAACTAAAACGATTTCAGGAACAGTAACAGGGGGTGGAGTTCCATTACCTGCGGTAAGTGTTTCTATTAAAGGGAAGGCCTTGGGGACAGTCTCAGATTTTGACGGACTGTACAGCTTGGAAGTAGATCAAGGAGATGTATTAGTGTTTTCTTACATAGGTTTTACAACAGAAGAGATTACGGTTGGAGAGTCTAGTAAGGTAGATGTTGATTTGCAGGAAAATGTTGATGACTTAGAGGAGGTAATCGTTGTTGGTTATCAGAAGCAAAAGAAAAGTGAGTTGACAGGAGCGATATCTTCTATTAAAGGTGAAGAGTTAGAGAAACAAGCTGTTGGTAATTTTGCAGAAGCTTTGCAAGGTCAGATAGCTGGTGTTAACATACAGGCATCATCTGGAGCTCCTGGAGCGAAAATTAATGTGCAAATACGTGGTGCAAATAGTTTAAGGGATGATGAGAACCTTGAGTCAAATCCCGCTGCAGGGATATCAAATCCTCTACTTAATTCAACGGGTCCATTGTGGGTGGTTGATGGTGTTCCTTTGCAAAGAGATCCGAATTTGAGTCCCAATGAAATCCAATCTGTAGAAGTGTTGAAAGATGCAGCGTCAACGGCAATATATGGAGTGAGGGCTAGTGCGGGGGTTATTTTGGTAACTACAAAAAGAGGTAAAAAAGGAGGTACTACTGTTGAATTAAATACCTATACCTCGGTTAGAAAGATAACTTCAAAAGTTCCAGTGTTAAATACTTCCGAGTCTATTTTAGTTAATTTTAATTTTGTGCAAAATAATATTAATCTTGGTGATTTTGCTGCATCAGGTATATTTGCAAGAAATCCAAGAGCTGCTGAATTTGATACTGATTGGCAAGATTTAGTACAAAATGATAATGCTTTAGCATTTAATGCAAATGCTCGTTTTTCTGGTGGTACTGAAAATATAAATTATAATTTGAGTTTGGACTATTTAGATGAAGAAGGGGTGTTTATTAATTCATCACTAGAACGAACTAATTTAAGGTTAAATACAACATTCAGAAAAAACAAATTTTCAGTTTTTACAAATGTTAATTTATCAAATAGTAATATATTGTTAGAGCCTTGGAGATTGTTGTATGGAGCAATTTCGACACAGTCTTTTGAGCCTAATCCAAGAGGTAGATCTCAGATATCAGCTAGTAGAGATACTTCTAATAGGCTTATTCAGGGAAATTTATTTAGCGCTTTACAACAAAGAAGCGAGAGAAATCAATTTAGTGCAGGGGCATATGCCTCCATAGCATATGATTGGTTTGAAGGTTTTAGAACTAAGTTAAATTTAAATGCTAATACTTTTCAGATTGGGGATAGACTTTTTGAGCCTGAATTAACTTTTGTGGATAGTGAAACTGGTATTATAAGTAATAGTAGGCCCTCTAGATTTCGTGTGCGAGATGGTATAGGTAAAAATGGGAGTGTTGAATTTATTACAGAGTATAACAAGAAGTTTGGAAATCATAACTTAAGCTTATTAGCTGGGTATACACGAGAGAGTAAAAATTGGACACAAAGAACTGTAGATGTTGCGGGTGGGTTTCCTGATAGAGTTTTTCCTACATTAAATCGTTCGGCAGAGTCAAGAGAAGCTAGAGCAAGTGAGTTGTTAACTCCAAATAAATTGGTTAGTTATTTGGGTACTTTTGGTTATAATTACAAAGGGAAATATTTATTAAGAGCTAACTTAAGAAGAGATGGGTCTTCTAACTTCTTGCCTTCTAGGCAATTTTCAAATTTCTGGGGAGTTTCTGCTGGATGGGATATAAGTAAAGAAGGCTTCTTTGATAACTCAGATGCTTTATCTTTTATTAGTCAGTTAAAATTCAGAGGAAGCTTTGGTAAAGTGGGTAATCAAAATATACCCGCATTTGCGACATTAGCACCAGTGGTTGTAGGTTCAAACGTTGTTTTGCCTGATGATAGTATTGGTAATGGTCGTATAGCATCGGCTTTGGGGAATGAATTATTGACTTGGGAAAAGAGTGAAACAACCAACTATGGTTTGGATTTAGAGCTTTTTGGTGGTGCTTTTAATTTTACAGGGGAAATTTATAAGGTAAGAAAAGATGATTTGTTATTTGAGGCAAATTTGCCTTTATCTGTTGGAGTTAACCCTGATGGAAATAATCCAGCCAAATTATTCTCTAATATTGGAGAGTTAACAAACGAGGGTGTTGAATTATCGTTTGGTTATAGGGATGTTAAAGGAGATTTTAAATGGGGAGTTAACGCAACCTATACGCAAAATGAAAATAAAGTTACAAGATTAGTTTCAAGTGCTTCAGAAATTCAAGGGGGGCCAGTTACACCTGGAGATAATACTATAGCAACAGGACCTGTTACTTTTGGGCGAGTAGGTGAATCAATAGGTTCGTTTTATTTGCTGAAAACTGATGGTATTATTAATAACGAAGAAGAACTTGCGGAATACAAAACATTAGGAGGAGAAACTCAAACGGCTATCGTTGGAGATTTAAAATATGTTGATTCTGACGGTGACGGTACGATCAATTTGGATCAAGATAGAGTGTTGATGGGTAACGGGGTTCCTGATTATGAAGTTGGTTTGTCTTATAATATGTCATACAAGAATTTTGATTTTACTATGCAATGGTTTGCATCAGTAGGTGCAAAAGTCTATAATGGACCTAAAGCATTGGCATATGGTGCAGGTACTCATAGAGATTTGTTGTATTCATTCAATCCTGGAACTAATGAAAATGTTAATATTCCTATAAATAGAGGAGATGAAAGAGCTTTAAACTATAGTCCATTTTCTGATTTGTTTTTAGAAGATGGAGACTATATTCGATTGAGAAATATTCAATTAGGTTACAGTTTACCTAAAAAAGCTATCGAAAGTGTTGGTTTATCAAAATTTAGAATCTATTTAGCAGCTTCTAATGTGCTAACAATTACTGATTATACTGGTTTTGATCCAGAAGTTGGAGGAGGAGGTTTATTGTCTAGGGGTATTGATCGTGGATTTACTCCTGTAACGGGAAGTGCAAGAATAGGACTGCAGCTTACATTTTAAATAAAATAAATATGAAAAATAAAATAATAGTTGGACTATCAGTAATTTTAATGATGGCTGTTAGTTGTAAAGATGATGAATTTTTAGATGTAAATCCAAATCCAAACAATTTAGATATAAATACATTATTTTCGAGTGATGTATTAGCTGAATCTGCTGTTTTAGGTGCTTATGCAGGGTTGCAGCTTAAGGGGTGTATGGGGTCTGACTTTCAGAATACGGCATATCTTCTTTCTGATGCTGGAAGATTGGGTAATTTTATACCGCCTAATATACCACAAGTTTCAGCTTTTGGTAATTTATCCTATAATTCATCTAATTTATGGGGACAGCGAATTTATGTAGATACATATCGACTAATTAATAGAGCAAATATTGTATTAGATAACATAGGGAACTCTAATTCATTAAGTTCACATTTGGTTGAATTATATAGCGCTGAAGCTAAATTTTTAAAAGCTTTAGGGTTGTTTTGGGCAATGAGTATTTTTAATAATGGTAATGTTCCTATTCCTGAAAATGCAGCAACTACAATCAAGGGTTCTCAGATAGGATTGTCTCCTAAAAGTGAAGTTTTACAAGAAATTATTGATTTACTAAAAGAAGCAGAAATAACTTTTTTAAATCAAAGCAGTGATGATAGATTAGCTCAGGCTATAGCATCTTTATCAAAAGATAGAGTTTCTATTGGGGCAATTAATTCATTGTTGGGTAAAGTATATTTGTATAACGAGATGAATGATTTGGCGGCTATTGAATTTAAAAAAGTTGTAGAGAGTGGTGTGTATAGTTTGGTGCCAGGTAATGAAATGGATAATAACTTTAATGTGATAGGAGAATTTAATCAAGAATCTGTTTTTGAAGTTGGAATGGCCATCAATGTTGCAGCTGCAAGATTTGGAGATGGAGAGGGTGAGCAGCCTAATGAAGCTTCGCTAAGAGCGGTAACTCAAGGGAGAGCTTTTGGAGGTTTTGGATGGTTATACACTACTCATTTTTTATCTAATTTATATAAGAATGAGGTGATTGATGTAGATGGAGCTGATTATGGTGAAGATAATCTTATATCTATTTTTGAAGCAAATGGAGATGCAACTGAGGATACTTATGAAAGGAGATTTTCAAGAAGAATGATGTCTTCAATAGCTTATGAAAATGATCGTACTAAGTATTATACACAAGGAGTGGTGTCAAGTAGTAATAAAAATCCGGAAGAAAGAGGGCGATTTATAACTACACCTTCAAGATCACATCAAAAAAAATATTTAAATTGGTTTAATTCAAGAGCAGAAACTTTTGGAGCTTCTCCTATTAATGAACGTTTGATACGTTATTCAGATGTCTTGTTAATGTACGCGGAAGCTTTGTTAAAATCAGAGGGTGATGCAGGTGTTACAGAAGCATTAATACATATTAACGCTGTCAGACAAAGAGCAGGTTTAGTGACTTTAGAAAAGTTGTTTGAGGGGGTGGATACTCCGCCGATAATTAAGCATATGACTGACCCTTTTTTAAATACAGATTTTGATTTAAGTGTTGGTGACCCTGTTGCATCAGATAACCCATTGGAGGATAGAAATTGTGGTGGTTTTGAAAGAATGTTAAATCCAGGAGCGTCAGCGCCTATTGTTTGTGGAGATGAAGGTAACTCTGTGAATGTTACAATTGCTGATGAGGATGATTTGCAAAGAATAATTGATAGAAAAACAGAAAATATTATTAATGCTTTGCCAGAAATATATAAACTTCCTGCTAGAGATTTGACAGCTGAAAATATAATTAATCATTTATTTGATGCTGAGAGACCTGCTGAATTTGCTTTTGAAGGGCACGGTATATCTTGGATGGATTTGAGAAGACGCCCCGATGGAGCTGAAGCTAGAATAAGAGAATTGTCTGAAATTGATTATCAGTTTTTGACTCCAAATATTGATTCTAATTTGTTTACACACAAGTATGAAGGGGAGACTAACAAAGGCTTATGGTTGAATGATTATAAAATTTCTAAAATACGAGGTTTAGATGTGGGTATCGACTTAATTAATAATTTATACTTATATATACCATTACGTGAAATTCAAGAGAATCCAGCCATAATAAGTGGTTCAGATTTATTAGTAGAATAATAAAATAGCGAATATGAAAAATTTATTTTTTAAAAATAGTATAGTAAAATATATAAGCATTGTAATGTCATGTTCGATTTTATTGGGTTCATGTACAACTAACGATGTTGAAGATGATATACCAGATAATGTGAGTAGTAGGGTGTTTGCATTTACTGATTTAGATACGAAGTTGACTAACTTTCAAAATGATGCCGAAATTTTTGGGATGGTAAATGTTCAACCAGCTGAATTTAGAGATTTATCGATATTCACAAATGGACGTACTTGGACATTTACAGAAGGTTTTGCAGACATTATTGGGAGTGCCAATGATGTCACTAGTAATCAAAAAGATGTAGCTATTATTTTCAAGCGTGCAGGTGAATTTGAAGCAAAATTAACAATTGACCCTAGTGATAATAACGAAGAGGTTGAAGAAATTATACCAGTTACTATTTTGCCAAGGGTAGATGGTAAAATAACAAGTAGACCTGAGGCGGAAAATGATATAATTACAGTTGAGGCAAATAAAAGCTTGAGAATTTTTCCAAGTAATGTGGGGAATCCAGATATTAATGATTATACAATAACAAACCTAGAAACGGGTGAAGTGATTAGCGATAGCTTAAGAACAACAATTGGTAATCGAAATGGAGCGGTATTTAGTTTGTCTGATTTAGGAAGATACGAATTAGAATATCAAGCAACAAACGAAAGATTTGAAGTAACTGAGTTTTCTAAAAGAACTATAGTAGTTGTGGATGAGATACCTTTAGCAGATGGTCAAATTACTTTTTCTAATTTTGGAGGAACTAAAGATCCTATAAAACTTTCGGCTGATGGTACAAAAATTAAAATCCGTTATGAGGAAGAGATAGCAGATATTTCTGTAGTAAGTCCTGTTGATTTTAATTTAACTATAGATGAATCAGTTGCTGAATTACCAATGCCCATAACAATAAGTTCTGTTACTGTAGATTCTGGGTCAAATATTTTATTGACTTTAAGTTCTGGGATACCAAGTTTTTTGATGGATTCAGTGCTATTAGATTTAACTTCAGATTCATTAATGACTAATTTGGGATCTCAGATAGTTGGTTTTGAAGGGGAAAAAGTTTTTCAGACTGGGAAAAACATCTTTTCAGTTGACAGTTCTGGTGATGATATTGGTAGTTTTGAAAGTACCCTTCAATGGTCTAATTCTAATCCTGAATTTGGATTTTCTGAGCCCATATTAACAAACTCAGAAATTGAATTTTCAAATTCTTTAAGCCTTTTTGGGGAAAGAAGTATTTTATTTAATACAACTTCAAACCCTCAAGGTTTGGGTATGACTATAGTAGAAGATGATCATGGTTTAACTGTTGAGGAAGCTGGATTGTATGAGGTTTCTTTTTGGTATTTTGTAGAGAAATCTGAAGATCCATCTACTTTAGATTTCTTTTATTTAGACAACTTCACAACATTCGCTTCAGGAAATTTATCGGAAGCTACTCAAGGGAGGTGGATTAAGGCAAATGGTACTAGAGAATTGGATGCTGGCTTTACATTAAGAACGACTATTAGGGTTCTTGGAAATTCAATAGTTTATATAGATGCTTTAGATGTTAGATTAGTAGACGACGGAAGATAATACATCAATTATCTCCCAAATTCATAGTAAAAAAGCGCAAAACCTCAGGTTTTGCGCTTTTTTTAGTTATATGCATTACTGAGATTTCAGGGTTTTCTTATCTTTACTTTAAATTAAAAGCTGCTTATTAATGCGAAAAAAAGTTACTTTAAAACAATTAGCCCAAGAATTGGGGCTGTCGATTTCTACAATTTCTAAGTCATTAAAAAATGATCCCGAAATTAGTCAGGCGACAATTGATCGAGTTAAAAAATTAGCTAAAGAGCACAATTATAAGCCTAATGCCTTGGCAGTAAGTTTAAAAAGTAGTAAAACAAGGAGTATTGGTGTGGTAATTCCAGATATTTTGAACAACTTTTTTGCTAAAATCCTTTTAGGAATTGAGATGGAAGCTGCTAAAAATAATTATAAGATTATTACGGTAATAACCAATGAATCTTATGAAAAGGAAGTGGATTATTTAGATATGCTTTCCTATAATGGTGTAGATGGTTTTATTTTGGCCATTTCGCAGGAAACACAATCAAAAGGTTTAGTAGATCATTTTAATGATATTTTAAAGGATGATATCCCTATAGTAATGCTTGATAGGGTGTCCGATGAAGTGTATTGTGATAAAGTAGTTGTGGATGACAATCAGGCAGCTAAAAATGCAGTAAATGTACTTGTAACACAAGGATGCAAAAAAATAGGTATAGTTTCTGGAATTCATAAATTGAGTGTAGGTAAAGCGCGTTTGGAAGGTGTAAAAGAAGCTTTTGAAGTGGAGGGTTATGAATTTAATTATTTGAAATTAGGTCAAAGTGTTGATTTTCAGTTGGAAATATCTAAATTTTTAGAAAAACACAAATTCGATGGTATTATTGGTTTGGATGAAACATCGGCTGTTAGTGCCTTAAACGCTGCAAATATGTTGGGCTTAAACATTCCTAATGAAGTTTCTGTTATTGGTTTTAGTAATGGTTTGTTGGCAAAACATTCTTATCCGGGGTTAACTACGGTTTCTCAACATGCTAAGCGAATGGGAAAAACAGCAGCTAAAATATTAATTGACAAACTTGAACTTAGAGCCGATAGGTATTTGCCGGATACTAAATACATCAATACAAGTATTGTAAAAAGGGGTTCTACAAAATAATAAGGCTATAACTTTTGTAATAGTAATTTATATTTAAGCTTATAAAAAAAGCCAAACACATATTCCCTTTGTTGGAAATGCTAAAGAACTACTCAAAGGACTTAGCAAAAAGTGATATGCTCGCAGGGATTACTGTGGGGGTTATTTTACTTCCTCAAGCGATTGCTTATGCTTTTTTAGCGGGGATACCTCCTATTTATGGGTTGTATTCTTCGTTGATTCCATTATTGGTATATGCTTTTTTAGGTACATCAAGACACTTGAGTATTGGTCCTGTAGCGGTGACTTCCATTTTGTTAATGACTGGTATTAGTAAATTAGCGGTGCCATTTTCGGATCATTTTGTAGAGTTGGTATTACTAACAGGCTTATTAGTTGGGGTACTGCAAATTATTATGGGTTTTTTACGCATGGGCTTTTTGGTAAGTGTGTTGGCTCAACCAGTAATTTCGGGCTTTATTTCTGCAGCAGCGTTTATTATTATAGCCTCGCAACTCAAGGGTGTTCTAGGGATACAGATACCTAATGGAATGTCCACGTTTTCTTCGGTAATTTATATGTTTAAGCATCTTTATGAAGCACATATGCCTACCTTGATTGTATCGGGTGTTTCCTTGATTTTTTTAGTGCTAATGCGTCAATGGAAAAAGAGTTTTCCATCGGCTATAGTGTTGTTGGTGGTGTTTATAGCTGTAAGCTATTATCAGGATTTTAATGCTATGGGGATTGCTATTATAGGAACGATACCCAAAGGCTTACCATCATTTTATTTACCAACTTTTGAATGGAAAACTTTAAAGCAATTGATGCCAACAGTGTTTATTTTGACAATTATTGGGTACATAGGTAGTATAGGTATTGCAAAATCCTTTCAAATGAAGCATCGCAATTATATGGTAAATGCAAATAAGGAATTGATTGCTTTAGGCTTTGCGAAATTTATAGGTACTTTTTTTCAAGGAAATTTAGCTTCTGGCAGTTATAGTCGTTCGGCAATTAATGAAGATGCTGGGGCTAAAACACAAGTTTCGGCCATACTAACAGCCTTAATTATTTTAATATCACTACTTTTTTTAACGCCCTTGTTGTATTATTTGCCAAAAGCGGTGTTAGCTTCTATTATACTAGTTTCGGTATTTAGTCTGATAAAAATAAAAGAGGCCAAGCGTTATTTTAAAATTCGTTTTGATGATTTTTCAATTATGTTAGTCACTTTTGTAGTAACACTAGTGCATACTATTGAAGTAGGAATTTTGGTTGGCGTATTATTATCATTTGTTTTTTTACAATACCGAAGTTCCAAACCACATATTGCCGAGTTGGTTAAAATACCAGAAACCAACTATTACAGAAATTTGAATAGATTCCCTAACGGAATCAGTCACCCTGATTATATGATTGTTCGTTTTGATGATCAATTGTATTTTGGAAATTCGGATTATTTTAAAGAATCTATTTATAGATTTTTGGAGAAAAGAAATGTGCCACCAAAATATGTTATTTTACACGCCACCAATATTCATGCTATTGATAGTTCAGGCTTGCATACGCTAGAGGATTTGTATCGCGAACTTACAGAAAAGAATATAGAAGTCCTTTTTAGCGGAATGATAGGTCCTGTACGAGATATTTTAACCCGTTCAGGATTTATAAAAACATTAGGAGCAGCGCGTCAGTTTATGAATATTAATGATACCATTCGGTACATTGATAACACTATTGAGACTTTAAACTGTGATGAATCATTAACCATGCAATTTAATGAGCGTAAATTTAATGTGGTGAGTTGGTTTAAGAAATTGTTTTAACTTTTATTGCCTTGAAGCTTTAATTTTTTTAACAAGCGAATTGTGTAAAAATGCCATACTTTTGTGAAGTAAATACCTATAAAAAAAATGTCTTATATTTTTATCGGGTGCAGTTAGTTTTTAACTATTTATTAAGTTTCGATAAGTATTGTTAATACAACTATAAATTATAAAATGTAAGTAAATGAATGTAAAAACTACTTATATCGTATATTTGCAGAATAATTGCATAACATAGGAGTACTTATGATTAAAGTTTCAGATATAGCAAAGAAAAAAGTAGTCTCTTTAATGGAGGAAGAAGGATTTAATGCCCAAAACGATTTTGTGCGTGTGGGGGTTAAAAGTGGTGGTTGCTCTGGCTTATCATATGATTTAAAGTTTGATAATGTTGCGGCCGAAGAGGATAAAGTGTTTGAAGATAATGGAGTGCGTATCATAGTGGATAAAAAGAGTTTTTTATATTTAGTAGGTACTACATTAGAGTATTCAGGGGGATTGAATGGGACTGGTTTTGTATTCAATAATCCTAATGCAAGTAGAACTTGCGGATGCGGAGAAAGTTTTTCATTATAATTTATAAAACAATGCCAGCAAAATTATCAATTATTTTGCTTAGCAAATAAAGATATGAGTAAGTTTACAGAAGACGATTTAAAGAAAGAACTCGAAACAAAAGAATACGAGTACGGATTTTATACGGATATAGAATCTGATACTTTTCCAATTGGATTAAATGAAGATGTAGTTCGTGCGATTTCTAAAAAGAAAAACGAACCCCAATGGATGACCGATTGGCGTGTAGATGCTTTTCGCATTTGGAGTGAAATGGAAGAACCTGAATGGGCTAATGTAAATTATACAAAACCAGATTTTCAGGCAATCAGTTATTATTCGGCTCCAAAAAAGGCAGATCCTAATAAGTCATTAGATGATGTTGATCCTGAATTGTTGGCTACTTTTGAAAAATTAGGTATTTCATTAGATGAGCAAAAAAAACTTTCGGGTGTAGCCGTTGATGTGGTAGTGGATTCCGTTTCGGTAGCAACTACGTTTAAAAAGACATTAAATGAAAAAGGAATTATTTTTTGTTCCATTTCAGAAGCCATTCAGGAACACCCAGAATTGGTGAAAAAATATATTGGAAGCATTGTTCCTAAAACAGATAATTTTTATGCGGCTTTAAATTCAGCAGTATTTACTGATGGATCTTTTTGTTACATTCCTAAAGGAGTACGTTGTCCAATGGAATTGTCAACTTATTTCCGAATTAATCAAGGAGGAACTGGTCAATTTGAGCGTACACTTTTAGTGGCTGATAAAGGGAGTTATGTAAGTTATTTGGAGGGTTGTACAGCACCTAGTCGTGATGAAAATCAATTGCACGCAGCGGTGGTTGAGTTGATCGCTTTGGATGATGCCGAAATTAAATATTCTACAGTACAAAACTGGTTTCCTGGAAATAAAGAAGGAAAAGGAGGAGTTTTTAATTTTGTGACCAAACGTGGTTTGTGCGAAACAAATGCAAAAATTTCATGGACACAAGTCGAAACAGGTTCCGCAGTTACTTGGAAATATCCTTCATGTATATTAAAAGGAGCCAATTCAGTAGGGGAGTTTTATTCCATAGCCGTAACCAATAATTTTCAACAAGCAGATACGGGTACAAAAATGATTCATTTGGGTAAAAACTCAAAAAGTACTATTATTTCAAAGGGAATTTCAGCAGGAAAATCACAAAATTCTTATCGTGGTTTAGTTCAAATTAGTCCTAGGGCGGAAAATGCACGAAATTTTTCTCAATGTGATTCGTTATTAATGGGTAATGAATGTGGCGCACATACATTCCCGTATATTGAAGCTAAAAATAAAACGGCTATTATTGAACACGAAGCAACAACAAGTAAAATTGGTGAGGATCAAATTTTTTACTGTAACCAACGTGGTATAGATACCGAAAAAGCTATTGCATTAATTGTAAATGGCTTTAGTAAAGAGGTGTTAAACAAGCTACCAATGGAATTTGCAGTAGAAGCTCAAAAACTACTTGAAATAAGCTTGGAGGGTTCAGTTGGATAAGCTTTTTTAATATTAGAGTAATATTCGAGGAAAGTTATCGCTCAAAATTAACTAACTATTCAAACATTAATACCAATTATGAAAAAACTAGTCATTCTTGTAAGTTGTCTATTGACAATGTTATCATGTAAAAAAGAAGCTAAAACCGACGCATCGGCCGAAGGAGTTGAAGAAACAACAACCAATAATGCTGAAGGAGAAGTAACTTTAAATGCCGAATTTATTCATGTTGCAGATGCAGCTGTCTTAAAAGGGAAAGATTTTATTTACGGTGTTGTTTTAGATGATAAAGCAAAAGAATTATCAGAAAGAGTTACCCCATTAAAAAAAGATGAATACGATATGGTAGGTGTTGTTGTAAAAGGTTTAATCAAGCCTAACCCGGCACCAGAAGGATGGGAACAAGTAGTCGAAATTAAAGATATTGTTGCAGTATTGCCAAAGGTGAATATAAAGCCTAAAAATGAAAATGAATAATGAATGTTTAGCTGTTAAAGCTAGGTGTCAAAATATAAGTCAATGTTAGAGATCAAGGATTTACACGCTAGTGTAGAAGACAAAGAAATTTTAAAAGGATTAAACCTTAAAGTTAATGCTGGTGAGGTGCATGCTATTATGGGACCTAACGGAGCAGGAAAAAGTACATTAGCTTCAGTTGTTTCAGGTAAGGAAGAGTATGAAGTTACGTCTGGGAATATTTTACTTGAAGGGGAAGATATTGAAGACTTAGGAGCAGAAGAAAGAGCACATAAAGGAATCTTTTTGTCTTTTCAATACCCTGTTGAAATCCCTGGAGTTTCGGTAACAAACTTTATGAAAACGGCTATTAACGAAACACGTAAAGCTCGTGGATTAGAAGAAATGCCAGCACGTGATATGTTGAAGAAAATTAAAGAGAAGTCGGAATTACTTGAAATTGATAGTAAATTTTTGTCCCGTTCTTTAAATGAAGGTTTTTCTGGAGGAGAAAAAAAACGTAATGAGATTTTTCAAATGGCTATGTTAGAACCTAAAGTGGCTATTTTAGATGAAACAGATTCTGGATTAGATATTGATGCATTACGTATAGTCGCCAATGGTGTAAATAAATTAAAAAGTAAGGATAATGCAGTAATTGTAATTACGCATTACCAACGCTTATTAGAGTATATAGTACCAGATTTTGTACATGTACTTCACGATGGTAAAATTGTGAAATCTGGAACTAAAGACCTTGCTTTGGAACTTGAAGAAAAAGGATACGATTGGATTAAAGAAGAGTTAAAGGCTTAATTTAGTATGTAGTTGTAGGGGATTTATTGTTGAATTTAACAATAATGAATAACTAACAACAAAAAACTATAAATAATGGAATTGAAAGAAAAATTAGTCTCTTCGTTTTTAGCTTTTGAAGCTAATGTGGATACTGGCAACCCAATACATGATATACGTATTGAGGCTTTAAAAAGTTTTGAAGCGTATGGGTTCCCTACAAAAAAGCTAGAAGCTTGGAAGTATACCTCTTTAAATAGCATCATTAAAAATGATTTTTCAATTTTCCCTAAAAAGGAAGTTGCGCTTGAGTTTAGAGATGTAAAAAAATATTTTATTAGCGATTTAGATTCGTATAAAATTGTTTTTATTGATGGGGTATATTCATCACATTTATCGGAAACTACACATGATAAAATTGATGTATGCTTAATGTCTTCGGCACTATCGCAAAATCGTTTTAAGCCAGTTATTGATGTGTATTACAATACAGTGGTAAAGGAAGATGGAATGACGGCTTTAAATACAGCATTTGCTAAAGAAGGAGCCTATATTTATATTCCAAAAAATACGGCAGCTGATAAGCCAATTCAAATAATACATTTTTCAACAGGGGTAGATGGAGCAGCAATGCTTCAGCCGCGTAATTTAATTGTTTGCGAAGATAATTCGGAGGTAACCATTATTGAGCGTCATCAAAATTTGTCTGAAAAAAAGGTGTTTACCAATTCGGTTACAGAAATGTATGCAGGTAATAATGCACATATTGATTATTACAAAATTCAGAATGATACAGATACATCATCTTTGGTAGATAATACCTTTACTGAGCAACATAATAATAGTGTTTGTTCTGTGCATACATTTGCTTTTGGAGGAGAAATTACGCGTAATAATCTTAATTTTTACCAAAAAGGACAAGGGATTGACTCTATATTAAATGGAGTGACTATTCTTGAAGGAAAAACACATGTAGATCACAATACTTTAGTGGAGCATCAAGAGCCTAATTGTGAGAGTCATCAAGACTACAAAGGTATTTTTGATGAAAAATCTACAGGAGTATTTAATGGAAAAATTATTGTAGATCAAGAAGCACAGAAAACAAATGCGTTTCAGTCAAATAATAATATTTTATTAAGTGATAAAGCCACTGTAAACTCAAAGCCACAATTAGAGATTTTTGCCGATGATGTAAAATGCTCTCATGGTTGTACTATTGGACAGTTAGATGAAAGTGCTTTGTTTTACATGAGGTCTAGGGGTATTGCAATCAAAGAAGCAAAAGCTTTACTAATGTATGCCTTTGCAAACAATGTATTGGAGTCTGTTAAAATTCCTCAATTAAAAACAAGAATTAATAAAATTATTGCAGATAAACTAGGTGTAAATATTGGTTTTGATTTGTAATGATTTTTTAAAATAAATTATAAAAGAGCTACTTGTTTTTTAACTTGTAGCTCTTTTTTTTGAGTGATTAGTAAATCGTATGATATAATAAACAGAGTTAAATGGATTTTAATAACATATTTTCTGAGATTTATAACGAAATAAAAGATATCCCTAACAGCGGTAGTAGCGTAGCACAATATATACCCGAATTGGCATTAGTTGATCCAGAAAAATTTGGAGTAAGTTTAGTGAACCTTAATGGGAAAAAGTTTCATTTTGGAAATGCGCAAGAAAAATTTTCCATACAAAGTATAGCCAAAGTATTATCGTTAACAATGGCCTATGAAATAATGGGTGAAAAACTTTGGGAACGGGTGGGTGTAGAGCCTTCTGGTACGGCTTTTAATTCGCTAGTGCAATTGGAATATGAAAAAGGAATTCCTAGAAATCCGTTTATAAATGCAGGAGCTTTAGTTATAGCAGATATTTTGGTTTCGGAATTGAAAAATCCAAAAAAGGAATTTTTAGATTTTGTAAATCAGTTATGTCATACAAAAGTAGCTTATTCTTCGCAGGTAGCAGCATCTGAAAAATCCTGTGCTTATGTAAATACCGCATTAATAAACTTAATGAAGTCTTTTGGAAATATTAAAAATGATATTAATGAGGTAATGGATTTTTATTTTCATTTGTGTTCAATAGAAATGACTTGTGTGGAACTGTCGCAAACTTTTTTGTTTTTAGCAAATGACGGAGTTTGTTCGCTTTCACAGAAGCTTATTATTGATCAAAGTAAATCCAAACGAATTAACTCTATTATGCAGCTTTGCGGCTTTTATGATGAAGCTGGGGAGTTTTCATTTAAAGTTGGTTTGCCAGGTAAAAGTGGTGTAGGAGGAGGTATTGTGGTGGTACGTCCACATAAATTTAGTATGGTAGTGTGGAGTCCAAGGTTGAATGCAAAAGGAAATTCATTTTTAGGGACTAAATTTTTGGAGTTATTTACTACTAAAATTGATTATTCTATTTTTTAAAATTCTGATTTTAAGTGTTTTGTTTTGTTTGTAAATTATGAGAATATGATAAAACCTTGAATTTATGAAAAGTAACTTATTCTATAATTAGTCTTCTTTTGTTTTCAGGTGATGCTAAAGAACTCCTATTATTGTCTAATGGGTCAGCCATGAACTATAATAGGAGATTATAACAAAAAACCAAACAGGTTAACAGTAAATCCTTATTAGATATTGGGCAAGCAACTGTAATGGATGTCCTATAAAATCAGGGTGTTATAATTGGGGTTTAATTGCTGTTACTAACTAGTTTTGTATTTGGATAAATGGTTAGGGCTTGTCCTACTCTAATTTTTGAACTACGCATGTGGTTCCAGCTTTTAATACTACTAACGCTTACATTAAACTTTTGAGCAATTTTACTTAGGTAATCGCCTCTGCGTACATGGTAAGTGAACTTTTTACTAGCATCGTAATTATGATACATGGATTTTTCTCGTTTATCCTCCCTGGTACTGGCTAATTTGTAAAGCTTTTGTTCATACTCAATAAAGTTTTTCATTTTTTCAACTGGAAGTCGTAAACTATACCTGTTTGTTCTTGATTTGGGTATAATATTTAATTTATAAGCAGGGTTTAAAAATTGAAGCTCTTTGTAATCAATTTGTATCGCTTTTGAAATTTCTTTAAAAGTAACTTTTGTTTTTATTTTAACCGTATCAGTTTCGATACTTAAATATTCGGGTTTATGAGGTGTTAACTTATGCTCTTTAGCATATTCAAAAAGATACATATAAGCCAAAAATGCGGGGACATAGCCTGCAGTTTCTCTTGGTAAATACCTACGTATGTTCCAGTAGTTCTTTTTGCCTCTGGCTCTTTTTAAGGCTTTTAAAACATTTCCAGGACCAGAGTTGTAAGCGGCCAGTGCTAAATCCCAATCCTCAAAAGTTTTGTATAAACTTGATAAGTATTCACATGCTGCTTTTGTTGATTTTAAGGGGTCCATGCGCTCATCAACGTATGAGTTAATTACAAGCCCTTGCATTTTGCCTGTTTGATACATGAATTGCCACAAGCCAGTAGCTCCCATAGAAGATTTAATTTTAGCTCTTAAACCAGATTCAACAACAGCCAAATATTTGAGCTCAAGTGGTAAATCATATTGATCTAACTCCTTTTCAAATATTGGGAAATAATAATAACTAAGCGTAATCATTTTTTCTAATAAACCTCTACGACTTTTTAGATTTTTCTTTATTAAGTTTTCAAGAATTGGATTGTATTCAATATTAAATGGAGTTTTGTGATCGAGAATTTCCAATCTTGTTTTTAAAGTTTCTGTAGGGAGTTGTTTGTAGCTAACCAGAGTTTTTTCATCTGTATTTTGAATAATATCACGAATATCATCGTATAAATCCGATTTGTATAGCTCTTGTCTCCAAATAGAATCCATTTTGTCAATATCTGCAGTGCTTTCCTCTAAAGTAATGTGTTTTTGATCTATCTTTAAGATTTTGTTTTTAATTCTCTTTTGACCATGAACTAAAAAAGTGTATCCAAGTAGAAAAAGAAGGGCGCATAATTTAATTTTCATTAGGTAATGGAATATATGTTGAGAGCAATAAATACTTGTATAATCAACGTAATTTTTGAGTAAAGATTATAAAAGTAAATTCTTACAAAATAAATCTTAAATTGTTAAAATTGCGGATGATTAGTCCTGTTTGAGCTGTTAATTGATTTTTTTGAATTGGCTTTAATTTTTAATTTTCTGATGATGTTCTTTATAATCATTGATCGTATTCAAAAATAGAGAATGTTTAATTTGAAGTTGCAATTTTAAGATGAGTAAGTTTTCTAATTATATAGATTATGTTAATTATGCTTATCTTTAACATATGGCAAAGAATGTTGTAATAACGGGGACAAGTCGTGGTATTGGTTATGAATTAGCAAAGCAATTTATAGCAGCAGGGCATAATGTATTGGCGCTTTCTCGAGATATGAAACCAATTGAAGCACTGGCGACAAAAAAAATTCATGGATTCTCATTTGATATAACCAAACAGCGTGATATTGACAAAGTAGCAGCCTACGTTAAATCGGAATTTAAGCAGGTGGATATTTTAATCCATAATGCAGGTATGCTTATAGCTAAGCCATTAGCAATGCTTACAAATGCAGATTTTGAATCAGTATATAAAGTAAACGTTTTTGGAGTGGCTATGCTTACCAAAGCATTGATAGGTTTTATGCCAAAAAATTCCCATGTTGTAACAATAAGTAGTATCGGAGGGGTACAAGGGAGTATAAAATTTCCTGGTCTGGCAGCTTATAGCTCTAGTAAAGGAGCAGTAATTACTTTAAGTGAATTGCTAGCAGAAGAGTATAAAGAGCAACAAGTAGCATTTAATGTAATGGCACTGGGAGCTGTGCAAACAGAAATGTTAGCAGAAGCATTTCCAGATTTTAAAGCCAACGTGCAACCCAATGAAATGGCAAGTCATATTATGAATTTTGCATTAACAGGACAAAAGTTTTACAATGGAAAAGTAATTGAGGTTTCTAACTCTACCCCCTAATTATTGAAAACAGTTTTACATAAATATTTGCCAGAACGAGCTGTTGATCCAGTTTTTGAGTTGATAAAAACAAATAATGTTTATCTAAAAATTGTAAATCAAAGACAAACAAAGCATGGTGATTACAGAAAATTACCAACAGGTGAGCATGTCATAACGATCAATAATTCATTAAATAAATATCGTTTTTTAGTAACCTTAGTTCATGAAATTGCTCATTTAGTAGCTTTTGCCAAATATGGGCGTATGATTAAACCTCATGGTAAAGAGTGGAAATATACGTTTCAACAATTGATGGTCCCTTTTATTCGTCCCGAAGTTTTTCCTGCTACAATTTTACCAGTGATTGCAAATCATTTTCGGAATCCAACAGCAAGTTCAGATACAGACACTCAATTTTCGTTGGCATTAAAGCAATATGATGTTATTGATAATTCAAAAAAATATGTGTATCAATTATTACCTGGAGCTACTTTTTTATTTAAAAAACGTGTGTTTAAAATAGTATCAAAAAAAATAAAGCGTTATGTGTGTGTTGAAATAAAAACTGGGAAAGAATATTTGTTTCAGCCCAATGCCGAAGTAGAAGTGATATAGTTTTTAATGTTAAATGCTATTGTAAAAGCAATTACTTTATTTGTATTATATTTACAATCAGTATGTTGTGTATTTTTTTGTAGCCTTTAATTTGTTTTTTTAGATGCTGAATTTAGTACTATTTTAGTAAGTATAATTTTTTGTAGTAATTTAAAAGGGTATTTTTTGATTTTAATCGAAGATATACGTTATTTTTTGATAAGTAATTTTGTTAAAAATATAAAACATTTCTATTTTGTTCTAGTATGATGGAAAAAAACGAAACACCGCAAAACGATGCTAATCAACCTGAAGTGGTATCTCAAGAGAATATTAAAAATATTTGGGAGCAATTTAAAGAGTTTGTTGTAGGACTTTTGGATATTAGGCTTGGAGCAGAGCCTAAAACAACTATTGAAGGCATAAAAAAAGATATTCCTTTCAAAGGGCATACTGCTTGGATTTTGGTGTTTTCAATCTTTATAGCTTCTATTGGTTTAAATACAAACTCTACAGCGGTTGTTATTGGAGCCATGTTAATTTCTCCACTTATGGGGCCAATTTTAGGAATTGGCTTATCGGTTGGTATAAACGATATTGATACATTAAAGCGATCCTTTGTCAATTTTTTGGTTATGGTGTTTTTAAGTATTTTAACTGCGTTTATTTATTTTAAATTTTCACCATTTCAAACAGCTTCTAATGAAATTTTAGGAAGGGTAGAGCCTACTTTTTTAGATGTGCTTATAGCGTTTTTTGGAGGGCTTGCAGGTATTGTAGCAGGAAGTCGAAAAGAAAAATCAAATGCTATACCAGGAGTGGCTATTGCAACAGCATTAATGCCACCTTTGTGTACAGCGGGTTTTGGTTTAGCAACGGGTAATTTAAGCTACTTTTTTGGGGCTATGTATTTATTTACCATTAATACCATTTTTATAGCCTTATCTACCTTTATTATTGTAAAGTATTTGCGTTTTCCAATGGCTCGTTATGCCAATGCGGCTCGAAGAAAAAAAGTGAATCGTATTGTGATCACTGTAGCACTTTTAGTAATTATACCTAGTGTGTTTTCTTTTTTGAGTATTATGAAACGTACTTTTTATGAGCGTGATGCTAATTTGTATTTGGCCGAAACTATTATTTTTCCGGGTGCTGAACAAATTAAGCATAATATCGATTTTGAAAAGAAAGAATTGGAAGTGTATATGATAGGTAATAATGTACCTGTAACTACTATTGAAGCTTGGCAATCAAAAATTAGTGAAATAAAAAGTTTGGCAGGGACTAAATTAAAGATTAGGCAAGGTCATGATAAAACAGATGAGCTGACTAGTCAATTGTCAAGCAAAGTAAAGGAAGGAGTATTACAAGATTTGTATGCACAAAACAGTAAAGAATTAAGTAATAAGGATGCTAAAATTTTATTGTTGGAAAATGAATTAAAGCGAATTACAGAAATGTATAAAAAAGAAAAAGTTCCTTTGCTTGATTTAGCTAATGAAGCTAAAATTAATTATGATGGTTTGGAAGGACTTTCATTTGCTAAAGTGATAAAAACAAATCTAAAAAAAATGGAAGAAGTGCCTGTAGCGTCAGTTACATGGAATAAAAAAATAAAAAAGAAAGTGATTAGTGATCAGTCAGAAAAATTACGAAAATGGCTTCAGTTTAAACTGAAATTAGATACACTGTTAATTAAGCAAGACTATTATTAAAGTTATTGGTTATAGTATAGATTTGAGCTTTCTCAGTGGTTTTGTTTGGTAACTATCGTTGTTGAATAGTTTTTAAAGACCTTTAAGTTGTGCTTCGCGGACTTTTTTAAATAAGTTAGAAGAATACACAAAATCAGTAACCGCTTTATTATCGGTTTGAAAAATTTGGGATTTATCGCCTTCCCATTCAAGATAACCTTGTTTAAGAAATACAATCTTTTCGCCAATTTCCATTACAGAATTCATATCGTGAGTATTGATTACTGTTGTGATGTCAAACTCCTCGGTAATTTCTTTAATTAAATTATCAATTACAATAGCTGTTTTTGGATCAAGTCCAGAATTGGGTTCGTCACAAAACAAGTATTTTGGATTGGTAACAATAGCTCGTGCAATGGCCACTCGTTTTTGCATTCCACCACTAATTTCCGAAGGTAGTTTAAGATCAGCTCCTTCTAAATTAACACGCTCTAAAACTTCACTTACGCGAATATTCATTTCCTTTTTAGTTTTTTTTGTAAACATTTCAAGTGGGAAACGTACATTTTCGGCTACTGTCATAGAATCAAATAAAGCACTCCCCTGGAAAACCATACCCATTTGTTCTTTTAGATCTCGTTGTTCTTGTTCGTTTAATTCATTATAGGCAGTATTCCCATAAGTTATAGTACCTTGTTCTGGAGTAAAAAGACCTAATAAACATTTTAAAAAAACAGTTTTTCCACTACCACTTGTTCCTATGATAAGGTTTGTTTTTCCTTTTTCAAAAGAAGTGGTTACTCCCTTTAAAATTTTAGCCTCACCAAATCCTTTGTGTAAATTTTCGACGTGTATCATTAGCTTAAAAGAATTTGAGTTATAATATAATTAACCATAATTACAGCTACAGTGGTCCAAACAAATGAGGTGGTACTTGCTTTTCCAACTTCAAGAGCGCCTCCTTTCATATAAAAACCATGAAATGAAGGGATGGTTGCAAGTAAAAAAGCAAAAATGAATGTTTTTAAAAAAGAATATACTAAATGAAATGGAGTAAAATCATCGGTAAGTCCAGCTATAAATTCATCATTAGTAACAAAGCCACCATAAACACCAGCAACATATCCCCCTAAAATTCCTAAAAACATAGAAATGGCAATTAAAAATGGATACAAAAGCATAGCTATTATTTTGGGGAATACAAGGTAATTTAAGGAGTTGATTCCCATTACTTCAAGTGCGTCAATTTGTTCGGTAACACGCATGGTTCCAATGCTTGAGGTGATAAAAGATCCTACTTTTCCTGCCATAATAACAGAAATAAATGTTGGCGAAAATTCTAAAATTACAGATTGTCTAGAGGCAAACCCAATAAGTTCACGTGGAATTAATGGATTGGTAAGGTTTAAAGCGGTTTGAATAGCAACAACGGCTCCTATAAAAAAGGAAATAAAAGCAACAATTCCTAAGGAGTTGATTACTAAGTCGTCAATTTCTTTAAGAATGAGTTTTCGCAGTACCGAAGGTTTTGTCATTCGATTAAAAACCTCCTTTATCATTAAAAAATAAGCACCAATTTGCTGTAAATAAAACATACGTTATAACTTAAAGGTAAAAATATGAAAATTACGATGTTTTAACCTTTAGTATACATTGAAAGTTTTACTTTTATCTCAAAAAATAATTTATATGCGTCTTTTTATTTTAGCATGTTTGGTCGGAGGGGTATTATGGGCCCAAAAACCAAAATTAGTAGTAGGAATTGTAGTGGATCAAATGCGTTTTGATTATTTAACTCGATTTGAAAAACGATATAGTGAAACGGGCTTTAAGCGTTTGATAAATGAAGGTTTTGAATGCAAAAATCATCATTTTAATTATATGCCTACTTATACTGGACCTGGTCATGCTTCAATTTTTACAGGGACTACACCTAATAATCATGGAATTATAGCAAATCATTGGTATGATAAGTTTGAAAATAAAGAAGTGTATTGTGCCGGAGATGTAAAGGTAAAAGCTTTGGGAACAGAAAGTGATATGGAGAAAATGTCGCCTAGACGTATGTTGAGTACTACTTTTGCAGATCAAAATAGGTTGCATACTCAATTTAAAGGGAAAACGATAGGAGTAAGCATAAAAGATAGAGGAGCAATATTGCCAGCAGGTCATTCAGCTAATAGGGCTTATTGGTTCCGTGGTAAAGAAGAAGGGAATTGGGTGTCATCTACTTATTATGGAGATAAATTGCCAGATTGGGTAGTTAATTTTAACAAAAGTGAAGCGGTAAAAAAGCAATTGAAGCCATGGAATACGCTATATCCTATAGAGACATATACTGCTAGTGGTCCAGATGATACTGATTTTGAAAATGGATATAAAGGAAAAAATAAAGCTATATTTCCATATGATTTAAAAAAATTGTCAAAACAAAATAATGGTTTTGATATTTTAAAAGTATCCCCATATGGAAATACCTTAGTTACAGATTTTGCATTAAAAGCAATTGAAAATGAGGCTTTAGGTGTGGATAATTATACAGATGTATTAACGGTGAGTTATTCAAGTACGGATTATATAGGACATAATTTTGGGGTAAATTCGGTAGAAATAGAGGATGCTTACTTGAGGTTAGATTTAGAATTGAGTAGACTTTTAAAAGCGTTAGATATTAAAGTAGGAAAAGGGAATTATACAGTTTTTTTAACTGCAGACCATGGAGCGGTGCATGTTCCAGCATATTTAAAAAAGAATAAGATTGCAGCAGGTTATTTTGATGAGAAGCTACTTACTAAAAAAGTGGCTAGTTTTTTAAAATCCACTTTTAAAGTGGATGGGCTGGTAAAAAAAATAATGAATCAGCAAGTTTTTTTGAATTATGAACTTATCGAAGAAAAGAAGTTATCGTTAAATGACGTGACAAATAAGTTAGCACATTTTATACGCCAGCAAAAGTATATGCAATATGTGTTTACAAGACCTCAATTAGAATTGGAGAGTATGACTTCATATACCGGAAAGTTAATTCAGAATGGTTTTCATCAACGTTTAAGTGGAGATGTCGTATATGTATTAGCACCTTCTGTAATCACCTATGGGCCAAAAGGGTCAACGCACGGAAGTCCACAGAGTTATGATACACATGTGCCTTTGCTTTTTTATGGAAAAGGAATTAAAACAGGAAAGACTTATAAAAAAACTTTGGTTACGGATATTACACCAACTATTTCAGCGTTATTAGGCATAGAAATGCCAAACGCAGCTACAGGGAAGGTGTTGGATTTTGTTTTGGAGTAATGTAGGTATTGCTGTTACTTTTGTAATGTATATTGAATATAGCTTTTTGTGAGTTGTATAAAGGAATACTATTTTTTTGGCAAGTAATATTTGTTATAATAAGTTAGTTGTTAAATGAAAAATAATATAATTAAAAGATGGTCTCTTCTGTTGCTATTAATTGGAGTGACTGTAAAAATAACTGCTCAGAATAGTACTAAAAAAGATTCGAATGTAGGTGGTTTGGGAAATCCTTGTCCAGTAGGGGTTGATTGCGAAGGAGATTTTTTTAATCCCAGACTAGTAGTAAAAAAGAAAGTTGATATTTCAGTAAATGAAATAGAAAAGCCTAAGGAAAAAGCTGTTCTAAAAGAAAAGGTGATTGTAAAGAAGAATGAAATTCCTTTGAAAAATAAAAAAGCACAAAAACCTATAAAAAAAGAGGAGGTTTTAGTAGTAAAAAAGGAAATAGCAGAAGTAGATAAAAAGAGAAAGCAAGAAGGCCCTCCTGATGGTTGGGATGCTCCTCCTACTGGTCTTGGTTTTGATGAATTCCTAACTCATGATCGTTTAATAAGGAATGATTATATATTACCAGCTAATAGTGTATTTAATTCAGGGAGTAGTAGGGCATATATAGGTAATTATTCACGTTGATTTTTTATAATCTAAAAAGCTGTAGACATGAAATTAGGAAACATAAAACATAATACTTATTTGGGGTATTTTGAGCTATATGAATAGCTAGTTGATCGTACTTTTTATAATTTCATGAATAGGAATATGATCAATTATACTGTTGCCATAATGTGCGATTTCAATGTTTTTTTCTCTATCAATTAAAAAATCAGCAGGTATTTGATGAAATTTCCCTTCAACTTTCCCTCCAAGTTTAAAGCCATTTTTGGAAGCTCTAATACTATTTTTTATTCCTTTCCATGAGATGGTTCGTATTAGTTTTATCCAAGAAGGTTTTACCTGAAATAAATCGTAAAGTTTTAGTTTAGGATCTGCAATTATGGTAACATCAAATAAGTGCCTATTGTGAATTGATTGTATTAAATTTTCGTTACAACTTTGGAAGATGGTTATTAATCTTATATCTAATTCTTTTAATTTTTTAGATTCTTTTTTTAGTTCAGAAATTCTTAAGTTACATAATGCGCATTCTGCATATCTGAAAAAAGTAAGTAATACTTTTTGATTGGATAGTTGGTGTAAATTTATTTTTTTTCCGTGAATATCCGATATTTCAAAATTTGGAGCAATTTGTCCTTGTTTTAGTCTCATCTTTTTTTACAAAACTCAAAAGAATAAAGATAAAATTCCTTGATTGAAATCAATAAATTGAAGTTCTAATCCTACTAAGAGTTTCAGGTGTCATATTTAAATAGGATGAAATATATTTTAATGGTATTGAATTTACTAAATTACCACTCCTTTCAATGAATAATTTATACCTGTCTTTTGGAGATAATGTAGTTAATTCTACTTGTCGTTTTAAGTGTCCGATCAGTGTTTTTTCAATGATTGAGTAATACCATTTGGCAATTTCAGGATAACTATTTGTAATTTTATATAATTGATTTTTAGATATTTTTAATATTTTGGATTCAGATACAGCTAGAAGAGACAATTCAGTTGTGGTTTCGGTAGAGAAAGAAATGAATGATGTTATAATTGAATTATCATAGCCAAATCCTAAAATTGAATTTTTGTTTTCATTTTCAATAATCAAGGCAATACAGCCTGAAATAACAAAGTATAAATAATTTTCTTTTTGGTTTTTTCTAAGTAGGTAGTCTTTTTTTTTAACACTAATTTCCTTGTTCCAAGAATTGCAAATTATAACAATAGATTCCTGACTTAGGTTGCTTTTTTTTAGAAAAATTTCTAATTCATTTGTCATTATTGTGTAATTTTCACAAAAGGTAAGTTTGAGAAACGTGGCATAAAATGATGTGCAATTCGTTTCTGTTTAGTATTAAGTTAAATATACTATTTTCATTTTTGATGTATTTTTTATTTTAGCTTTATCCTTTTAGGAGTATGAATTTATGAGGTTAAATGTTAAATGTTCCTTTCTGAAATTCTAGTTGAACATAAAAAGAGGTCTAAAAGTAAGGTTTACGACATAATATAGTGTCTATTTTATACTAGTAATAAGCATGAGAGATTTTGAACAAAATTTAGACTAAGTAACAGTTCTAATCAATAAGTCGCTTATGTTTAGACCTCTTCTGATATTAAAAAAAAGTTTCTTATTCTAACATGACTTTTTCGATTTTAATAATTTCCTGATTTTCGAGGTTTCTAAGTTCAAGTAGATACATGCCTCTTGGGATGCCTTCACAATAAATAGAATTCGTCTGATCTAGTTTTCCTTTTTTAATTACTTTTCCATTAAGGTCTAAAATTCGGTAAATTTCATGATAAGTGCTTCCTTTAATAGTAAGAAAGTCTTTTGCGGGGTTAGGATAAATTTGAATTCCTGAATCCAGGTTTTCAGTAGTAACGATATTGAATAATTTCTGACTTAAAGTACCTTCCAAAAGGAAATCAACTTTATTGATATTAATCCCAAAATCTTCAACATAAATTCTTACAGTATGAATACCTCGATCTAACGTAAACTCTTTTGATGTTACTGTTTTGTAGGTGTTTGGACTTCCTGTATTGGTTAATATTAGCGTATTCGTTTTATTAACACCATCAAATTCTATACGGATAGCCCCTTGATTTCTTGTTGTAGAATAACGAACGTTTGCGTTAAATGTTCCTTTTTCTGATACAAAAACCGTATAATTCAACCATTCACCTTTATCCATCCAGCCTACTGAATAGCCACCTTCGCTACAGTCAAAAATATCAACATCGCTATTTGTTCTATATTTTCTTCCGGTATTTCCTGAGGTTCTATCAAAATAAGTTTTGCCATTAGCGCCCTCATTAAAATCTTCTGCCTCTACAGTACCGGGAAGACTCGGTGCATTAGCAGGAATAGGATAAATGAGCTCTGTAACAAAAATATCAGGATTACTTTCGGCAAAGGCGCGTACTGTTATTGGTGAACCATCTCCGTAATTCAAAACCTTGAAGTGTCCTATGTCAGAGGTGAATTGTAGTCGATTAGGTTCGGAAGAAGCATAAATAACTTTCCCATTTTTATTTAAATCAAGGGGTCTTGGAACAATGTCAAATTGTCCTTCTTTACCTTCATAAGCATGAATAATCCTATTGGGATTATTTGAAGAATCATCATTAGCATATCTCAAATGAGAAAGTTGCATAATAGTATTTGTTTGAATGTCAAAAGAAATATTGTAGTGATAGTTTCTTTTTAATTGTGTTACAATTTCAGTAGTATGCTTTATTTCACGATATGGATATATCACGGCTGATTCTGCAGAAGAAGGGGATCCTATATAAAGAATTTGATCAGCAGTTCCATTAGTGTTATAAGGAATTACAGATCCATTACCTCCTCCAGAACCATCAGGAAGGGCATCTAAAAAACCAGTTACAATTTGACTACCAAAAAAATCGATACCTCCATTTCTTAAATAAGAAATTTCGGAATTCAAATAAACAGTTTCGCCACCATCTTTAAATGGAAAAGTGTTTTTTCCTATTCGATATTCTGAGGATTTTCTGGTGGTTCCTATGGAAAGAACTAGAATATTATCACCACCAAAGTAAAGACCTACAAACGGAGTAACAGGATCTCCTTTTTTTTGAGCATAAAATGAAAAATCTTTAATTTCAATTTTTTCTTGCATCCCTGTATTATTTATATATCTATCTGTAGTGTTAACCACTAAATTTGAATCCCAGGTATCAGAACTGCCACTAACACTACTTGTATTTCCTAGTCTAGTAGATTTATTTTGCACGGGTATTTTTTCTATTTTGTATTCTCCCAATAAACAAGAGACTCCATCATAAAATAATCGAAATTCATTTTCTCCTTTAGGTAAATTTCCAATGGGAAAGCTTACCGTTTGAAAATTGGAGATAGAATTAGTTTCTGGTAGGGGGTAGGAACTAGATGAGCCACCACCTATTTTGTTGGGGATGTCTACAAATAATTCGCCTCCAGATGGTGCTGCCAATTTTAAGGTGAGATTATACCAACCAGCTTCTTGAATATTTTGTTTGATTATATATGGACTAAAATCACTGAGTTCTACCGTTTCGGTTATCTCTTTTTCTATTTTAAAGCCACTGAAATGAAATTGACCACGATTAAAATATACCCTTAAAATATTTGCTCCTTTATTAGCAGCTCCTATTGATATAGATGTTGAGTTGTATTCTTGGTTTGAAACAGTATTTGGTAGCGAAGTACGAGTAGAGATTGTGCCTGTAGTCTGATTATATATGGTTACTTCTCCTCCGTTAGTTCCCGAATATGTTACTTCCATATTATACTTGCCCTCTTCTTTGAAATCTAATGTATATTCCAACCATTCTCCACTTTCTATGTTTGTAACATCTAATCCACCACTAGGGGATATACGTGATCGAGTACTAACGGCTTCTCTTTCAACTTTATTAGGACTTACAGTGTTTGTATCATAAAAGCTGGTGCCTTTGTTGCCATAATCAAAATTTGACGCTGAAATCATATTATCTGAAGGTACACTATTGGAATATATTGGCTTTCTTTTTACAGGAGTTATAATGGTTGTAAATGCCATTTCAGGATTTGCAATTGAAGCTCCAGTAACGCTAATAGGTGTGTCATTAATATATTTTGTTATTTGATAATGCCCATTGTTTGTAGTAAATTTTACAGCTCTTGGATCTGAGGTAGTATACCTTCTACTAATATCGGCACCTTCAAAAGGAAATAGTGTAATAGCCATTAATGCTTCTTCACCTGGTGCCATAGAAATAGCTTCTTCTGAAGACCACTGTATAAGTGATACTTGAGGAATTATGGCAGGGGAAATATCAAAAGTAATATTATAATGGTAGTTTCGTTTCAAATTTAGTAGTTGTCCATCAGTGTATTTAACTCTATGAAAAAGTTTTATACTTCCCGATTTATTTCCTGAAGGATCGCCTATGTACCAAATATTGTCAGTATTTCCAGATCTATCAAATGGAATTACTGCTCCTATATTTCCACCAGAACCATCGGAACGGGCATCTAAAAAACCTGTAACCACAGTTTCTCCAGGATTTAAATAAACCTTTTTCGAGTTTCCATTTGCAAACGGAAATGTGTTTTGACCCACATTATACTCAGAAGAGTATCGGGTAGTTCCTATTGAAATAATTTGTATTCTATTAGCATCGAAAAATAAAACGCCTACAAAAGGAGTTACGGGGTCTGCTTTTTGACGTGCATAAAAAGAAAAATCTCTAATTGTTAGTTCTTCTTGCTTGTTCGAGTTATTGGTATGTTTATCGGATAAGTTTATAATCAAATTTGATTTCCAGCCATCTGGAGTACCGTTAGAATTTGAATTATTTCCTAGTCGTATCTGAGACCATGATAGCATTCCAGAAAATAAACAGCATAAGGTGAGCAGTATTTGTTTAATACGTAGCATAATGTTTTAATTTAGAGTTTTGATTTTATATAAAACTATACAATCAATTTGCATAATGCTACCCTGTTTTCAGTGAAAATTAATTTTAATAAATTGATAATGAATATGGTTAAAAGGACTTTTTGTTTTTTGTAGAATTGTGATGAGGTTGCTTTATTTTGGAGACTGCTATAAATATGTAGAGCAAACAGGATTCAAAGCATTTAATACAATTGCAAATACAATAAACTACAGATCAATCCTGAATTATTTTATTAATAGAAGTACAAATGCTTCTGCAGAATCTTTTAATGCTAAAATAAAAGCCTTTAGAGCACAATTCAGAGGAGTTAAAAATGTAGAATTCTTCCTCTTTAGATTAACCAGAATATTTGCATAAACACAACTTTTAGTCTTGATCCAAACAAACTCTTATAAATACTAACTTTACTGCATAAAAAAAGCCTTTCAAAAAAATGAAAAGCTTTAAGTAGTAGCGGGAACAGGACTCGAACCTGTGACCTTCGGGTTATGAGCCCGACGAGCTACCTACTGCTCTATCCCGCGCTATTGTGGTGCAAAGATACGTCCTTTTTTAAGTTTGACAATGCGATATTGCAAAAAAATAAAGTAATTTTTGTGTTAATTTTTCAAGCCTCGGATTACTAGAATGTTAATGAATAAAAAAAGCCACTCTTTTTTTGAGTGGCTTTGAATTATATGTTTGATGATAAAAAATTACATCATTCCTGGCATTCCACCTCCACCCATTGGTGGGGCAGCAGGAGCATCTTCTTTAATATCAATTAATGCACATTCGGTAGTTAAAATCATTCCCGAAACTGATGCTGCGTTTTCTAAAGCCACACGAGTAACCTTTTTAGGGTCAATAATTCCGGCTTTAAGCATGTCAACATACTCTTCCGTTTTTGCATTGTAACCAAAGTCTTTTTTGCCTTCAATTACTTTTGCAATAACTACAGAACCTTCACCACCTGCATTTTCAACAATGGTGCGTAATGGAGACTCAATAGCTCGGTTTACGATTTGTACACCAGTAGCCTCGTCAGCATTTTCAGTTTTAATTTTATCAAGAGCATTTTTAGCTCTTACTAAAGCAACACCTCCACCAGCAACAATACCTTCTTCAACGGCAGCTCTTGTTGCGTGTAATGCATCGTCAACACGGTCTTTCTTTTCTTTCATTTCAACTTCACTAGCAGCGCCTACATAAAGTACAGCAACTCCACCAGCTAATTTAGCTAATCGTTCTTGTAACTTTTCACGATCGTAGTCAGAAGTAGTAGATTCGATTTGAGATTTTATTTGATTTACTCTGTTTTTAATCAAATCTTCTTCACCAGCACCATTAACAATAGTAGTGTTGTCTTTGTCGATAGCTACTTTTTCAGCAGTACCTAATTGCTCAATAGTAGTGTTATCTAATGAGAAGCCTCTTTCTTCTGAAATTACAGTACCTCCAGTTAAAATAGCGATATCTTCTAGCATAGCTTTTCTACGATCACCAAAACCAGGAGCTTTAACAGCTGCTATTTTTAAGGCACCACGTAATTTATTAACCACTAAAGTAGCTAAAGCTTCTCCATCAACATCTTCTGCAATAATCAATAAAGGCTTTCCGCTTTGAGCAACAGGCTCTAAAACAGGTAGTAAATCTTTCATTGCCGAAATTTTCTTATCGTAGATAAGAATATATGGATTTTCTAATTCGGCAGTCATTTTTTCACTATTTGTAGTGAAGTAAGGAGAAAGATATCCTCTGTCAAATTGCATTCCTTCAACAACATCAACATAAGTTTCTGTTCCTTTTGCTTCTTCAACAGTAATAACCCCTTCTTTACCTACTTTTCCAAAAGCTTCAGCAATAAGTTCGCCAATAACACTGTCGTTATTAGCAGAAATTGAAGCTACTTGCTTTATTTTTTCAGAAGAACTACCTACTTCTTTAGTTTGCTTTTCTAAATCAGCAGTAATAGTTTCTACAGCTTTATCAATACCGCGTTTTAAATCCATTGGATTAGCACCTGCGGCAACATTCTTTAAACCTTCTTTAACTATAGCTTGTGCTAAAACAGTCGCAGTGGTGGTTCCATCACCAGCTAAATCATTGGTTTTTGAAGCTACTTCCTTAACCATTTGTGCTCCCATGTTTTCAAGAGCATCTTCTAATTCAATTTCTTTAGCCACAGAAACACCATCTTTAGTTACAGTTGGTCCTCCAAAGGCTTTGCTAATAATTACATTACGACCTTTTGGTCCTAAAGTTACTTTAACTGCATTTGCTAATGCATCCACACCGCGTTTAATACCATCACGTGCTTCTATATCAAATTTTATATCTTTTGCCATGTTTTTTTTAGCTTATGCTGAAAGCTTAGAGCTGTGGGCTACCTGCTATCAGCTTGTTAATTTTTGTTTTAGTGAATGAATTTGTCTTCTTATTTGACTTATGGAGTTCAATAATTCTTTACTAATTTGGTAATCTAAATAGTTTAGATCTTTTGAAAGAATTACTAAATATTCTACTTCGCAAATGGAGCCTTGAGCAATGGTAAGAAATCTTTTAAATTCAATATCTGAATCCCTTCCGCAACCTTCACTTATATTAGTAGGTACTGAAGACATAGCTCTTCTAATTTGAGAAACTAAACCAAACTTTTCATTGTCAGGAAAGGTGGTAGTTATTTCATAAATTTTCAGAGTAAGTAAATGACTTTCTTTCCAGATATTATATTTTTTAAAATCTCTCATAAGCTCATCGCCCGTTGCTGGTAGCTTTAAGCGTTTACACTATCGCCAAAATATCATCCTCACGCATAATTAGGTAGTCATTGCCTTCTAGTTTAAGTTCTGTTCCACCGTATTTGCTATATAAAACAGTGTCACCAACTTTAACCGTCATTTCGTGATCTTTTTTACCATTACCAACGGCAATAACTTTTCCTTTTTGAGGTTTTTCTTTTGCGGTATCTGGAATATAAAGTCCTGAAGCTGTTTTAGTTTCTGCTGCGACAGGCTCCACAAGCACTCTGTCAGCTAATGGTTTAATAGTTACTCCCATTTTTATATGTTTTAATTAATTAAAATTAGTATTAACGATATCGTTGTTTTCAGAAATTGTGCCATCTAAATTTACACTGACAAATTGAAATAAAAAATGCCGACTTGTCAGTTGCAAATCGGCATTTTTTTATGAGGTATGGCATTTATTCTTTTGTCATAAACTGAACAGCCTAATTAAAAATATAACCTCTGTATCTTATGTGCTGTAATTATTCAGCAGGTTCTTCGTTTATTGTTGGAATTTCTTGGTCATCAATATCAATAACTTCTTCGTCACTTAATATTTTTGACTCTTGTAAGCCTTTACCATCCATAATTGAAACATTAGAAAGTAAAATTAATGCTAGTAAAAGAGTTGCTAAAGCCCAAGTACTTTTATCAAGAAAATCGGTTGTTTTTTGAACGCCACCTAATTGACCTCCGCCACCACCAAAAGAAGATGATAATCCGCCACCTTTAGGGTTTTGTACCATAATTACTAAAATAAGTAATAGAGCTACTACTACTATAAGGGCTAAGAATATTGAAAATGTACTCATAATCTGTTATTTATTATCCGTCAATTTTTCGATTGCTCGAATTCGGTCTGCAAATAAACCACTTTTTTCGGGATTTTTCAAAATTAAAATTTTATATGCTTGTATTGCTTTTTTGTAATTTTTTTGAGCCAAATACACTTTAGCTAGTGTTTCGGTCATCAGATCTTCTGTGGGTATGTTATTTTGTTTGGCTAAGTTTACTATTGGAGCGGTCTTATTTACAGGGGCTATCTTGGGTGAATTTTTAATAAAATTGTCAATTAAAGAACTTTCGATAAGTTTCTTTTTTGATGAAATAGTAGGAATATCCTTTCTGTTAATAGGTTGTAAAGTGGCTAAACGCAACCATTCTGTAAATGAATGGGTTTCTTTTTGGTCAAATTCTAAAGGAGTATTAATGTTTAGTGTTGTGTCACTTTTTTTAATTTGGTTTTCAGGCGTTTTAGCTTCAAAAAGTAGGGGGTCTGTAATTTGGGTCGCCTCTTCCGAAGTCATTTTTAAACTTGTTTCCTCTAGTGTAGGAGTTTTGTGTATAGCCTTAGTTTTTTCTGTTTTATTTTCTGAAGATGCTGTAAGTTCAATTTTTTGTGTTGGTTCTGTTTTTGTGTCAGTAGCAGCTGGTTTTATAAATGATTTTGAAGTGATAAAATTAAATAGTACTTCGCGATCAGTGGTGTAAGCGGCAGTTTCTTTTAGTTTTTGATTGTATAAATAGCTGCTTTGATCTTTTAAAGCTTTCAATTGAATAGCTCGAGCTGATTGAAAATAAGGATATTTATCAATAATTATGGTTAGCATTGATAAGTCAGAAAGTTGTATTTGCTGAGGGTTATTTAAAATATGTAATAAAGCTTTTGATTCCATAAATTACCATTTTGCTAATGTGGCATTTACCATGTCTTGGGTAATGCGCTCAAAAATTTCGGTAAAGGCAGTTTCTGCAGTGTCTCCAGTTAACAATTGTGAGCTTGGATAGTCATAAAAAAATGAGAATGTTTGCTCTAGATCATTCTCTTCATTTTTAGTATCAATGTATCGTAATCTAATACCAATGGTTAAGCGACTTTCCGCAGCAGTTTGATCGGCAGTAGCAGTATTGGGGGCAATGTAAAATTGTGTAATTTCTCCTTCGTAAATAATATCACCATTACTGGTAACTAAATCTAAATTGGTTTGATTTAAAATAAAATCTTGCAATTCGATGGTGTATCTTCGGTCTAAACCAGGTTCAACAATTGGAGCTTGATTGGAAAATTGACGAACTTCAAAGGTTTTTACATCGGGACTAATTGAAATTCCGCTAAAGGAATAAATACCGCACCCAATACATAAAAAGCTAATAAGGGCTCCAAGAGTAAAAGTTTTAAAGTGTTTCATTACAAGTCGAATTGTTTTATTTTACGATATAAGGTGCGTTCGCTAATACCTAGTTCTTCTGCGGCAGCTTTTCGCTTGTTTTTGTGGCGTTCTAATGATTTTTTGATCAATTCAAGCTCTTTATCATGTAAAGATAGGGTTTCTTCTTCTTCGATTTCTTCAGCAAAATGATATTTGTCATCCTTAGCATTTGCTTCTGGTGTTTCTTCTGGGTAAGCGCTTGCTTCAATTTGTAAATATTCTTCCTTATTAGTTTCGGGAGTAGGGGTAAATTGAGGCTTTTGGAATTCAGAATTAGTCAGAATAGCTTCGTGAGGAGACTCGCCGTAAATTTTATTAATTAAATGTTCATTGTCCTTTTGTACATCTGAAACATCACCATTTTTCATCAACTCAAGGGTTAGTTTTTTTAAATCACTCAAATCACTTTTCATATCAAAAAGGACTTTGTATAAAATTTCGCGTTCATTTTTAAAATCGCTTTCTTGTTCTTTTGTGTTAACTACAGCAGGTAAATTGCCTCCCATATTAGGTAAGTAGCTTCTAAGAGTAGTGGCTGTAATACTTCTACTTTCTTCTAGAACTGAAATTTGCTCAGCTACATTACGTAATTGTCTAATGTTTCCATTCCAGTGGTATTTTTCTAATAAAAACACACTTTCCTCAGTTAAACGAATAGTAGGCATTTTGTATTTAGAAGCAAAATCAGAAGCAAATTTTCGAAATAGCAAGTGGATATCTCCTTTGCGTTCTCTTAGTGGAGGGAGTCCAATTTCGACAGTGCTTAAACGATAATATAAATCTTCTCGAAATTTATTTTTTTTTATAGCTTCAAACATTTGTACGTTGGTAGCGGCAACAATGCGAACATTAGTTTTTTGAACTTTGGAAGAACCAACTTTTATGAATTCACCATTTTCAAGTACCCGCAATAAGCGTACTTGTGTTGTTAGTGGTAGTTCCCCAACTTCATCTAAAAAAATAGTACCACCGTCGGACTCTTCAAAATAACCACTTCGTGTGCTTGTAGCTCCAGTAAAAGCACCTTTCTCATGGCCAAAAAGTTCACTATCAATAGTTCCTTCAGGGATAGCGCCACAGTTGACAGCTATGAATTTGCCGTGTTTTCTGTGCGAAAGAGAGTGTATTATTTTAGGAACACTTTCCTTGCCGACACCACTTTCGCCGGTTATTAATACGGAAATATCGGTAGGTGAAACCTGAATGGCTTTTTCAATAGCACGATTGAGTCCAGGGTCATTACCAATAATTCCAAAACGTTGTTTTGTGGCTTGAACAGATTCCATTTTATTAATTATTTTTTTTGATAATTGTTTTTCTAATTATTTTGTGAAAGCCCAATAGCTTTACCAATTAGAGTACCGCTGGTACAATCTGTAATTTTAACTTTTACAAAGTCTCCAACTTTATAACTTTCTTTATTAAATACTGTGACAGTATTGTATTCGGAGCGGCCACTCCATTGCTCTGGGGATTTTTTAGAAGTACGCTCTACAAGTACTTCAAGGGTTTTGCCTAAATATTCTGCTGTACGTAATTTAGCGTGTGCTTGTTGTTTGTCAATAACTTCTTGTAATCGTCGCTTTTTTATAGTTTCTGGGATATCATCTTCTAATTTTCTTTCAGCTAGCGTTCCGGGGCGTTCACTGTAGGCAAACATGTATCCAAAATGGTATTTCACATAATCCATTAAGCTTAATGTATCTTGATGATCCTCTTCGGTTTCTGTAGGGAATCCGGTAATCATATCTTGCGAAAAAGCACAATCAGGGATGCGTTTTTTAATATTGTCAATTAATTCAAAATACTCCTCGCGTGTATGTTGGCGGTTCATAGCATTTAAAATTCGATTACTACCACTTTGAACAGGTAGGTGGATGTAATTACATATGTTATCATGTTTAGCCATAACATCTATGGCTTCCATGGTCATGTCCTGCGGGTTTGATGTAGAAAAACGAACACGCAATTTAGAGTGTGTCGAGGCAATCAAATCTAATAATTTGGCAAAATTGGTGGCCGTAGCTTTGGCAATTTCGCTGGCTTTTTCAAAATCCTTTTTTAGTCCGCCACCGTACCATAAATAACTATCAACATTTTGACCAAGTAGTGTAACTTCCTTGTAGCCTTTGTTAATTAAATCGATAATTTCTTCCATAATACTTTGTGGATCGCGGCTACGTTCTCTTCCACGAGTAAAGGGAACCACGCAGAAGGTACACATATTATCGCACCCTCTGGTTATAGAAACAAGCGCAGAAACGCCATTGCTTTGCAGGCGAACGGGCGAAATATCTCCATAAGTTTCGTCCTTTGAAAGAATAACGTTTACGGCATCGCGACCTTCATCAACTTCATTTAATAAATTAGGAAGGTCTTTGTAGGCATCTGGACCAACAACAAGATCAACTATTTTTTCTTCATCAAGAAATTTTTCCTTTAAGCGTTCTGCCATACATCCCAATACACCTACTTTCATTTTTGGGTTTTGATTGCGCTTTACGGCATTGTATTTTTCTAAACGTTTTCGGACTGTTTGTTCGGCTTTGTCTCTAATAGAGCAAGTGTTAACAAGAACTAAATCGGCTTCTTCTAGCTTATTTGTGGTATTAAAGCCATTATTAGCCAATATAGAGGCAACTACTTCGCTGTCGCTAAAATTCATTTGACAGCCATAGCTTTCAATAAATAATTTGCGTTTATTGCTAGTATTAGTGGCTAATACTAGGGCTTCGCCTTGTTTTGCTTCATCAATCGTCTTTTCCATTTGGTAACTCTGACTATATTAAGTTTTTGGGATTGCAAATATAGTACATATTTTGTTAGTTATGACAATGTGTCAGTTTGTATTTGCTTAAAGTGTTTACGTTAAATTTATGCTAATTGTATTTTTGGTTAATTCTAGCGTAAGCCTTTTAAAAATTAGGTGTTTATTGTAGGTAAATTAGATGGGAAATGCAGTCGCATGTACTGCTTAATGTGTTGAAATTTGAATAAGTAAAAAAAATTGACCTACTTTTGTTTTTGTTAAAATAGATGTAATGGCAAAAAATTTAGTAATAGTTGAGTCCCCAGCAAAGGCAAAAACCATTGAAAAATTCTTAGGTAAGGATTACGTGGTTCATTCAAGTTTCGGTCATATTGCCGATTTACCTTCTAAGGAATTGGGGGTGAATGTTGAGGGGGATTTTAAGGCTAAATATATAGTATCTGACGATAAAAAAGATGTTGTTAAAAAACTTAAAAATTTATCAAAAAAAGCTGAAACGGTTTGGTTAGCAAGTGATGAGGATCGAGAGGGAGAAGCTATAGCGTGGCATTTAGCAGAATCGTTGGATTTAGATAAAGAGAAAACAAAGCGTATTGTTTTTCATGAGATTACAAAAACGGCTATTTTAAAGGCTATTGAAAATCCACGCGAAATTGATTATAATTTAGTAAATGCACAACAAGCTAGACGTGTATTGGATCGTTTGGTAGGTTATGAATTATCACCAGTACTTTGGCGTAAAGTAAAAGGAGGATTGTCTGCGGGTCGTGTACAGTCGGTTTCTGTACGATTAATAGTAGAGCGTGAGCGTGATGTGTTGGGTTTTGAAACTAAAGCTTCATATCGAGTTGATGCAGAGTTTAGTAATGTTAATGGGAAGAGTTTTAGAGCTAAATTGCCTAAAAATTTTTCAACAAAAGCTGATGCAGAGGCTTTTTTAAAGGCTAATATTGGGGCTGCTTTTTCAGTGGCTGATTTGACCAAAAAGCCTGCAAAAAAGTCGCCAGCAGCACCATTTACAACATCAACATTACAACAAGAAGCAGCTAGGAAATTGTATTTTTCAGTTTCAAAAACCATGAATTTAGCTCAGCGATTGTATGAGGCGGGACATATTACTTATATGAGAACGGATAGTGTGAATTTGTCCAAACAAGCTCAAGACGGTGCTACTGCTGAGATTGTTTCTGCATACGGTAGTGAATATAGTAAGACAAGACAATATAAAGGTAAAAGTAAAGGAGCGCAAGAGGCTCACGAAGCCATAAGGCCAACTAATTTTGCAAATCATTCGGTAGATGCGGAAAGAGATCAGCAGCGTTTGTATGAGTTGATTTGGAAGCGTGCTATTGCTTCACAAATGAGTGATGCGCAGTTGGAGCGAACAAATGTGCGTATTGATGCGGATAAGCATGCAGAGGTTTTTACGGCTAATGGTGAGGTGATTACTTTTGAGGGTTTTTTAAAAGTGTACCTTGAAGGAAGTGATGATGAGGATGAAGAGCAAGATGGTATTTTGCCAGCAATGAAAGTGAATGAGCGTTTAGGTAATAAATATATTAAAGCAACTGAACGTTTTTCAAGAGCGCCAAGTAGATTTACGGAAGCTTCATTGGTTAAAAAACTAGAAGAATTGGGCATTGGGCGTCCGTCAACGTATGCGCCGACCATTTCAACAATACAAAATAGGAAATACATAGAAAAAGGAACCGACGAAGGTGATTTTAGAAAATATGCTGAGATACTACTTTCTGATGGAGAAATAGTTGAAAGTCAGCTTCAGGAAAAAGTAGGTAGTAACAAAGGGAAATTAGTACCAACCGATGTAGGTATGGTGGTTAATGACTTTTTGGTAGCTCATTTTTCTTCGATTTTGGATTATAACTTTACAGCAAAAGTTGAAGAAGACTTTGATGAAATTGCTGCTGGAAACGAAGAATGGACTGGGGTGATGAAATCTTTTTACAATGATTTTCATCCTACAGTGCAGCATGTAGCTGAAAATGCTGAACGTGAGGTGGGGGAGCGAATTTTAGGAAAAGATCCAGATACAGGAAAACCTGTGAGTGTTCGTTTAGGAAAATTTGGGCCTATGGTGCAAATCGGTTCGGTAGAAGATGAAGAAAAGCCACGCTTTGCAAGTTTAAGTCCGGGACAAACTTTAAGTAGTTTAACTTTTGAAGAGGCTATGGATTTATTTCAATTGCCAAAGGATTTAGGGGTGTATAAAGATTTGCCAGTGGTTGTTTCAAATGGTCGATTTGGTCCTTATATTAAATATGGAGATAAATATGTATCCTTAGAAAAAGGTGAGGATCCGATGAGTGTTGATTTGGAAAGAGCACAAATACTTATTGATGCTAAAGAAAAAGCAGATGCGCCAATTTATGAGCATGATGGATTGCCGGTTCAAAAAGGAACAGGTCGATTTGGGCCCTATTTGAAGTGGAATGGGTTGTTTATTAATGTGAATAAAAAATATGATTTTGATAATTTATCAGATAATGATATTGTTACATTAATTGAAGAGAAGAAACAAAAAGAAATTGATAAAGTAATACATCATTGGGAAGATGAGGGAATTAGAGTTGAAAAAGCACGATGGGGACGTAGTAATGTAATAAAAGGCAAGTTAAAAATTGAATTGCCTAAAACTGTCGATGCGCCAAAGCTTACGCTGGAAGAGGTAAAGACAATTATAGAAAAAAAAGCCCCAAAGAAAAAAGCGCCAGCTAAACGTAAAACGGCAGCTAAAAAGAAGCCAGCATCTAAAACTAAAAAGACAACTAAATAAATCTCAGTAAAAAATAAAAGATGTTTGAGTTTTTAAAGCCAGTCTCGGAAGAATTGCAGCTTTATATAGAAAATTTGCCTGAATATACCTTGGGTAAACAGATTGATTGTTATGTTGGAAGTGATGAGCCTGAATTAAAGGAAGGGGGCTTGGTGTTGTTTTCGGTGGTAGAAAACAGGAATGCCCCAAATGCTTCTTTGGAAAATTTAAATTTTGATGGAATTCGAAAACAATTTTATCGTTTGGTAAAAGGGAACTGGGATGTTGATGTTTATGATTTAGGTGAAATTTTAACTGGAGAAACAGTAAGTGATACTTATTTTGCTGTAAAAGAATTGACTAAACAGCTGCATTTAAAGAAATGTATACCAATAATGTTGGGAGGGAGTCAGGATTTGATGTATGGGCAATATCGTGCATATGATCCAGAAAAAGGGATGGTTAATTTGGTTAATGTAGATGCGTGTTTTGATTTAGGAAATGTTGACTTGCCGATAACAAATCAATCTTATGTTGGGAAGATTGTAGTTGATCAACCTTATAACTTATTTAACTATACAAACTTAGGATATCAGAGTTATTATGTGGCTCCTGAGGAGTTAGATTTGTTAAATAGAATGTTTTTTGATGGCTTTAGATTGGGTGAAGTAACAGGTAATTTAAGGATGGCTGAGCCTATAATGAGGGATGCAAATATTGTTGCAATAGACTGTAATTCAGTTAGTTCCGCATATTATGGAGTAAACCCAAATGGGTTCACTGGTCGAGAGATTTGTGCACTTAGTCGATATGCTGGAATAAGTAATAAGGTAACAAGTTTTGGAATATACGAATATAATTCAGATATTTGCTATCCTTCTGGGGATCAATTAATAGCCCAATTAGTGTGGTATTTCATAGAAGGAGTAAGTGCTCGTTGGAACGAAAGTGGTGACTTAGATACTATGGATGTGATTCATTATCAAGTTCCTGTAAATGATGAAGTTGTGTCGTTTTATAAGAGTAGAATTACTGAAAGATGGTGGATGGAAATAACATATTCTAGTAGATTGAATAATAATTTAATTTCTAATGCGTTATTACCTTGCACATACGAAGATTATATAGAAGCTTGTGATCAAAATTTGCCTGAGAGATGGTATAATGCGAAAATGAAGTTTGAAATGTAGTTTTGTCGAACAATAGATATTTTTTTAAGTATTTAATTGTTTTTTTAAAAATTAATAAATAGGTTTACTACCTTGAATTTAAAAGATCTTAACCTAAAATAAGTTATGAAGAAACTATTAATGTTTGCTGCTGCCCTAGCAGCCTTGATTAGTTGTACTCCATCAAGTAATGGTCAGTTGACTGGTGTGAAGGGAAAAGCTTGGCATCCAGAAAAGCCATATGGTATGACTCTAATACCTGGTGGTGCGTTCATTATGGGTAAATCCGATGATGATAAAGCAGGTCTATTAAATGCTCCTACTAAAACAGTTACTGTGCGTTCTTTTTATATGGACGAAACAGAAATTACAAATTCAGAATACCGTCAATTTACAGAATGGGTTAAAGATTCTGTGATTAGAACGCAATTGGCAATAACAGCTGATGAAGTTGGTCAAACAGGCTCTGATGAAGATGGAATAGGTCAATTTGCCTTTAGAAACACTGAAGATGAGGAGGAATTATCAGTTTACGAAAAATATGTAAGAGATAATTATGAAGGTCTAGGTGAAACAGGTTATGAAGGAAAAGCCCTTAATAAAGACGTAGATCTTATTGATGATTTAAATGAATATCCTGATGAATACTATACAGAGGTTATGGATAGTTTGTATATCAGAGCTGAAGAATCTCACAATGGTGTGCGTACATTTAAAACAGAAAAATTAGTTTATGACTACAAGTGGTATGATATTGAGGCTATGGCACGAAGTAGAAGTAAAGATTCTAAAAAGTTTTTGAAGAGAGAAGCTCTTAAGGTATATCCTGATACTACTGTATGGATTAGAGATTTTAGTTATTCGTACAATGAGCCTATGCATGATATGTATTTTACGCATACTTCATATGATGACTATCCAGTTGTTGGTGTAACTTGGAAACAAGCTAAAGCTTTTTGTGATTGGAGAACAAAAAATCACAATGATGCACTTAGAAAAAAGAAAAATAAAGACTTAGTATCTCGTTACCGTTTGCCAACTGAAGCGGAGTGGGAGTATGCTGCTCGTGGTGGTTTAGAATCAGGAACATTCCCTTGGGGAGGACCTTATGCTAAAAATGATAGAGGATGTTTCTTAGCAAACTTTAAGCCTATGCGAGGTGATTATGCAGCGGATCAAGCTTTGTATACAGTTGAGGCTAATTCATATGATCCTAATGATTATGGTTTGTATAACATGGCAGGTAATGTGTCAGAATGGGTAGGGTCAACTTATGATCCTGCGTCATATGAGTACACTTCTTCTATGAATCCAAATTCAAGTGATGATGAAAATAAACGTAAAGTAGTGCGTGGAGGTTCATGGAAAGATGTTGCTTATTTCTTGCAAGTAAGTACACGTGACTATGAGTATGCAGATTCTGCACGTAGTTATATCGGATTCCGTGCTGTTCAAGATTACATGGGAACAGATGTTACTGGAAATACAAAAACAAAATAAAAAAAAGATTGCCCCAAATTAACCAATTAAACCTTAAAACTTAAACTAAAACATTTATTATTATGGCACAGTCAAAAGCAAGTAAAAAAGTAATGAACATGATGTACGGTCTGGGAGCGGCCGTTGTAATTATTGGAGCATTATTTAAAATTACGCACATTGAAATTGGACCCCTAACTGGTAACGTAATGTTAACAATTGGATTAGTTACCGAAGCACTTATTTTTGCTATTTCAGCATTTGAACCAGTTGATGACGAATTAGATTGGTCATTAGTTTATCCAGAATTGGCAGGAGGTCAATCAAAAGGGAAAAATAAAGAAGAAGTGTTAGATCAACAAGGGATGCTTTCTCAAAAATTAGATACAATGCTTAAAGAAGCACGTATTGATGGAAGTTTAATGGAAAGCTTAGGGCAGAGTATACGTAATTTTGAAGGAGCAGCTAAAGGAATTAGTCCTACGGTTGATAGTATTGCTTCACAGAAGAAATATAGCGAAGAAATGTCTGTTGCAGCAACGCAAATGGAATCACTTAATAACTTGTATAAAGTGCAGTTAGAATCTTCACAAAAACAAGCTGATGCAAACCAAGCGATTGCAGAAAATGCTGGAAAGTTGAAAGAACAAATGGAAAGTTTAGCTTCAAACTTATCTTCATTGAATGGAGTATATGGAGGAATGTTAACTGCTATGAATAGAAACTAATTAGTTTTTTTATAACTAAGATTATTAACTTTAAAACTAATTAAAATGGCAGGAGGAAAATTGTCCCCTAGACAAAAGATGATTAACCTGATGTATCTTATATTTATTGCAATGCTTGCATTAAATATGTCAAAAGAGGTATTATCAGCATTCGGGTTAATGAATGAGAAACTAACTGACGCTAATAAAAGTGCTACCGAAAGGAATGCAAGTTTTATGGCAGGTTTAGATGAAAAAGTTGGAGAGCAACCAGCTAAATATAAGCCGCTTAGGGAAAAAGCAGGTAAAGTAGATGCTTTAGCAAAAGATCTTAATGATTATATAACAAAGCTAAAAGGAGATATGACAGCTAAGTTAGATGATCCAACTAACTATGAGACTATGGATAAAGGAGATTATTTAGATAATTTCTTCTTTAGTCCTAAAGGAATGAGTACTGAGGGTAAAGCTTTTGTTGAAAAAATAGAAGGTTTTAAAACAGGTGTTAATTCTATTTTAGGAGATGCTTATCCTGAGATAAGTAAAGGTATCAATAAAGATTTTTCAACAGAAAAAATTGAAAATAAAGATGGGATAAAAGTTGACTGGTTAGATTATCATTACAAAGGATTCCCTTTGGTTGCATCTTTAACTAAATTAACGCAGATACAGGCAGATGTTAAAAAGACGGAAAGCCAAGTATTATCAGCAATGTTAGAAGGTCAATTAAAATCTGATGTTTCTTTGACAAACTTTGAAGCTATTGTTGTAGCAGATAAAACAGCTTTCTTTTCAGGAGAAAAGTTTCAAGGAAAGATTGTTTTAGGAAAAAAAGATAAAACCTTAAAAGCACACAAAGTAATTGTAAACGGTAAAGAGCTTGATGCAGAATCAATGCAAGAAGGTCAAACTGTTTTAGATTTCCCTGCAGGTAATGTCGGTGAGCGTGAAATTAAAGGAGAATTTCAATTTAAAGAAGGAGATTCGATTATTACGATTCCAATTGAAAGTTCTTACTCTGTAATTCCTGCGCCAAATACTGCGGTAATATCTGCAGATAAAATGAATGTGGTGTATCGCGGTGTAACTAATCCAATGACTATTTCAGTGCCTGGAGCTCCTAATGTGACAGCTTCTGCACCTGGTTTAAAAAAGTCTAAGGGGAGTAAATATTTAATGAATGTTACCAATCTAAAGCAAAGAGAGGTTAAGATCAATGTTAAAGCTTCTGTAAATGGAAAATCATTTACAAGTAGTAAAGTATTCCGTATTAAAGATATTCCAAGACCTGTAGGTACAGTACGTGGTGAAGATGGATCAGTAAAAATGTCTAAGAGTTCATTGTCAGTTTCTACTATTGGAGCAATATTACCAGATTTTGATTTTAACTTAAAGTTGAAAGTAACAGGATTTAAAATTAAAGTGCCAGGTCAACCAACATCACGTGTTTCTGGAAGTAAATTAAATAGTGCTGCTCGTGCTGCTTTAAAAAGAGCTAAGCGTGGAGAGTCAGTTCAAATATTTGATATTAATGCTAAGTTAGCTTCAGGAAGTTCGTACCGAGTTAAAAAGGTATCTCCTGTAATAGTTGAGTTAACAAACTAATATAATTAATTGTCGTAATTATGAATTTGAGAAATTTTATAGCTTTAACCTTTAGTATTGTTGTTTCGGCTTCTGTAATGGGTCAAGCAAATGCGCTAAATTCTCAAAACCCTGAGGACATTGGTGTAAAGACTGCTCAGCAGATTGAGAATGATAACGATAATCCGTTAGAATATGGATACGTAGATGATAGAGACGTACTTTGGGCGAAAACTACTTGGGAAATTATTGACCTTGATGAAAGAGTTAATTTTCCATTATATTATCCAATCGATACCGTAAATATAGGAGCTGATAGAAGGTCTTTATTTGATGTATTATTAAGTAGTATAAAAAATGGTAAATTAGAGCATGTTTACTCAGATTCATATTTTACTGAAAAAAGAACACTCGAAGATTTGAGTGCTACTATTAGAAAAGTAGATACAACAGATTTAGGTATAGAACAATTGAATGCTGGTGAAAATGTGTCTCAGGAATTTATTGAGATCAGAGATTTAACGGCACAAGATATTGCAGAATACCATGTTAAAGGTTTGTGGTACTTTGATAAAAGACAAGGTGAGCTTAAATATCGTTTGTTAGGTATTGCACCTGTAGCACCAGATGTTAACTTTATTGATGACGAAGAACCAGATTTAGTCCCTTTGTTTTGGGTTTTTTACCCTCAAGTAAGAGAGATTTTACACAAGGCTAAAGCTTTTAACCGTAAAAATACGTACATGCCAATTTCATTTGATCATTTATTAAATTCGCGAAGATTTAGTAGTGTTATTTATAAAGAAGATAATGAGCAAGGTGACCGTAAAGTTGAGGATTATATCAATGATAATGCATTATTACAGTTATTGGAAAGTCAAAGAATCAAAGAAAGTATTCGAGATTTTGAACAAGATATGTGGAATTACTAGTGTTATTAGTATTTTATATTATTATGAAACACCTTTGGTTATCCAAAGGTGTTTTTTTTTAATTATTAGCCAAAATAATGGCTAGTTTAAGTGTTTTGTTAAGTAAGCCTAGTAAAATATATTGAAGCTTAGGCGGTCTTGTAAAAAATATCTCATTTTAATTCAGATTATCATCTGAATGAGTCATTAAAACAGTAAACTCGAAAAAAATAACTTAACTTTACTGGCTATGATTGATTATATAATTGTTGGCTTTGGTATTGGAGGTAGTGTATTGTCTGCTCATTTAGAACGAGAGGGGAAATCTATTTTAGTGATTGATGGATCAGCTGTTAAAGCTTCCGTTGTTGCCGCAGGTTTATATAACCCTATAGTATTAAAACGTTATACCATGGCTTGGCAAGGGCATGAACAACTTACTTATGCTAAGCTTTTTTATAATGACCTAGCTTTTAATTTGGACACATCAATTATTCAAGATTTGCCAGTGTTAAGAAGATTTCATTCTGCCGAAGAGCAAAACAATTGGTTTGAAAAAATTGATACCCCCGAATTGAGTCAATATTTGTCTCCTTATTTAGTTAAAAATCCAACTAATGCCATACAAGCGCCATTTAAATATGGGCAGGTAATGGGTGCGGGACGTATTTTGATTAGTAAGATGCTTGATAGTTACATAAGTCAACTGAAAAAAAAATCAGCTTATTTGAACGAAGATTTTGATTATAATTTACTTCAAATAAAGGATGAGGCTGTTTTTTACAAGGGATTTACAGCAAAAAAAATAGTCTTTTGTGAAGGATTTGGCTTAAAAAAGAATCCTTTTTTTAATTATTTACCCTTAAAACAGAATAAAGGAACTTATCTTGTCATTGAATGTGAGGATTTAAAGTTGAAGGAGGCTATAAAATCTCATTTTTTTATAGTACCCTTAGGAGGTAATAAGTATAAATTTGGAGCTACTTACGAACACCAAATTTCTAAAGGGAATTATGATGAGGAGGCGAAGGTGCAATTGATTTCTTATTTGAATGAATTGATTTCAGTTCCTTATACTATCATAGATCAAGTCACAGGAGTGCGTCCAACAGTTAAAGATCGGAGGCCTTTAATTGGTAGGCATTATGAGCATGCTAATTTATATGTGTTAAATGGTTTAGGTACTCGAGGAGTTATGATTGCTCCAACTGTAGCTAAGCATTTGGTAGCATTTATGGAAAATGATATGTTACTTCCAAAAGAAATTGATTGTTCTCGTTATGCACCAAAATAAAAAAAAATTACTTGCTTTTTAAAGGATCATAACTCATAAATAAGTTAATCCATATGTTACGAGATAAACGTAATATTATTGGTAAAAAAAATATTATAGTAGCAACAATCACAAAATAGCTTATTAATAAATTGAGTTGTAAAAAATAATGTGAAATTATAAAGGCAGCAACTCCAAAAGCTATACCTACACCATAACTAACGTACATAGCGCCATAAAAAAAAGAAGGCTCCATGCTATATTTAGTGTTACAATGACTACAGCGTTCATTCATGCCCAATACATTTTTAATAGCAAAGGTGCTAGTGTTTATGTACATAGACTCATTTTGACAAATTGGGCATTTGCCAGTTAAAATGCTGTAAATTGATGTTCCTTTTAAAAATTTCATGTCAGTAATGAGTTAAAAAATGATTAGATTGTTAATGATTTGTAAATAAAACCATACACTGTAAACTATGATGTTACGAAGCTTTTTTGCTAACGTAAAAATAAGCATCTTTGCACAAATTTATAGCAATGTTGAATATACATAATCTGTCAATTTCTTTCGCAGGAGAATATCTTTTCGAAGATATTACTTTTAAAATTGTTCCAGGAGATCGAGTTGGATTAGTTGGGAAAAATGGAGCAGGAAAATCGACAATGTTAAAAATTTTATCTCGAGAGCAAGAGCCCGATACAGGGCAAATTGCCATGGATAAAAATGCTAAAATCGGTTTTTTAAAGCAAGATATTGATTTTGTTGAAGGAAGAACAGTTTTAGAAGAAGCTTATGAGGCATTTGAGGAAATTAAAACCTTAGAGCGACAAATAGAAGCGATTAATTTACAGCTTACGGAGCGTACTGATTATGAAAGTGAGGTGTATGCAAAACTTATTGAAGATGTAAGTGATTGTACTTCGCATTATGAAATTTTAGGAGGTTATAATTACCAAGGAGAAACCGAAAAAGTACTTCTAGGTTTGGGTTTTAAAAAAGAAGATTTTGATAATCTTACTGATACCTTTTCCGGAGGATGGCGTATGCGTATTGAATTGGCAAAACTATTATTACAAAGTAATGATATTTTATTACTTGATGAGCCCACAAACCATTTAGATATCGAATCGATTATTTGGTTAGAAAACTTTTTAAAAAGTTACTCAGGTGCAGTAGTTATAGTATCTCACGATAAAATGTTTTTGGATAATGTAACTAACCGAACTATCGAAATTTCGTTAGGAAAAATATACGACTACGATAAACCCTACTCAAAGTATCTAGTATTGCGTAAAGAGTTGCGGGAGCAACAATTGGCTACCCAAAAGAATCAGGCAAAACAAATAGAGCATACCGAAAAGCTTATTGAAAAATTTAGGGCAAAAGCAACAAAAGCGTCAATGGCACAGTCTCTAATTAAAAAGTTAGATAAAGTTGAACGTATTATTGTTGATGAGGATGATAATGCGGTTATGAATATTAAATTTCCGATTAGTATTCAGCCAGGTAAAGTAGTAGTTGAGGCCGAAAATATAGGTAAGTCATATGGAGAAAAGAAGATTTTAGAAAATATTGATTTGTTGATTGAACGTGGATCTAAAACAGCTTTTGTAGGTCAGAATGGGCAAGGAAAATCAACATTAGCTAAAATTATTGTAGATGAGTTATCCTATACAGGAAGTTTAAAATTAGGCCATAATGTACAAATAGGATATTTTGCTCAAAACCAAGCAGAATATTTAGATGGTGAAATTACAATAGAGGAAACCATGATTAATGCCGCTGACGAAAAAACGCGTTCAAAAGTACGGGACATGTTAGGCTCTTTTTTGTTTAGGGGAGATGATGTAGATAAAAAAGTAAAAGTACTTTCAGGTGGAGAACGAAATCGATTGGCACTTTGTAAACTTTTATTACAACCATTTAATGTGTTGGTTATGGATGAGCCAACAAACCATTTAGATATTAAGTCTAAAAATGTATTAAAATCGGCATTGGAAAATTTTGAAGGCACCTTATTATTAGTTTCGCACGATAGGGATTTTTTACAAGGTTTAACAAATAAAGTATACGAGTTTAAAGATCGAAAAATAAAAGAATACCTTGGAGATATTGATTATTATTTAGGTGAACGAAAGGCGTTGGATATGAGAGCAATTGAAAAATCAGATACGCCTGAAAAAATAGTTCCAAAAGGAAAAGTAAAACAACAGAAAAGCTACGAAGAACAAAAGAAATTAAAATCCTTACAAAATAAAATAAGTAATTCCGAAAGTAAAATAAGTACACTTGAAAGAGAAATTAAAAAGTTGGACGAAGAATTGGAATCAAATTATGAAGAAACTATGGCAAAGCCTGATTTTTTTGTAAATTATGATGCCAAGAAAAAACAACTACAAGAAGCTTTAGACTTATGGGAAAATTTACAATTAGAAATTGAAGAATTGGCTTAATTAAGATATATAAAAGATGGAATTTGAAGAAATAGATATCAACTCACACGCCCTTTCATGGGTTGGGAAAATTCATTATGATTTTGGCTTTATAGTTCAAAATGCTTTTAAAAAAAATGGTTTGAATTTAACCAAAGAAGAATGGAGTATCCTTAAACGATTGAATGTAAATGATGGTCAACGTATGAACGATATGGCTTTTATAACACATCGTGATAAAGTTTCAATGATGCGTGTAGTAAATTCGATGGTAAAGAAAGATTTTATTATAATGCGAACCGATGAAGTTGATAAACGTGTCAATCGTATTTTTTTAACCGCTTACGGTAAAAAAGTAGTCCAAAAAGTATTACCTATTATGTATCAATTAATTCCAGAGGTACAGGATAGTTTAACTATTCAAGAAAGAGATATTCTTGTTGAAGCATTGAAAAAAGTAAAGGCTAGAATGACGGAAATTGCCGAAAAAGAAGGTTTAAAATAGTGTTTGAACATTTTTTTCAATGTCCTTACTGTTGGGAAAATATTTCGATGTTGCTCGATCCTAGTATTTTTAAACAGACTTATGTAGAGGATTGCGAGGTCTGTTGTAATCCTATACAGTTAACACCTGTTTTTGAAGCAAATGAATTAGTTAGCTTTTTAGCTGAAGATATTGAGCAATGAATTTTAGTAGCTGTTAGTTTAAGCCTTATTTTATTAGTGAAACGTTGTTTTGAAAAGTTACGAAATAATGCATTCAAAATAATAAGTTGAACTAATCCGCTTTTTTAGCTGAATCACAGGCTTAACACTTCTACCCTAGGGTCTTTTTTAAGGTTTCGGGGATTGTCGTCTTGGGTTTTACTTTTTATTGGCCATCCCTGAATGAATTAAAGATAAATGAGTTCTAAATATTTTTAGGGAAAATTCATTGAAGGCACAAAATTCTATCTCTATTAAATAAAGGACTCTTTTTTAATAGAGATAATAGAGTTGAAATCAAATATTTTACTTTTTTGATAAGATTCAATAACATTTTTTTAACATTTAGTACTGAATATATCTACTATAAAGTTAAAACCTGGTAATTTTTTGCTCTTAAGGTGTCAATAGCTTATAAATATTCTAAATTTTAATTATACTAGCTAATAAACATTGTCTAAAATTTTTATTATCCTAATAAAATAAAATTTATTAAGTAATTAGATTTTGTTTTTGAATAAGTCTATGCTGTTAATGAATTCATAAAGCTTAAAATTTAATGAGTAAATTTATTTAATATCAATACTTTAAATTTAGTTATTGATAACACATTGTTGCGCAACAATTGGCGGATACCGAAAAGCCATAATTGAGTAGGTACTTAATTTTAATTTAAAGTAAAATGAAAAAATTATTTGTTTCAAGCTTATTTATTTTAGGAGTATGTTCAATTTCAAATGCTGAAAACTTTAGTAACAATGGCAATGTTTTAAATATAGCTAGTGAAGATGATGGGTGTATAACAACCCATGTAAAGCATTTTGATCAAAGAGGCAATTTAGTAGGTTTTGGTAGTAAAACTGAATGTAGCTAATATTATTTTTTCAAGGGTATGTTTAAAAAATATACATATCCTTATTCATCAAAAAATAGGATCATGTTAAAAACAAAATTATTATTTATTTTCTCTTTAATTACCTCAATAATGTTAGGTCAGTCTTATAATATATATTATGAGGAAATAATATCTTTTGGGATAGATAGGACACTTGAAGAGCTATCGAATGATTTATTAAAACGTAGAAAAAAAAACGAACAATCTACTTCATTGTTAACGTTTAGTAATGGGAATTCTACTTACGGGGAACACATTCGTAATTTTGAAAATGGTGCATTGGCTGAAAGTATTGCTGTTTCACAATCAACTTTATACAAGAGCCAAACTTCTAAAACATTCATAAAATTCTTTAAACTGTATAAACCTTCACTTTATGGTGAAGATATTTATATAAAAGATAAGTTACCTGAATATAAATGGGAGATCCTAAAACAAAAAAAGGTTATAGCAGGTTATTCTTGTAAATTAGCGAAAACTATTGAGTTGGATGGGTCGGAAATATTTGCTTGGTATACAGATGAAATACCAATTAATGAAGGTCCCCGAGAGCTTTGGGGATTACCTGGTTTAATTTTGCAAGCACAAATAAATGATCGTGTACTTATAGTTGCCGTAAAAATTAAAAAAGTTGATGATCAAATTGAAATAGATTTTCCTACAAATAAAAAATTTATTACTATGAAAGAGTTTGACGCACTAAATCATGAAATTTTTAGACCTAGAACATTTACCACTCCTGATGGTGCAACGATGACTATTGGAAGGCCTTAATTTTTTTGATTATGCTTGAATAAATTTTTCTTATCTCTTTATCTGTTTAATTGTTTTGGCAGATTCATACAAAGTAGACTATGAAGAAGTGATTTCCTTTGGTAAAGACGCTTCAGTAGAAGAATTATCTGAACAATTATTGTTGAGAAGTGAGAAAAATCAACAACAAATATTTATATTATCATATAATAATGCTGTGTCAATGTGCGCATCTATAGAGATTTATAAATAATATCAAGTTGTTGAAAATGTAAATATTAGTAATTTTGTGGTTTGCTGATGAAATTCCTATAAATGATAGATCTAGTGAATTTTGGGGCTTGCCAGGACTAGTTTTGCAAGCTCTAGTTAATGAACGTCTACTTGTAGCTGCGGTTAAAATAGAAAAGTTAGATGAAAAAGTAGAAATAAATGGAAAACGCTATTACCAAAAAAAGAGTTTAAAATACTAGTAAAAGATATTTTTAAGCCAAGAACATTTACTACACTAGATGGAAAGATTATAACTGTTGGGAAACCTTAAAAACTTTAATGAAATTAATATACATTGTATTTGTAATTTGCTGTATTCCTTTTACTATTTACTCGCAAATAGTATTGAGTGGTAAAATTGTAAGTATAAAAAATAGTGAGCCAATTTCTTTTGCAACGTTACAACTATTAGATGTACCTGATGGTAGTTTGTTAAAATACACAACTACCGATGCACAAGGTAACTACAATTTTGAAATTGAAGCTAAAGGAAATTACAGTCTAAAAATCACTCATATTTCCTATATAACGATCATAGAAAATATTGTAGTAAATAAAGTTGAAAACACAAAAGATTACTCACTAAAACCTAATATAAACTTTCTAAAAGAAGTGGTATTGGATTTTAAACCTAAAGTAATGAAGATTTTTAATGATACTATTACTTATAATTTAAATCAATTAACTAATGGAAATGAAAAAACACTTGCGGATATTATAGAAAAGTTGCCTGGTGTAAAAATAAACAATAGTGGTAGAATAACTGTTAATGGTAAAATGGTTAAAAAACTTTTAATTGATGGAGAGGAATTATTTAAAAATCAACATAAAACTACTACTGAAAGTATAGGCGCAAAAATGATTGATGGTGTTCGATATTTAGACAAGTATAATGATTTTGGTAATATTACTGGTTTTAATAATAAGCAAACAAATGCACTAGATGTTTCCATTAAAGATGAATATAAAAATAAAATTACTGGAGATATTAAGTTACAAGGTGGATATCAATCAAAATATTTAGCTGATATAAATTTATTTAGGTTTGGTGGTGATATAAAGCTAGGTTTTTTAGGAAATTGGAATACACTAGGAAAACAATCTATAACATCATATGAATACAATCAACTGAAAGGTATTAGTTATGAAGAAACAGATCAAAATGGTTTTATTATTGATAGGCCAGTAGATGCTAGTCCAAAATTTTTAGATCCGACGATTGATGTGGCAGATCGGGATAATTTATTTGGTGCATTGAGTTTAATTTATAAACCAAGTCTGTTAACCAAAATTTCGCTTTTACATATTTTTAGTAAGACAACTCAAAATCAATTATTTACTAATAATAGACAATTTTTTGAAATTCCAGAACAAAATCTTTTTGAAGATAAAAAAGTTAATGCTTCTTTTTTAGTGAATTCAACCATATTCGATTTTGGATATCAACCTAACGAAAAAAGTTTTATTGAATATAGTTTTAATTTTAATCCCCAAAATTCAAAAGAAAATTATCAAATTAATTTAACGAATGCATCTGAAACATTGACGGTAAATCAACTTTTAGAGAATACTCAGTTTACTTTAGATCAAAAATTATCGTTACTAAATAGAGTAACTAATAAAACCTTACTTAAAATTACAGGACTTTTTGTAAAAGAAAATAAAGATGAAGATTTAAATTTTTTATCAAATAATAGGATTTTACCTCCATTGGATAGTAATTCAGTTAAGCAAATAATTAGTATCGAACGAAATATTTATGGGTACCAACTACAAAGTGTAACTAAAATAAAAAAAAATAAGCTTCGTTTTGGTCAAGGAGTAGTATTCAGTGAGTCTTCATTTATATCCAACAGTAATAAAAATGATCAGTTTACTAATAATTTTCAAACTGAAAGAGTTGATAGTTATTTTAACGCTACTTTTGATGGAAAGTTAAGTAAGCGTATAAAGTTAGTTGGTAAAATGGGTTATCGATTTGTTAGTTTAAAGCGATTTGAAAAGTCGTTTGAAAACATTTTTTTCCAACCTACCGTTTCTTTTTTATATAAACCAAAAAACTCAAAGCTTTTAAACTTTGAATATGAGTATACTGTTGATTTGCCAAATGACTCTTCAGTAATAACTAATTTACTTGTAGAAAATTATTACACACTAAAAAATACTAGTCAAATACAAAGCAATCAAATATTGCCAGAGCATCGGTTTAGTTCTTATTATTCGTATAACAATAGTTCTTCGGGTTCATCATTTTCAACTTTTATAAATTATAATTTTGCACCTGAATTTATTGCCACTAATAATACAGTAGATCAAAAAGGCAATACTATTTTTAGTAATTTCATAGCTAAAAAGCGCCACTCGTTTAATTATAATTTAAGGTTTGATAAACGCTTAAAAAACAAAATAGGGATTTACAATAATTTTAACTTTAATTTTTCAGAGTCTCAAAATAGGATTGATAACGAGCCAACTTTATCAAAAACCAATATATTAAAAAATAAAGTGGGTTTTTATTCAAGATTTAGAAAAGGAGTTAATTTTAATATTGGTCTAGATGTTGAATTCACAAATTATAAAATAATGCCTCAAAATATTAAAACTTTAGCTTCAATAATAAAACCATTTATAACAATAAATGGAGCTATAAAAAAGGACGTGTTATCTTGGAATTTAGGGAGCTATTATGCTATTTATGAAACTGATCTTACCAAGCAAGAACTTTTCAATATTTATCCTTCGTTACTATACAAGATCAATGATAAGGTTGAACTTACAATTATTGGCAACAATATTCTTAACATTGAAAATGCTACAATTTCACAAAATATAAATGCAGTAAATTATTTTGAAAGCAGTATTGTGAACACTTTAGAAGGCTATGTTATATTGGGTGTAACTTACAAACTATAAAGTTCTTTTTAAATTTAATATATATATAGGTAGATTGTATAAATAGAAAAAGTTTGTTCTAAAAATTTTGAATTAAAAAGAAAGAAAAGCATCCTCGATATGTTCAATTTCAAATTTGCCTTGAACCGTGATAATAGCAATAATATCAAAACGAGCTTCTAAATCAATATCGTTTTTTTGGATATAAAAATTTAAGGCAGTTACAATAGACTTTATTTGTGTGGGTTTTACAAAATCTTGAGGATCTCCAAAATCACGTGTACTTCTGGTTTTAACTTCAATAGCAATAATTTCATTATTAAATTCGGCAATAATATCCACTTCGTGTTTCAGGTAACGGAAATTGGTTTTGTGAATTTTATATCCTTTCTGTTTTAAAAATTCAAGAGCTTGTTTTTCTCCTTCTTTACCGAGTTCGTTATGATCCGCCATTAGTATTTATTAGTTTAAAAATGTAATTTCAGCAATAAATAGTATTAAAATCTAAATGGTTTGCGTTAAGTTAATTAGAATATTTAAAAGAGACTAGTTCCGAATTCACATTAATAGTAATTTCTTTTCCAAAAATAATAGGTCTATTATCTTCTAGGTGTCCAAAAGGGGCATCAAAAGCAATTGGATAATTATAGTTTTTTGTAATTTCTAAAATTTGTTCTTTAACACTAAAACCAAATGGAATTGTATTGTCATGCATTTTGGTCATACCTCCGATAACAAGACCAGATAAATTTTTAAATAGACCATTACGATCTAGATTTTGAAGTATGCGATCTATGTGATATAAGTATTCATCTAAATCCTCTAAAAAAAGTATTTTTCCTTTGGTGCTTATCGCAGAAGGGGAGCCACATAATGAATACAATACTGAAAGGTTTCCTCCAATAGCAATTCCGTTAGCGGTACCTAATTTATTATGCAGATTGCTTTTAAATTCTATGGGTGATAAAATGCCTTTGTATATGTTGATAAGTAATTGTTTTGCTTCTGCGGAAGCCTTATAGAAATCAAAAACTAGACTTGCATGTATGGATGCCATGTTTAAGCTATGTAAATGCGAGTGTAAAACGGTAATGTCAGAATAGCCGATAATCCACTTAGGGGTATTTTGTAAAGGGCTAAAGTCGATACGATCAATAATTCGAACAGTACCATAGCCGCCACGGGCACACCAAATAGCTTTAACTTTTGGGTTGTTAATCATTTGTTGAAAATCTTCGGCACGTTCCTCATCTGTACCGGCAAATTGATGAAATTCTAAGCCAATTGTGCTGCCTAAAAGGATTTGATATCCTAGTTTTTTTAAATAACTAATGGTTGGGTCAATTTCCGAAATCAAAATTTTTCGTGCAGTTGAAACAATGGCTATGGTATCTCCCTTTTTTAATGGAGCCGGTACGGTGATTGTAGTTGATTTTTGGAAAATTGTTTTTAGCATTGTGTATTTTGTAGTAAAAGTATTGATTATTACAATTTATCAATAAAAAAAAGAGCCGTCAAAATTAATTTAACGACTCTTTTTTTATAATATTTTGGATAAATTTTAATTGCTAATAAGTAATTTTTGCCCCACTTTTTCATTAGGAGTTTCTACAATGTAGATATAAATACCTGCCCCTAAATTGTATTGTGTTGGATTTATTTTTATTTTTTGTTGTGTACCTTTTTCTATTTTTCCATTAAATATATCAGAGATTTTTGTGCCTTTTATATCATAAAGACTCACCTTAGTGTGTTCATTAGTATTTGAAAAAATAGTTAGGTTTGAATCCTCATCAATACTTTGTGGGTTAGGAAAGTTAGTTACTGAAAGAGTAACACTATCGGTTAAAATACTAAGTGTTTTACTTTCCATTTCTTTAATTTTATTTAAAATAGCATTCTGTTTTTTTGTTTCATCATTATTAACAGTTAAATAACCAAGTACACTAGATACGTTTAAATCGACAAGATTGATTCCAAATTGATTCTCTTCTTGATTGTATTGGTCGGGTAAAAATTTTGAAAAATCAATATTTAAGTTTTCAAATTCGTTATTCTCGTTGACTAAACTACTAGGATTTGTTGATGCATCCATTATAGAGGGTATTTTATTTTCGTCAGCTATTGTAGTATGTTCTAAACCTATAAAGTGAGCAATTTCATGCGAAGTAACACTGGCTAAATATTCGGCAATAAAGGTTTCTTTGTCAATATCATTCTTAAATTTAATATCATCAATAACACCAGGTACTGACTCTCCGTCTATAATAAATGGACCAGCAATTTCTTCAACATAGGTAATAGCAGTATCTCGATTACTAAAATTTCCAGGGTCAAAATCACGTGTAACTCCACCAGGATTGATGCCTACTTCGCTTGTGCCTCCTATAAATACGGTATTATAATTTATATTATTTTCATGTAGCATTTTAGGAATCATATCACCTAAAATAGGATCTCCAAAATCGCTAATAAAAGTGACATCAAAATTAGGATTTGTCTCACTTGTATTTGCTTGTTCAAAGTCATTTTTAACTATGTTAAATAATTTGTTGAACATACGGGTTTTTACAAGGGCATTATTTTCTAAACCAAATTTATCAAAGAAATCTGCAGTAGGAAGGATATCAATTGTGTCATATTCAATTTCAGTTTCTCTAAAACGAGTTGATTGGAGTTCAAGTGAACTATCTGCTGATAAAAAGTCTTCATCATTACTTGGAATTGAATAAAGTTCTTCTCCTGTAAAATCTAAATAAATGATATCCCGTGTTCCTGCTTTAAGCTCAAATCGAGGCCTTGTTGCGATGACTTTAAGGCCTTGATTATTTAGATCTTTTTTGCTTGATAGATAGTTTTCGTTTAGTATTTGAAAAGTGTAGCGTCCATTTTTTGGAATTATATAGCTAAGTGTTAAAGCTGTAGCTAATTCAGGAACTAGGTTTCTGTCAGTATCGTCTAAGTCTAAAGTTTCATTGCTAAAAATGAATGAATTTTGAAAAGCAAGCTGTCCATTAGGAGAAAAAATCTTTAAATTTTCGGTATGGGAATTGTTAGAATTAATAAAAAGAAGGTCTCCTTTAAATAGATCTACACTATAGTATAACGGGGTGAAATTTGATTTAATAACATCTAATGTGTATTGACCAAATTCAGTAGTCGTATTGGTTCTTTTGGAAGCATCAATTTCAATTTTCGAAATATTTTCTTTGGATATAGCATCCAAGGTTGGGTTTAAAGTTTTTAAGTCAGTTACTATAACATAAACAGTTGTTTCGACTTCAAAATTAAATGTTATTTCATTTTGAAAAGGAGCAGTTACTTCTAATACCTTACCATCTTTATCTACCAGTAAGGCTACAGGGCTGAAATTATCCGATAAAAAATCTAAACTTGAAGAAACATTAATATCAAAGAAGTCATTTTTATGTGCTTTAATTTTATAAATATCAAAATCTTTATTTGATCCATTTTTTATTCCGTGAGGGCCATCACCAATATTTTGAACAATAAATTTTCTTGTAAATTTAGTGTTTTCAAAAAGAGGTGTTGCGGTACTAAAATCGTCATTACCAATCGATTTGTCTTCGGTATATTTTCTTACGGATGTTATAACACCGTCTTCATCTTCATCGGATTCTTCAACAATCTCTTGTTGGTCACTACTATCAAAAATGTCAAGTATTGGAGCGCTTAGTACTTCTGTGGCACCTATAGGAATGTTAGGATTTATTATAGTAATATTAGCTTGATTGGTTCCTGTTGGGTTTGTTCTAAAATTAGGTATAAATTGAGCTTGATCAATTGAAGTGTTAATGTCATTTGATTCTATTTCAATTACATCTATCAAAGAGGCTGACTTTTTTAAATACCTTGTCATAGGGTTGTTACTGTAATCATGGTTTATGATTTGGCATTTCTTTCTTTTGTGATTTTTTTGTTGTTGTGCATTCAAAGAAAAGCAAATGCTTGTAAGTGATAAGAATGATAAAAGTTTTAATTTCTGATGTTTATAAGTTGATATATTCATGGCTAATATTTTAAGTAATACGTTTAATCATGAATTTACCCTACCTCTTAATTTTGTAAGGTTATTCGTTTTTAAGTCGATTTCAAGTTGTTATTTTGTTGAGTCTTTGTTGAATTGCTGTATATAAATTGATTAATGGATAGTTTGAATTTGCAACCTTTATATTAGATTAAATTATTTATATTAAGTATTTGATTTTACTAGCTATACTTTATTTAAAAACTCTCTCTTTTTCCTAAATTTGCCCCTTTAAAGAAACTAAGCCTTATGAGTACGCCAAAAAGATATACTATTACAACTGCATTACCTTATACAAACGGTCCGATACATATTGGTCATATGGCAGGAGTGTATGTGCCTGCGGATATTTACACACGTTATTTACGCGGTATAGGTAAAGATGTAGTGCTAATTGGCGGAAGTGATGAGCATGGAGTGGCTATACCAATGCGCGCCAAAAAAGAAGGAGTTTCGCCGCAAGTAATTATTGATAAGTACCATAATATCATCAAAAATTCGTTCGAAGATTTTGGAATCTCTTTTGATAATTATTCACGTACTTCAAAAAAAATACACCATGATACCGCTTCAGAGTTTTTTATGAAAATGCACGAAAAAGGGCAGTTTATTGAAGAGGTAACAGAGCAATTATATGATCCCGAAGCCAATCAATTTTTAGCAGATCGTTTTGTAACAGGAACCTGTCCTAAATGTGGGCATGATGAGGCTTATGGAGATCAATGTGAAAAATGTGGAAGCTCACTAAATGCTACCGATTTAATAAACCCTAAGTCAACCATTTCGGGAGCGGAACCAATTACAAAAAGTACAAAACACTGGTTTTTGCCTTTAGATCAATATGAAGACTTTTTAAAAGAATGGATTTTAGAAGGTCATAAAAAAGATTGGAAAACCAATGTATATGGTCAATGTAAAAGTTGGATTGACGATGGTTTACGTCCAAGAGCGGTAACTCGCGATTTGGATTGGGGAATTCCAGTGCCATGTGAGGGAGCAGATGGAAAGGTACTTTATGTATGGTTCGATGCACCCATTGGATATATTTCATCAACAAAAGAATGGGCTGAGCGCGAAGGTAAAAACTGGGAAGATTATTGGAAAAAAGAAGATACTAAACTAGTACATTTTATTGGTAAGGATAATATCGTATTCCATTGTATCGTATTTCCAAGTATGCTTAAAGCAGAAGGAAGTTATATTTTACCCGAAAATGTACCAGCAAACGAGTTTTTAAATTTAGAAGGGAATAAACTGTCAACCAGTAAAAACTGGGCGGTTTGGTTACACGAATATTTAGAAGATTTTCCTGGCCAGCAGGATGTATTGCGTTATGTATTAACTGCAAATGCACCCGAAACTAAGGATAATGATTTTACTTGGAAGGATTTCCAAGCTCGAAATAACAATGAATTAGTAGCCATTTTTGGAAACTTTATTAACCGTGCTGTAGTACTAACTAATAAATATTATGGAGGAGTTATTCCAGCACCTAATGAGCTTACTGAGGTTGATAAAGAAACCTTAGAAAAGCTAAAAGCCTACCCAGCTGTAATTGCAAGCTCATTGGAACGTTATCGCTTTCGCGAAGCAAGTCAAGAAATGATGAATGTAGCCCGTTTAGGAAATAAATACTTAGCAGATTTAGAACCTTGGAAAACAATTAAAGTAGACGAAGAACGTACAAAAACAATTATGTATGTAGCCTTACAAATAGCATCAGCTTTAGCGACTTTATGTGAGCCATTTTTGCCTTTTACTAGCAAAAAATTAAAAAATATTTTAGCTATTGAATCTAGTTTTATAGCATGGGAAAGTATTGCTTCTGCAGAAGCCTTATTGCCAAGAGGACATCAAATTGAAAAGGGAGAATTATTATTCTCTAAAGTGGAAGATGAAACCATCCAAGCCCAATTACAGAAATTAGAAGATACCAAAAAGATCAACGCAGCAGCAGCTAAAGAGGTAGAACCACAAAAAGACACCACAACTTTTGAAGATTTTAGCAAGTTGGATATGCGAGTGGGAACTATTGTTGAAGCTACTAAAATGCCAAAAGCCAAAAAATTATTGGTATTAAAAGTGGATACAGGGATCGATGTACGTACTATAGTGTCGGGTATAGCAGAACATTTTGCGCCCGAATCAATTATAGGAAAGCAAGTAACCGTATTGGTTAATTTAGCTCCTCGAAAGTTACGTGGCGTTGAAAGTGAAGGAATGATTCTAATGACGCAACAAGCCGACGGGAAATTGGTTTTCCTAAATCCTGATGAGGATGGGGTACCTAATGGGGAAACGATTAGTTAGTAGATTGGAAATAGCTTTTTTTGAAAGAGAATAAGGCTAATCAAAATATTAATTGATTATGATTAGTCAACATAAAAAAGGAGGAGTAGTGGATTCACTACTCCTCCTTTTTTATGTAGAAGAATTACAAGGGTTAAAACTTACATTTATTTGTTTTTTAACAAGATAAAGTGTTAGTTTTGCCAGTTTAAATTCAATTTTTATTCTATGAAATATAAAATTACACTATTTTTATTAGGAATAGTATTTCAGCTTACTGTTGCTCAAAGTACTTATTTTAAAGCGGAAATGACAGAGTCATTTAAAGATATTAAGTCAAATACTACTTTGTTAGATATTCATCAACTAGATAAGAAGAATACAATTTTAATTAGGGCGATAAAAAAAGACTACGTGATCAGTACTTTTAACGAGTCACATAAAATAGTTACAAATATAGAATTAGAAGTAGAAAAAAAAGAAAGTTACCTAGGTAGTATAGTAACGGGGAAAACGCTAAGAATATTTACAAAAAATAAGATAAGCAAAAAGGTTTCTGGTATTTATTGTAGAACATTTGACCCTGAAACCCAAAAAATTTCGAAAAAATTATTGTTTGAGGCAAATAGAAGCCAGTCAAGATTAGGGTTATTTTTTGGATTACCAGCAGTTTATGGAAAAGGACAAATTCAAAAATTTAAAGTATCTCTTAATGGTGAGTATTTTGCTTTTGTTAATAGTACATATTCATTAAATGAAAGTATTTCATCTGTACGTTTATTTAATAATAATCTTGAAGAAGTTTTTAATAAAGAATACTTCAGAAAAGAAGGAACCGTATATGTTCCTGATGATTTTTTGGTAACTAACAAGGCCGAAGTGATTTTAGCAGGCAAAGTTTATAAAAAAGGAGGCTGGGATAAAAAAGATGGTAAAGCAAATTATACTTATGAAGTTCATAAAATTAGTGAATCGTCAAATACAGAAAAAGTAATAGATTTAGGAGATAATTTTATAAATGAATTGAGGTTTGCTAGTAATGAGGAAAAAGTTAGAATGCTTGGATTTTATTCTGAAAACAACTCAAGTAATATGAAAGGAGGAATTTCATTTTCATTTAAAGATAGTGATATAGAAAATATTAAATTAAAAATGACTCCATTTCCATTAAAGGTTTACAATGATATTTATGGAGAAGCGAAGGCAGAACGAAAAAAGAAAAAGGAAAAAGAGTTTAAAAGTTATTATTTAGATTATTCCTTAGTTGATAAAGAAGGAAATGCTTATTTAACTGCAGAGCAATTTTATATAACCACTACAACAATGCCTAGTGCAAATGGTGGTTTTACAACGATTAATAGTTATCATTATGATAATATTTTAGCCATTAAGTTTGATGCTAAGGGTAATATGGTTTGGGCACGAAATATTTTAAAAAGCGCTAGTAGTTCATCGTATAACGCATTTGATCTTGAAGGAAAGTTACATGTGTTTTTAAACACAGGTAAGAACATACAAGAAAAGTCTAATAACCGTAAAAAAATTAGAAAAGGCTTTTTTGAAAAATCAGTACTATATGATATTGTATTTGATGAAAACGGAAATGAAACCTATGAATTAATTAGAGAAAATGAAAGTAAAGAAGATCGCTTTACTCCTGCAAAAGGCAGCTATGACTTTAATCAGTTTATAATGACAAACAGATCTAAGTATAAAAAGCAATTTTTGATTTTGTCAAAAGCACATTAAGTTATTTCTTATTTATTATATGAGTTTTTTTATGAAGAAGGTTTTTTTGAGCATTTTTTTAATGCTATGTAGTGTGGTTATGTTTGCGCAAAAGGAGGTGGCAGTATTTGAAAATAAAAACTTTACAGGGCCATATGAAGAAGGGAAAGAGTCATACAATATAAAAGACCCTGAGACCAATGAGCATTGGATTTTAATTAATCATAAAAATAAGTTGTTTTTTTATCATCTTAATTCAGATTTTACTCTTAAAAAAGAGTTTACATTAAAAAAAATAGGGAATGATATTCAATTTTTACAAGGATATCATGTAACAGACCAGAAAATAATATTGTTTTTTTCAAATTTAGAGTTTAATAAATTAGCCACATTAAAAATTGATAAAAGCGATTATGTAGTTGAAAAAGAAATTAAAAAGTTTTCAATACCAAAAGAAAAAGTAGTTCAGTCAATTGCTCAGGATAATAAATTTTATATAATAACTGTTAAAAAATATAGTTCAGAAGTTAATATCCATGAATTTAAAGCAGATTTAAATTTTACATCACATAAAGTAACGTTTCCCGAAATAGGGAAAAAAAATGTAGATACTGATAAAACGATAAGAGTTAGTAGATTGTTGCTTGGTAGTAGGTTTAAACATATACGTGAAGCTTTAAGTACTAAAAAGAAGGAAACAAAATTACCTATTCAAAAGATTAATAAAGAGAATCCTAATTCAATTGCAGTTGTTTCGGATCCTTCAAAGTTATATTCAGTTAAAAATGGAATGATTTTTACATTCGATAATGATCCTGATTTTACACAAATAATAAAGTTAAATACCCTTTCATATAAATTAGATACATTAAAATTAGCTAAGCCTAAACTAGGTCAGGAAGCTAGAAGTCATAATTCGTATATATACGATGATAAAATTATGCAAGTATCAGTCAACCTAGAGCATTTTCTTTTGGATATAAAGAACTTAAATTCCGGAAAAAGTATTGTTAAGTATGGGTTGAATTCTAATGATTCTATTTATTTTAAAAACTCACCAATTATATTAGATGGAGGTTTACATGCTTTTACGGTTAACAAACACAAAGAGTTTGAAAAAACTTCTAAGTTTTTAAGAATTCTTAGTAATAGTAATGTAGGAGTAAGTTTGTATCAATTAGCAGGGGGTAGATTTCAAATGAAAGTAGGAAGTTCTAAAGAGAAAACCCATACAGATGCAGTATCAATTGTCTCTTTTGGAGGTCCAGTGGGTTCCGTATTTGGGGGAGCATTAGCCGTAGGTTTTAATGCTTCTTTAAATGTGTATAGTAGTGTTAAGTATTCGAAATCAACCTATTTTAATGCGTATTTGAATAACGAATTAGAACATATAAAAGGAGATATGCCAAGGGATTTATTTGAAGAAATTAAAGAGTTTGAAAATAAGTTAGAAGGTGTTATTAGAAAAGAAGATAATTCTTTTTATTTTGGCGATATTACATACACAGCTTTAAAAAATGTATTTAAAGAAAATGAAAAATTTTATTATTGTTATTTAGATAGTAAAAACCATAATTATCATATTGTTGAGTTTAAAGAATAATTTTCTCTTAAAATAAATTAAAGTATACAAAAGCCTCGATAAAATTTCGAGGCTTTTGTTGTTTTAAAAAAAATATTTTACGCCTTATATTCTTGCAAAAATAGTAGTAGAGAAGTTCACATTCTTTTTTTTACATGTGATTATTCAAATGATTTCATCAGAGCATTTTTTAAGTCTACATTACTTAAAATGTAAAGTTTATTTTTATTAGCTAACAAAGTTAAAAATAATAAAATCATTATGTTTTTTATTTAAAAGGCTGATAATTAGCATTTTACTTTTTATTTTAATAATTGGCAAACAAATTATTTAGAATTACTAAAATAAACCCCTGAAAACAGGGGTAAAATTAATGTTTTTATAGTGTAAATTTGAATCAAATGGTTAAGTGTAAATTAATAAAAAGAGTTCAATTAACACTGTTTGTAAAATAAGTGTGAGTTATAAGTTTCGGGGGATTAGTTTAGCTATTATTGAACTCTTTTTTACTAAAACAGTTCATTTAGGAAGGTCTAAATGAACTGTTTTTTTTATGTGTTTTTTTAGAGTTAATTAGTTCAACTCATTGATGTTTAGCATTTTTTCTGTGGCTTTAATAGCGGATACAGTTTGGTCGGAATCTAAACCTCGGGAAACAAATTCTTTATTTCCGTCTTTCCAAGTAATCACAGTTTCACATAACGCATCGGAATGACTTCCTGGAGGTATTCGAACAGAGTAGTCAATCAATTCTGGGATAGTTTTGTTTCTTTTTGAATATAGCTTTCTAAGGGCATTCATAAAGGCATCAAATTGACCATCCCCTTGGGCATGTTCCTCGTACAATACACCTTCGATTCTTACAGAAACAGTAGTAGAAGGTTTTAAACCTTTAGCATGCGTTAATACATATGATTCTACAAGAACAGTCTGCTCTAAGCTACCGTTGTCTAAAACGTCGGAAATGATGTATGGAAGGTCATCTTTTGTAAGCACCTCTTTTTTATCACCCAGCTCAATAATACGTTGTGTTATTTTTTTTATTTCATCAGGATTAAGCTCTAAACCTAGCTCTTGTAAGTTTTTTTCAATATTGGCTTTACCCGAAGTTTTTCCTAAAGCATATTTGCGTTTACGCCCAAAACGTTCAGGGAGTAAATCATTAAAATACAGATTCTTTTTATTGTCACCATCAGCATGAATTCCTGCAGTTTGTGTAAACACATTGTCGCCTACAACAGGCTTATTTACAGGGATTCTAAAACCTGAAAAATTTTCTACCAACTTACTTACCTTGTAAAGTGCTTTCTCTTCAACATTGATTTTAATTTCTGGCATAAAATCATTAATCACTGCTATAGCACTAGCCATTGGAGCATTCCCTGCTCGTTCTCCCATGCCATTCATAGTAAGATGGAGGCCATGTGCCCCGGCTTTTATAGCTTCCATAATATTGGCAACACTTAAATCATAGTCATTATGTGCATGAAAATCAAAGTGCATATTGGGATAGCGTTCAACTAATTCAGTGATGAATTTTTTTGACTCCTCGTAAGTGAGTACACCTAGCGTATCTGGTAACAACACGCGTTTAATAGGTTGTGTAGCTAAAAAATCAAGATATTGTAGTACGTATTCCTTGGAATCCCGCATTCCATTACTCCAGTCTTCGAGGTATACATTAGTGGCTATTCCTTTACTGGTAGCTAATTCAAGATTACTTGCAATATCAGCAAAGTGTTGTTCTGGTGTTTTTTTTAGTTGGTGCGTTAAATGATTTAAAGAACCTTTGGTAAGTAGATTTTGTACTTTTGCACCAGCATCAAGCATCCATTGTATAGAAATTCCTCGGTCAACAAAACACAATACTTCAATACGATCAATTAAACCCTGTTTTTCTGCCCATGAAGTAATGTCGGTTACCGCTTGGAATTCACCTTTAGAAACTCGAGCAGAAGCAATTTCAATGCGATCTACTTTAAGTTCTAAAAGTAATAATTTAGCCAAGGTCAATTTTTCGGAAGCTGAAAATGATACTCCTGAGGTTTGTTCACCATCACGAAGTGTGGTGTCCATTATTTCTATATGTCTTTTGTTCATTTTAGTACTTATGAAATTCTATATTCAATACTATTATTGATTTATATCATATTTATAATTAATTTGATGTAAATCGAAGCAGAAAAGCAAAAAGCGTCTTAACTTTATAGTTAAAACGCTTTTTGTAATAAATGTTTTTATACTATAAAGGTAACTCTTCAGCAAAAGCTGTAATATCCTTTTTAATATTTTGAAGGTAATCAATATCATCAAAACCGTTCAACATATTTCCTTTTTTATATCCATTGATATCAAAAGACTCACTTTCGCCAGTAGCTAATAAGGTTACTTTTTGCTCAGGTAAGTTTACTTCAATTTCTGTATTTGGATCAGCTTCTATGGCAGCAAATACTTTTTCAGCAAACTCAGCACTTACTTGTACTGGAAGTACCCCTATGTTTAAACAGTTACCTTTAAAAATATCAGCAAAAAAGCTAGAAATTACACAACGGAATCCATAATCGTAAACTGCCCATGCAGCATGCTCACGTGATGATCCGGAACCAAAATTTTTGCCTCCTACAAGGATTTTTCCAGAGTAAGTAGCGTCGTTTAAAACGAAATCAGCTTTGGGTGTATTATCATTGTTATACCTCCAGTCTCGGAATAAATTGTCTCCGAAGCCTTTACGCTCTGTTGCTTTTAAAAAACGAGCAGGTATGATTTGATCTGTATCCACATTTTCTATAGGAAGTGGTACAGCAGTACTTTTTAATATTTCGAATTTATCGTATGCCATTTTATTAGCTTTTGGCTATTAGCTTTTGGCTATTAGCTATTCTTGTTTTTTTTTATTTTATTAGCAAATGACAAGGGGTCATAAGCTAACTGTAATTCGCAAAGCGAATTATGCATTCATTAACTCACGTGGGTCAGTTACTTTTCCGGTAACAGCTGCGGCAGCCGCAACTAAAGGAGAAGCAAGTAGTGTTCTTGATCCAGGTCCTTGACGGCCTTCAAAGTTACGATTACTAGTACTAACGGCTAGTTTTCCAGCAGGTACCTTATCATCGTTCATGGCTAAACAGGCAGAACATCCAGGTTCACGTAACTCAAAACCAGCTTCGTGAATAATATCTAAAATACCTTCTTCTTTAATAGCAGCTTCAACTTTATGAGATCCAGGTACTAACCATGCAGTTACATGATCTGCTTTTTTACGTCCTTTGATAATAGAAGCAAAAGCTCTAAAATCTTCAATACGACCATTAGTACAACTTCCTATAAAAACAAAATCGATAGGTTTACCAATCATGTCATCACCTTCGTTAAAGTCCATATAGCCTAAAGACTTTTTGTAGGTAGCCACGCCACCTTCAACATCGGCAGCATTAGGTATACTTTTAGAAATTCCCATTCCCATTCCTGGGTTGGTTCCATAAGTAATCATTGGTTCAATATCAGCAGCATCAAACGTCAATTCTTTATCAAAAACAGCATCATCATCAGTTTTTAATGTTTTCCAGTAAGCCATTGCTTTATCCCAAGCAGCACCAGATGGAGTAAATTCACGCCCTTTTACATATTCAAATGTTTTCTTATCTGGAGCAATCATTCCACCACGGGCACCCATTTCAATACTTAGATTACATACAGTCATACGACCTTCCATAGTCATATTTTCAAATACGTCACCAGCATATTCTACAAAATATCCTGTAGCACCAGATGTAGTTAATTTTGAAATAATGTATAAAGCTACATCTTTAGGAGTAACTCCAAAACTTAATGCACCTTTAACATTGATACGCATTTTTTTAGGCTTTGGCTGCATAATACATTGTGTAGCCAATACCATTTCAACTTCCGAAGTTCCAATACCAAAGGCAATGGCTCCAAAAGCACCGTGAGTAGATGTATGCGAATCACCACATACTATAGTTGCACCAGGTTGAGTGATACCATATTCTGGTCCTACAACGTGTACAATACCATTTTTTTCGTGTCCTAATCCCCAGTGGCTAATACCATGTTTAGCTGCGTTTTCTTCTAATGCTTTTAATTGATTAGCAGAAAGTGGATCAGCAACGGGTAAGTGCTGGTTAATTGTAGGGGTGTTGTGATCTGCTGTAGCAAATGTTTTTGAAGGATATAAAACGTCAATACCTCTGTTTTCAATTCCTAAAAAAGCAACAGGGCTTGTTACTTCATGCACCATGTGGCGGTCTATGAACAATACGTCTGGTCCATCTTCAACATGTTTTACTACATGCGAATCCCATACTTTGTCAAATAATGTCTTACTCATTTCGGTTTTTTTTATCGATCAAAAAAGCAAATAATTAAAAAATACTTTTTTGGATTTGCAAATTTACGAAAATATGACTTCAAATTTGCGAATATTATTTAATTAGAACGGGTTCAAATAAGTTGAAATTACGATGTTCAAAAATGGATTTACGGTTTTAAACAGTCTAGGAGTTATGTGATTTTAAATGCAAAAAAGAGAAATATTTAAAAAAATAATTTTAAAAAAAAATAATTTGATTCTTTTTTTAAGATTAGTTAAACAGGAAAAAACCGCTTCATAAAAAGGTGTTAACACTTAAGGTAACTTGTTGTAATTGAGTAAATTTACATGTCACCCTTTTATTAAGAAACCAACAAAAAATGTATTATAATCTAAAAAAAGAGGCCTCTTTTATTGATAGATGTTTGCTAAGGTCAAAGCTTTCAAAAATTTTAGATTCGTGCGAACGGTCAAAGAAATTGATTATAAGTATCTGTACTGTTAAAAAAGGTGTTTTATTATACTATAATAAAGCCTTTAAAGAAATTGTAGGTTGCAATAATACGAGTTTTTTTGAATCAGATTGGGAGCATGGATGTCCTGTAATTGATGCTGTAGAGTTGGCTACAGTGAAAAAAAAAATAAATGATTTTTTTACAAGTAACCTATATAGGAATGTATTTTCATTAAAATATCATATTATAAATTTTTGCGGCAAAAGAATTTACGTTAAGCATGAAGCCATGTTGTTTAATTTCGAAGATCAAGCATTGGTATTAAATTATTATTACGATATTTCAGAAAAAGAAGATATAGAAAAATGCATACAATTAAATACTAAGTGCGGTTTTACAAACTTCAAATTAATATCAATAAGAGAAAAAGAAGTACTTAAATTAATTGCCGATGGTTTTTCTTCAAAACAAATAGCAGATCGCCTTTTTATTAGTAATCATACCGCAATTTCTCACAGAAAACATCTTATTGAAAAATTCAAGGTAAAAAATACGGCACAACTTATCAAAGAAGCTTCAAAGGTTATTGAACTATAATTCATTTTATTTATATTCTTAATGCAAGGTAGTGATTATTAAATATTTGTAAATCCCCATTTTTGGGGATTGTTTTTTCAAGGCACCTTTCGGAAATTTACTTAACATCAAACAAGTGTTAACAGTAAGTATATGATTGGGTTGGCTTTAAAATTAATTAGGGATGAATTAAGTGAATATATTTTCGCTAACAAACGCCCTACGGATGCTATTCTTGCAGAGGATGTTATTCTACATAATATATCCTTAATGGAGAGCGAAGCACAGGATTTGAGCGATAAAATAGTCATTACGCTTGTAAATACAGAAGAAGAGAGTACCCTAAAAAATAGCAGTAACCGAATAAAAACACCAAATGGAGTAAAATATATTGAACCTCCTGTGTTTTTAAACCTTTATATTTTGGTTTCTGCAACTTTGGGGCAAGACTTGCAGGATGCTTATGAATTTGCATTACACAGGTTGTCATTGGTATTACAGTTTTTTCAGGCCAAAAAAACATTTACAGTCAAAAACTCACCATTTACTACGATATCTAATGATGATAATATTCCGCAGCAAATCAAAGACGAAATCAGACTAAATATAGAATTATATACCCTCACTTTTGAACAAATTAATCATCTGTGGGGCTCCCTTGGCGGGAAACAAGTGCCTTTTGCAATGTATAAAATACGCTTAATAAATATACAAGAAGCTTCAAGTGTTATTGCTCCAGTAATAGAAGAAATTCAAAATGATTCCTTAGTAACCAATGCAAATTAAAAATTATGGATAGCAGTACAGTCATATATAAAAGATTATTTGAGGTGCAGATCTTACATGATTATTATTTGACTGATGCTAAAGGCGTGTCTTTTTTCTCTATTAATAAAACAGATCAAGAAAGCATACTTTCTGTAAAAACAGAAAAAGGGACATATGATATAAAGGACTTGTTTAACATAGAACCCGTTGATGAAACAAAAAAGATATTGAATAATTACAAATTAGTTTTTGCCAAAACGAGTTTGGGTTTTATAGTAGGTATAGAGGTTAAGGTGGAATTGGTTTTAAATGAAATTCGGTATAAACCCAGTTTAACAATTGATAAAAACTTAAGACTAGCTTTTAAAATTCAATCACAAATTTCTTTTTTTAGAAGTGTTACCAATATCAGTTTTGGATCATTCAAACCGGCAATTTATTATTTTACAAATAAGGACAAAGAGGTATTTAATGAAACTGATGTAGTTCCAAATTACGAATCACTTTCATTGGCCAATAAAGCCATGACGCATCAAAATGGATTGGCATATGAAATGGGAGCATATGTAGATTTTGCAGGAACCATAAAGGAAGCTAAGATTTTTACAGATGGAAATGTAGCTGCCGATTGGCAAGATGTATCAGATAAACGCTTTGTAACAGACGCGGATAAATTATTGTTGCCAGCTGTTTTTAGTTATGCATTTAAACCTACTCAAAACATAACAGATGTTGTAATCGAACTGGAAGATAAAGATGGGCAATTGGTAAAAACAATTACCAAGTCAAGTACAAGTGCCATAAGTACAGTTCTTCTAGATTTTTATAAAGTTGATGCTAATGATCAAGACTCGGCAATTATCCCTTCAGGCTTGTATACGTTAAAAATGATATTAAACGGAGGGGCAGCTATTACTTATCCCATTTATTTAAATGATGAATTGTACAGTAAAGATAATTTTGGAGTAATAGAAATCACTTTTGGTGAGGAAAATTCTCCTTTTAGTTTATTGGATGCGCAAGGTTTTTTAAAAACTAGGATTAATGCAGCAAATGAAAAAATACCACATCCAATTTTTGAAATTCGATTAAAAAACAGAAGTACTTATTGGCGCTACAATGTGAGTGGGGATTTCTCAGCAGCCGAGGTAGCAGCTACGACTTCTTTTTTAACACATACAGATACTAAATTAATATCCGATATCCCTAGATCGCTTACTAATGCCTTAGTGCCTTTTATTAATGGAAGCACTTTAATGTTACCACATCCCAAATCATCAGATATTAAAATAGAGAATGATAGGATTTTTTCGGAAATCTATATAAGTCAGTCAAATCGATTATTGAATAGCTAAATGGATTTTTAAAGTAGAGAAATTATGAATTACAAAACGCCAGGAGTCTTCATTGAAGAAATTCCAAAACTACCACCATCAATTGCGCAGGTAGAAACTGCGATCCCGGCTTTTATAGGGTATACCCAAAAAGCCGAAGATGAAAGAGGAAATTCCTTAATTAATGAACCTAAAAGAATTAGTTCACTATTAGAGTATGAACGTTTTTTTGGAAAGGCAGTACCCGAAGAAAACCTTTCAGTATTAATAAAGGAAACTCCAGGCGCGCCAGTTAATGTACAAGCATCTATTGGTGATAGAGCCAAGTATATCATGCAATATGCATTACAAATGTTTTTTGCTAACGGAGGCGGTCCATGTTGGATTGTTTCTGTAAGTGATTACACTACTGGGATTGTAAGTTTTGCAGAGCTTAAAGCAGGATTAGATGCTACCGAAAAGGTGGATGAAATAACACTATATGTATATCCTGATGCACAGGGAATGGATAATTTTTCTGATTTCTATAACCTTTTTGGCGAATCAATGGATTTGTGCGAGGAAATGAAAGACCGTTTTACAGTAATGGATATTTGGCAGGATCCCGAACAACCGGATTTGTTAGCTAATATTGATACCATGCGAGACAATACACCGCCAGAAGAAAACACCATTAAATATGGAGCTACATATTTTCCAAATGTGGAGACTATTTTGGATTATTACTACGGAGGTGAAGGCGTAGGTGATGCCCGAGTTACTATTGTGCACGAAGGAGGAGATGGATCATTCAATGGCACATTAGAAGAGTTAAAGACAAAGAATAATGCCCTTTATTTTCAAGCACAAAATTCCATTCGAAACCTTCCTATTGTAATGCCGCCTTCGCCTGGTATAGTAGGTGTTTATGCCAGCGTAGACTCTTCTCGAGGCGTGTGGAAAGCTCCTGCAAATGTGAATATGGATTATGTGATTAGACCAGTAATTAAAATTACGGATAAACAGCAAGAAAGTTTAAACGTGGATGTAAATGCGGGGAAATCAGTAAATGTAATACGTTCATTTGTAGGAAGAGGGAATGCGATAGTGTGGGGAGCACGTACCATGGCGGGTAACAGTAATGAATGGCGCTATATCTCGGTACGAAGATTTTTTAACATGGTAGAGGAATCGGTTAAAAAAGCCTCGCTTCAATTTGTTTTTGAGCCTAATGACTTAAATACTTGGGTAAGGGTAAAATCAATGATCGATAACTTTTTAGTACAACAATGGAAAGCAGGAGCCTTAATGGGAACCACTCCAGAGCAAGCTTTTTATGTAAAAGTTGGACTTAATGAAACCATGGATGAGGTGGATATTTGGGAAGGAAGAATGATTGTAGAAATAGGAATGGCGGTAGTTAGACCAGCTGAATTTATCATTCTGAGATTTAGTCACAAAATGCTGTCTGAGTAATATATAACTGGTCAAGGATAATAATAACTTTAAAATACTAGTAAAATGGCAGATATGGCAGGGAATGACGCTTTGAAAAATCCTGAAATAAAGATTTGCGAAAAGCTGAAAGACATTAAGAATGAAAAAAAAGCTTCAGAAAGTTTATACACGGCTTATGGAACCAAAAGGGATGCTAAAGAAATAGCTCGTGGCTATAAAATTTGTTGCTTGGATAAGGCTACGGCCTCTTATGATATATATCAAGATCTCATGAGTTGTATAGTTTTAAAAAACTATAAAAAAGCAGGAATTATTCAAAAAAACGTAGATGAGTACATTAAAAAAGATGATGAGCTCGAAAAAATGATCAATGAGTCTTCAAAAATGATCAATGAGTTACGTGTAAAAATGAATGAAGCCAACAATGAGGCTTGCATTGTAGTCAATTGTGTAAAGGAGTGCATACTTCCTCCTAAGCCTAAAAGGACAAAAGGCAAAAAAGGAGCTAAAGATGATGAAATACCAGAAGATGTGACCCAAGTAGAGGACTTATTGATGGATATCAAAGATAAAATTGCCATGTTAACTACTAAAGGGCAAAATGCTTTTAATGGAGTAGTGAATATTGCAGGGATACAAACATTTACCAATACCGGAGGACTTAAAAGTTTTGCATCAAAATTAGTAGATACGGTAAAAATATTAAATGATTGTGTTGCAGATAATGTAAAGAGTACCGAAAAAGATGTGAGCACGTATCGCGATGAGTTAAATAGTATTGTAGAAGAACTAGCTGAAGTTTCGTGCACTCTTTATAACGAAGGAAGTAAAGTGAAAGGTTTACATAAAACAGGGAAATTTATTTGCGAAGGTGAGAGCAGGGAGGAAGAATTAGAAATTTCATGCGAATGTGTAGATGCTGGCAATGATTGTAATACTACTGAGCATATGGCTACCCAAACGGCAAATGAAGATTAACAATCAGGTATTGATAAAAATTAAAAAATAGAATTATGAGTATGATTAAATTTTTGAACGACGATACCTGTTGTAATGATGACTCAGGTAACGGAGGTAATGGCGAAAAGAATTGCCTAACCAAATGGGAAGAAGATTATGCGAACGCATGTAATGTTTACAATAAAAAGTCTGCAGAATCTGAAAAATTAAAAGAGCAATATGATAATTCATATAACTGGCAAAATAAGCTGGATAAATGGTTTGACCTTATTGATAAATCAAATGAAAAGGCAGATAATATTGTTATTGAGCTTGGCTTTTTTTACGGTCAAGTAAAGGAAGTCTGTAAAAATGCAAAATGTACAAGTAGTGCTTTAGAAAAACTACTCTGTCAAGTAAAATCAATTTTCGATTGTTTGTATAGCTATAATAATGCGGATAAAGGTTTAAAGGAATTGATAGGTGATTTAATTAAAGCAATCAATTGCTTAAAGGATGTTAAAGATGTTGATAAAGAAACAGCGGTTAGTTGCATTAAGGTTCTCGAAGAGAAAATTAAAGTAGTATGTGATCTTCAGGAAGCTATTTTATGTAAGTTAATTGATGCCTTAAAATGTGCGAATCTATTATATGCTTATATCTGTGAAGAAGAAGGTTTAAGCTTTAAACTAAAAACAATTTTAGAGGAATTTAAAGGAATCGTAGTAGAGCAGCCTAGTTGTTCCGATGAGGATGATACGGAGGATTATCCATGTGATGCTAAGGACAAAAAGCCTCAACCAACCTTACCTATTGTTAATAGTGATTATTACGGTGATATAATAAAGGATTTAGCTAAAGCAAATACAAAAACATTGGAGCTTAAGAAGGCATGGGCAAAAAAGAAAAAGGAAAGTGATGATGCCTTGTCACGTAAAAACAGTTTGGCCGAAGCAATAAAAGCCGCAAAAGCAGCTGAAGGAAAGTAAACATTCTAAAAAAAATTAAAAACGAGTATCATGGCAGATAAAAAAATAGATTATCCATTACCAAAGTTTCATTTTAAAGTGGAATGGGGAGATAAGTTTCGTATTGGGTTTACCGAGGTTAGTGGTTTGGATTTTGAAACAGAGGTTATTGAATACAGAGAAGGGGATAGCGTAAAATATAATAAAACCAAACAACCTGGATTGACTAAATATAGTAATATTACTTTAAAGCGAGGAACATTTCAAGGTGACTTTGACTTTTATAAAGAATGGCAAAAAACCTATTATTTCCAAGAAGGAAATAAAACAGGTTCTAAATACAGAAGAGCTGTTTCTATTAGTTTACTGGATGAAAACCATAAAACAATTATTACTTGGCAATTAGAAAATGCATGGCCTAGTAAAGTACAGTCAACCGATTTAAAAGCGGATGCTAATGAGGTGGCTATTGAAACCATGGAATTAGTTCATGAGGGCTTAACCATTTTAGAAGCTAAAAACTAACACTATTTATGGCAAGTACGCATCAAATAGTAGGTTTTCATTTCAAGGTTTTTTTTACCGGACTTCCTAAATCAAATGGAACAGATATTAGTTTTCAATCCGTATCGGGCTTGGATGTACAAATCGAAAAAGAAGCGATGAAGGAGGGAGGAGAAAATAGATTCGAGCATCAAATTCCTGGACGGAGTAAGTATACTACGCTTACGCTGAAGAGAGGTATACTAAAACCAGAGGATTCTGGATTGGTTCAATGGTGCCAACAAGCTTTTCAAGATATGATAGTAAAACCATTAACTAATGTTGATGTCGAATTATTGAATGAGGATCATAAGCCTTTAATGCGATGGCAATTATCGCATGTATGGCCAGTAAGTTGGAAAGTTGGGGAATTAAACGCCGAAAAAGGAGAAGTACTTATCGAAACCTTAGAGTTAAACTATAATTATTTTGCCTTAAAAGCGCCTTAAAAATTAAAATATGCCATTAGAAATTAGAGAATTAGTGATCAAAGCAAGTGTAGGTGATAGAAATTCGAGTACATCAGCTTCAAGTGAAACTTCGGTAGAAAAAAATAGTGAAACCACGGTGAATGAAATTGTAGAAAAGGTACTTGAAATCATTAAAGCTAAAAATGAACGATAATGAACCAAAGAGGGAAACTTATAAAAGTATCTATTGAATCTTTTGATAATGAAGATTTTTCAAAACGATCCAATATCAAACCAAATCCGATTTCATTACCTGTAAACCCAGAAAGTTTTACTCAAAATTACAAGGTGAAACTAAATACGCAACAAGGACAGGGAAATCAAGGCACCAATGCAAGTTATGAGGGTACAGCGCCAGAGGAATTGAAGTTAGATTTTATATTGGATGGTACAAATTCAATTCAGGGCTATAATTCAAGATTAAAGTTTAAACCGGATGTAACCACATTAACATCCGAAACACCGCTTCCCGTAAAGGAACAGTTAGAAATTTTTAAGAATACGGTCTATAATATGAATGGCGAAATTCATAGACCACATTTTTTAAAAGTGCATTGGGGGGATGGTTTTAAGTTTCCGTGTATACTTTCAAATTTAGACCTTAACTACACATTGTTTAAACCAGATGGAGATCCACTTCGTATAAAAGTGAGTGCTACATTTTTAAATTATGTAGCCCAAAAAGAAAGAGTAGCTAGGGAGCGTAAACGATCTCCAGATTTAACACATGTAAGATTAGTTAAAGCCGGTGATAGACTCGATTGGATGACAGATCAAATTTACAATGATCCTAAATATGTAATGCAAATAGCTAAAGCTAATGGGTTAACCTCGTTTCGGAAAATAAAACCAGGAGTAGAAATGGTGTTTCCTCCGATAGAAAAAACAGTTGAATAGAATTAAAATTTGTAATCGATTAAAGTACCAAAAGTATAATGAAAGATAGAGAGATCCCTGTAGAAGTATCGCACAATATATCCACATTTGATATACTAATTGATGGAAAATTAGTCGATCCAGGCTATCAAGTATTTTCTATATCTATTCAAAAAGAAATTAATAGAATTCCAACCAGTAAGATTGTTTTACAGGATGGAAACGCATCGGAAGAAACATTTGAAATAAGTGAAAAAGAAGAATTTTTGCCAGGAAAATCAATCGCCTTAAAAATTGGACGTGATGGTGAAAATAAGCAACTCTTTAAAGGGATTATTGTAAAGCATAGTATAAAAATAAAGGAGAGTGGAAAAACGGAATTGATTTTAGATTGCAGGGATGAGGCAGTTAAAATGACTATAGGAAGGCATAATTTTTATTATGAAGAGGCAAAAGATAGTGAAATCATGGAGGAAGTCATTGGGCGGTATACACCACTTAGTCATGATGTAGAAGCAACTACAATAAAACACCTTGAAATGGTACAACATCATTGTACCGATTGGGATTTTTTATTACTAAGGGCTGAGGCCAATGGAAAATTAGTTGCTGTGGATGATGGTAAAATTAATATCAAAGCACCTGTAACAAATACCGATCCTAGTATATCCGTATTATTTGGATCAACACTTATTGATTTTGAAGCCGAAATGGATTCAAGAGATCAATGGACTACAGTAGAAGCTAAATCATGGGATTATGCTGGTCAAAATATGTTTGAACATGTTACGGAGAGTGTAGGGATTAATGAACTTGGAAATGTAAATGGTAAAGATTTAGCAGCAGGGATAAGTCCTGAAAAATATGAGCTAAGACATACGGGACAAGCCATCACCGAAGAATTACAGGAGTGGACCAAATCCATAATGCAAAACAGTAGACTTTCAAAAATAAAAGGGCGTGCAAAGTTTATCGGTTTTGGAGGAGTTAAACCTGGGCAATTAATAGAATTGCAAGGGGTGGGAGCTCGATTTACCGGAAAGGCATTTGTATCTGCAGTAAGGCATGATGTATATAATGGATCATGGTATACGCAAGTGCAGTTTGGGTTAAAGGCAGATTGTTTTTCACATATTCATAAAAACATAACAGATGCCCCAGCCGCAGGTTTGGTACCTGGGATAAGTGGATTACAGATAGGAAAAGTGGTGCAATTACAGGATGATCCAGAGGGCGAAAATAGAATTTTAGTACGACTGCCTATTATTGATAATTCGGCACGTGGTGTTTGGGCAAGGCTAGCCACTTTAGATGCGGGTAAAGCAGATGAAGGCATTTCGGGTAGAGGAAGCTTTTTTTTGCCAGAAATAGAGGATGAGGTGATCGTAGGTTTTTTAAATGATGACCCACGAGAAGCTGTAGTACTTGGTATGCTACATAGCAGTGCTAAGCCTGCACCCATGGAAGCAAAGGATGAAAATCACGAAAAAGGAGTAGTAACTCGATCAGGAATGCGCGTACATTTTCACGATCAAACGAAAACAATAACTATTGATACCCCAGCTGGGAATAGCATCAAATTAGATGAAGATAGTACTTCGATCACCATCGAAGATCAAAATGGAAATGTAACCAAAATGAATCCATCGGGAATTGAAATGAATAGTCCTGGGGATATAAAAATAGAAGCATCGGGTAATATTGATATAAAAGCAGGAATGAATATGACTTTAGAAGCACTACAACTTGCCGCTAAAGCAAGTGCAAGTATGGAAATTAAAGGAGCAACTACCAGTGTTTCGGCCGATGGGCCAACAACAATAAAGGGAACGCCTATAAATATTAATTAATAAAATAAGGATATGCCAGCAGCAGCTAGAATTGGAGATATGCATACGTGTCCACTCTCAAATGGCCCCGTACCTCATGTAGGAGGACCAGTTATTGGACCACCAAAATCAACCGTGTTAATAGGTGGGCAGCCTGCTGCCGTGGTAGGTGATATGTGTGTATGTGTTGGTCCGCCAGATACTATAGCAAAGGGATCAGCAACAGTGTTTATAGGCGGGAGTCCCGCAGCACGGATGGGTGATTTAACATCACATGGAGGTACAATTGTTCAAGGCTTTCCAATGGTAATGATTGGAGGATAAAATACAGAAGTATGAATGCAAACAAAGCATATTTAGGAACAGGCTGGTCATTTCCGCCAACATTTGATATCGATGCCAAAACGATCACTATGGTTAGTGCCGAAAAAGATATTGAGCAAAGTTTGGAAATTCTACTTTCAACTAGTTTGGGGGAACGGGTAATGCAACCCGAATATGGTTGCAATTTAAAGGATTACCAGTTTGAAAATGTAGATAACGCACTCATTGGTTTTATAAAAGATGTGGTGGAAAGAGCGATTCTTTATTTTGAACCAAGGATAAAATTAGAAAGAATTGATATTACTGAAGAAGATTCCTTTGAATTGATCGAGGGAAAACTAAAAATCATTGTGCATTATGAAATCGAAGGAACCAATACGCGTAATAATTATGTATATGATTTTTATTTAAGAGAAGCTGATCAAGCGATATAAATAAGTTTAGGTAAATGAAGCATCCATCAAATATAGCACACCCTTTAAAAAATAGTACGGGGACAAGTCAAAAGGATAGACTAATACAAGCATTGGACCCCAGTGCAGTACCTATTGATGGAAAAACCTTGGCCGATCGTTTGTATATGATTAGTGGGTATGCACAACAAATTAATTTTTACCAATACCGAAATACTGCAATTGATGGAGAATTTCAGGATATAGATAATTGGGGAACTTTTTTTAAGAATAGTTTGCCCTTTCAATTGGCGGTATTAAGTAAAATAGTAGTGGAAGATTTGGAAGTTCAGTTTTCATTATTATATAAAGAACTTACAGAAAATCCATCTAAAGAAACCTTAGAAGCTTTATTTAATTTTATTGAAACAAAACTTAGTAAACCTACAACAACATTGTTTACTACAGTGCAAAAGCAAGAGAATAGTTTTACAGATTCGTTACTTGCCATTATTAAAACTTCGTTTGCCGAGGCCATGAAATCTTTTATAGGCTTACATAATTCCAGTGTCAACTATTTATGTGTATCCAAAAAGAATTTCAATGATTTTTTACAGCTTCCTTGGCAATTTGAGGTGATTGATATTTATGCTATTGACGGATGCATTCAAAAGGTTAAAAAGGGAAAAAAAGAAGCACTGTTAAAAGCAGGAGCGCAATTGAATAGCTTATTTCTTAAAATAATAAATGGAGTACAAGCCATTGTTGAGGCTGCTCCAAATTATATAGAGGAAAGTTTGTTGCCATTACAAGCCTCACTTCAAAAAAAGCATGAACCACATATTGCCTTATTGTTTGCTTTTTTAGAAGTATTTAAACATTTCCAAGGCAATATAAATGAGTTAAGTAAAAAGCATTTAGACTTTTTTTATGAAGAAGTATTAAAAATGCGTCCTAAAGATGCCGTACCAGATCAAGCGCATATTGTTTTTGAGGTGGCGAATCATCAAGAGCAATATGTATTAAAAAAGGATTTATTAGTAAAAGACAGTAAGGATGCCAATAATCAAGATATACAATTTGGTTTAGATCATGAGGTGGTAGTTGACAAAGCTCAGATCAAAGAGGTAAGAACACTTTCATTATTTCCAACTACAGATAATAATGACAAGACCTATATTGAGGGGGTATATATAGCTCCAGTAGCGAATTCAGCAGATGGAATAGGAAAAAAATTTAAAGAAGATCAACCTGCAAACTGGGCTACACTTGGTGATAAGTATAGTAAGTATATTAAAAAAGGAAAGGAATTAGCAGAGGAACACCCAAAGGCACGTATAGGTTTTGTATTGTCTTCACCAGTATTGTTGTTGGAAGAAGGAGAGCGTTCTATTGAGATACGTTTGAATTGCAATTTACGAGAAGGAAGTATTTCAGCTGCAAAAATTAAACAGAATTTAGATGAAATTATAGCTCAAAAACAATTTTCATTTAAAAAAGAAACAGTTGAAAATTGCGAAACAATAACAGAGGAGACCAAGAATTATTTACTAAACCTATTGGGTAATGAAGAAATATATGTGTTAGGAAATAATTTAGAACTGTTTTTAACACAAAAGGATCCTATTAGTTGTTTGCCTCTTTTTAATGACAATGAAAAAAAACGCTTGTGCGAGTGTGGTATTTTTGAAGAAAACATGTCAAAAGTGGGGCAGTTGTTTTTGATGTCTTTTAGTGGTGAAAAAGATTGGGTAATTCCTCAACAAGAAGTGATAGAGGACTTGGTGATTGATTTACCTCCTTTTTCGGACTTGAATACAACTGCCGATCTCCAGTTTATATTTAGGTTGAAGTTAACAAAAGAAGATCCCAAGGTGGTGTTTTTTGATGAAGAAAAACTGAAGGAGAAAATTGATGTAAATACGTCGTTTCCTTTAGTTAAAATAGAACTCAATCCAGTTATTGAAAAGTTAGAAAATGTGTTGACTTGTGATGATATTATTGGTGGTAGACCTAAAAATGGCAATAAAAAAGGATGTTGTTTAGAGCAAGAAAAAAAGGATGTAGGAGAAATTTCAATTTCACCATATCATTTTTTACAAGGGATCAAGTTAGTAGATGCCAAAATTAAAGTTAATGTTTGCGGGCTTAAAAATTTAATTGTTCAAAATGACGAAAATTTACAAGATGTAAATAAACCCATGTTTCCATTTGGTCCAAGACCGAAAGTTGATGCAACGTTTATTATAGGATCAAAAGAGGTTTTTTGTAAAAATTGGCAATCATTTCGCTTAGGAGTAGAATGGAAGGACCGACCTGTTGATTTTGAAACGTATTATGAAGCTTATAATTTAGAAGACGGGGTGAATATCACTACAAATGTTTTTGAAATTAGAGGTGGTGTTTTAGATAAAGGTCTATGGGAAGATGGTGGTGTGAATAAAAGATTATTTACCTCAAAAAACGGATTCACTCCATGTTCGGCAATTAATGCAGCATATAATTTTAATGGATATCGGTGGAATCGTGGGGATTTCCCAATTACAGCCTACGAGACTAAATCAATGCCTAAGGAACCTTTAACCCCGTTAACGGTTAATTCTAGAAAAGCTTTTTTTAGAATAAAATTAAAAGGAGAAGATTTTCAGCATGATAGTTATGCATTTGTGTTGGCCAAACAAATGATGGCTTTGGCTAATATTTTAGATCCAAAGTCTATTGAAACAATAAAGGATGAGGTTGATAATATAATTACATTATGTGATGAGTCTGAAGATCGAATTGATGCTATAAAGTCGTGGGGAGGAACGCTAGAAGATCTTCAGGATGAAGTTGAAAAAGCACCTCCACCTCCAATATTTGCACCGATCAATATACCTTCAACTATTCCAGGGGATCTTTCACCATATGGTTTAGAAAAAATTGACGAAAGTTTATGCGGTAGAGCAGATAAGATTAAAGCTGTTTTTATAGCAAATAATGCCGATAATGCCATACTTCCAAATGAACCCTATACACCTGCTATAAAATCCTTGTTTGTTGATTATAAAGCAGAAGCGACAATGAGTGATATGGATATTACACATTTGTATCCTTTTGAAAACACATCAAAGTTTGAAAATATTGAAACCAAGCCCACCTTATTTCCTTTTTTTAATGATGAAGGAACACTATTTATTGGTTTAGAAAAAATAACTACTGGGGGCAGTTTATCAGTATTATTTCAATTAGCAGAAGCTACTGCCGATTCGGAATTGGATCGCGCCGAAATTTATTGGCATTATTTAAGTACTAATGAATGGAAATTATTGCAATATGATTTTGATGTGATTTCGGATGAAACAGATCGTTTTACGGTATCTGGGATTGCAAGTATTGTCATTCCCGATGATATTACTAATAAAGGGAATACCGTTATGCCCGATTCATTGTATTGGATTAAAGTATCCACACCTAAAAATGTCAAAGCAGTTGCCGAAACTATAGGAATACACACGCAAGCAGCTAAAACTTCGGCTAGGTTTAGTGTCCTAAATGATAAAAATAGATTGGAAACTCCTTTGGCGTCAGGAAGCATAGCTAAACTGGTGAATGGAGATTTTAATATTAAAAAGGTGGAACAAATTTACCCTTCATTTGGAGGAAGAACGCCAGAAGTAAACGGACATTTTTATACCCGTGTAAGTGAACAGTTAAAGCATAAGGGAAGGGCATTAATGTTATCCGATTATGAAAAAATTATATTGGAAGGCTTTCCCGAAGTTGAAAAAGCCAAATGCATTACCCATACTATGGGATTATCTGCTATAGATTACAAACGTGATTTGGAAGTAGCGCCAGGTTATGTGGTAATTACGGTAATACCCGATTTAGCAAAGTTAGAATCGGGGAACTTAATTGCGCCAAAAGTCCCGGTAAGTTTATTGGAAAAAATAGGGGATTATATACGAAAACGTACCTCGCCTTTTGCACGTATAAAAATAATGAATCCAAGGTACGAAGGCGTTGATGTGGCAATTAAAGTAAGATTACATAGAGGGAAGTCACCTGATTTTTATACAAAAAAATTGAAAGATGATATCACCCTATTTTTAGCGCCATGGGTGTTAGGAGATATCGAAAAACTAGCTTTAGGTCAACTAGTGCGCTATTCAGACATTATTGGTTTTGTAGAGCAATTGGAGTATGTGGATTTTATAGTGAAGTTAGAATTAACAGGACTATGTGATCAAAAAGGGGCTATTATAAAACCATTAACGGCTAGAACCGTTTTAGTGCCCGGAAACATTTGTGTTGAGCATGATGAAGAGACCTGTTTGGAAGCAGAGGTTACTCATAAATTGAAGTCTAATAAAGTACACCAATTGACATAAAATGGGAGGATTATTAGAAAATACCGCAGCTGTCATTAAGCAAAATGATCCAGATATTCCTGAGTATTTAGATTTTGATCGCCTACGCAGAGAAGGTCTAGAACATATTGGGAATTTAGCAGGTAAAATTTGGACAGATCATAATGCGCATGACCCTGGAGTTACTATTTTGGAGGTACTTATTTATGCATTGCTTGATTTAGGGTATAAAACAAATCTGCCTTTTAAAAATTTAATTGCTCAAAAAGATAATTCTGAAAAGGATGATAATTTTTTAACTCCTTTAGAGATATTGACTATAAACCCAGTTTCTGTTACCGATTACCGAAAATTGCTGATAGAAATTGATGGCGTTCGAAATGCATGGTTAGAAATAGCAGATCAAGAAGTGGCTTTGTATGTTGATCAGCAAATGGATCGTTTAACATGCACACCACCAAGTACACCTAATGAAGGCGAAGAAGCTATTTTTGAAGAAGCCATACATGTTATAAATGATAGGGAAGATTGTTTACTAAATAAAGCCTATGAACAACTCTTTTTAAATGGACTGTATAAAGTTTATATAGAAAAAGAAGATGATGTGGTTGACGAAGCAGCATTAAAAGTAGCTGTTAAAAGCTTCTTGTTGGAGCATCGAAATTTATGTGAAGACTTTATACAAATTGAAATTTTAAAACCCATTGACTTTGGTGTTTGTTTGGAGGTAGAAATTACTTTGGGTATTGATCCTAAAAAGGTGTATTCAAAAATTATAAAGGCCGTAAGGAATTATTTTCAACCAGAAATTAACTATTATACGCTTAACGAACTTTTAAACAAAGGAAAAAGTATTGATGCTATTTTTGAAGGAAGACCGTATCTCAAAGAAAGTTTTGGTTTTGTAGATACAGATGAACTGGAAAAATTAGAAAAAAGAAATAAAATCCACCTTTCGGATTTGTATGCGGTGGTTTTGGCCATTGAAGGCGTTCAAAAAGTTAAAAAAGCACATATAAATAATGGGAATAGTTCGGGTAGTATAGCTTGGATACATAGTCTTAAAAAAGATGAAGTTCCTGTTTTTTTATTAGAAAATTCATGTATTGACTTGTATAGCCCGCAAGGAATTATAAAGCTAGATAAACTAAAAGTACATCAATCATTATCCTTTGGGAAAAAATTTAGACTTCCGTTAACCAGTTTGGATAATGAAATTCCTATGGGTGTTTATCATGATGATTTGGGCGAGTTTTATTCCATTCAAAATGACTTTCCAGTAGTGTATGGTGTAGGGGAAGATGGCTTAGCCGAAAGTGCTACTTTATTAAGAAAAACACAAGCTTTACAATTAAAAGGCTATTTGTTATTTTATGACCAATTATTGGCTAATTATACGTCACAATTGGCCAATATTCGTTCTTTATTTTCATTAAAATCAGAAGCCGAATATACCGAAGAAGCTTGTAAAACCTATTTTACGCAACTACCAGATAGTATACCAGGTATTGAAAGTTTATTAAAATTTCATACCACTACCGAAACTCAAAACGGGAGTTCCGTAGTAGCTTATCCAGTACAAAATAATGAGGCATGGAAAAATACGATAGCTTTATTGGAAGCGCATCCACGAACAGAATTTAGTATTGGTAATTATTGTGATCATCAAAGTGGTTTGGTGGATTTGGTAAGTTTTGAATCCATAAACAAGCGATCCATACATATCAATCAATTGGTAGATATTTTCTTTTCTAAAAAATATAGTATTCAAGTTTTGGAGGATCGTTTTGGGTGCTTTTTTGTGCTTTATCCCAATACCTCAAGTGAATTACTACTGGTAGGAACAAAACGTTATAAGTCCATTAATGAAGCTAAGAGTGAAGCTAAAAATGTGGCTTTTATGGCTTCGACAGTTACGGGCTATAATTTGGTTACCGATACCTTAAGAGGAGCTACGCAACACTATTTTGGGATTGCATTTCATCCTGTTTCGTACTTGAATGTTTTACAGGAATTAACCGAAAATAAAGAGGAATATAGTACTAGACGACAACTCTTTTTGGATCATTTATTGGCCCGATTTGGTGAAAGTTTTACAGACTACACCTTGTTGCAATACAAAGGCAACTTAAGTGAAACTACACTGGATCAAAAAAGGATTGCAGATCAATCGAGTTATATAAAAGAATTTGCAGATTTAAGTAGAAATAGAGGGAAAGCCTTTGACTATCTAAAGCCAGCATGGAATACAGACAATGTTTCGGGATTTGAAAAAAGAGTCTCCTTATTATCAGGAATAAATAATTACGAGCGAAGAAATTTATGCAATTTCGAAGTCACCGAATGCCACAGGTTTGTACTAAATGATGCTAATGGAAATTTGCTTTTTAGAAGTAATCGTAGTTATGAAAGTAAAGAAGAATTACTCCTTGCAGCAAATAAAGTTTTAGTGCAGCTTAGGGACCCTAAATCATATAAAAAATTAGAAAAAACCTTAAACGGATTTAACAGATCGGTCATAAGTAGATTATTTTCTGCACAAGCATCGACAGAAAATATAGTGACTACAAAATATAATTTTCATCAGCAACTAACCGATCATAAAGGGATCGAAGTGGCCCGAAGCACGAGTTTGTCATCGGAAACATTAGCATTAAAAAAGCAGGGGGATTTTATAAAAAAAGGAAAGCTTCAAACACTTAAAAATGAAGATGACGTATCCCGAGAATGTCGTTTGCTACCTGTAGCTCGCGAACATTGTTTTTTGGATGCACATCGCTTAGATCAAAATCTAGAAATAAAAACACTTGAAAGTTGGAAATGGCATATTCAGCACCCTATTAGTAAGGAGCATAAAATGAGTGCTACCGCATTTTCTTCGGTAAATGAAGCTTGGGAAAATGTGTTAAATGAAGGCGCATTAGATTCATATTTAACCCAACATGATTCCGCTTACAAATGGAAATTAAACATTGCAGGAAGTAAATTGGTGTTTGAAGGTGTGGGATGTTATCCAGATAAAAGCAAGGCGACTGATGCCTGGCGTAGAGCTAAAGTATTGGGGAGTGATGCCAAAAATTATGTGGTAGCGCAGCAAGGAAATCAATTGGCCTTAAAAAATGAAAAGAAAAAGATTATAGCCCTAGCCTTACTTCCTGAAAAGGAACTAAAAACGATCATAGAAGAAAGTACTATAGCTTTTGGAAAACGAAATACGAAGCCGAGTATTGAAAGGGTGGCTGATAAAGTAGGATTCAAGGTGCAACTAAATGAACAAGACGCTTCTTTAATTAGTTATGGCGTATATCATTCAAAAAAAGAGGCGTTGTTAGCCCTAGAAAAAGCCTTTAGTTTAGGTGGAGATAAAAAAAACTACTTACAATCGGGCGATGAAGGAAATCCAGAATATAGTTTTTTATTACGTGATACGGATGGTTCTTTTTTAATGATGCCCCCAGAGCATTTTGAAATTGCAACAAATAGGAATAAAGCCCTAAATGCAGTAGCCCGATTTATAGCCAAAAATGAATCCCCAGTACGTATAAAAAAAGAACCTAATAAATACAATTGGTCACTTTTTAATAATGAAGGCGTAGTATTACAATCAACTTCTGAATTTACATCTAGAACAAGAGCAAAATCAGATTTTGATAAGACAATTGCCATAGAGGCCTTACATAGTTGCGAAGCATTGTGTAAGGAACTGTTATATGATTATAAAGTGGTAAAAATACCCGCAGCGTTTAATTTTATTTACGGAAACACTGATGCAGATAATGTGTTTAATCCTCTTTTTATAAGTAGTAAAGCCTATAAAAAAGTTGAAGATGCCAAAAAAGCATACACCGAGTTTGTTGACAAATTACCTCAATTAACATTAAAAGAAACTAAAAAAAGTAAAATAACGAGAGAATTTACATTGTATGATAAAGCATCGGTTGTAGCAACTCAATTTACTAAAAGCAGTATACCAGATGATATTACTAAATTGGCAATAAGTACTTCGGAAAAAGCAAGTTTAAGTGAAGCCGAACAGCTGAAAAAGTATATAAGTAATGCTTATGTAAATAGTGAAACTCCGAATAGCGATTTTACTATTTCGGATATGGCTCAGGATGGACAGATTTCATATGAGTGGCGATTTTTAAAAAAGAATATGCCATTAGCAATACATCCAAGTTTATGTTATGAAAAAGAAAATGCATTACAACTTAAAAGAGCTATTTGTGATGTTATTCCACCAATTCAATTAAAAAAATGCCCCGATAAACCTATTGTAATTTGTCCCGAAATGGATAAAGATAAATTTCATTATCAGGTGTGTTTTAATACAAATGAAGAAGAAGAATTTGTTCTAATAAGCTATGTAGGTTATAAAACAGCGGAGGAAGCAGAAGAGGCTTGGGAAAAAGAATGGCTTGAGGTTATTATTTATGCCAGAAATACAAATCAGTATAGCAAAGGGAGTAAAATTAGTGTAGTTGAACAATACTATGACCCTGAGTCAAATGCTTGTGAAACGGACGCATTTATAGCAGTAATACCAAAAGAAAGAAAAGTAAAAGAACAAGGACAGGGGTTGATTGAATTTTATGTTCAATTAGCGGAGTTATTTCCCATATACAAAGTTGAAGTAGCGGAAGATAATGATATAAAGGTGTATTACAAATACCGAGTAGTTGTAAAAGAAGAGGAACGTATTGATGTTGGCGATTGTATAAATACACATGTAGAAGAGGTAGAAGGAACCCCACTGTGGGATAGTGTGGCTCGTTTTTCTAGCATTGATGAAGCAATTGAAGCTTATCAACATTTTTATGTATTAGCAGGAACGTCTAATAATTGTAGACTGTTATGCGAAAAGGGGAAATTTTATGTAGGACTTATTGAAGTACTGGCCGAAAGCGCGTGTAATTTTAAAAGTGAAGCCGAAGCATGGGATAATGCTTTTCCTAAAAAACTAGATTCGTGCAATGATTGTATGCCAGGGGGTTTACGCGAATTTATATATGCTGCTGAGGATACTCAAAATTATATTCCAGTTTGTGATCAAGATTACTGGAAATTTAAAATAGTATCACCTAAGTATTACGTGGCTAATCATAGTTGCTGGTACGATGATAAAGGTGATAGAGATGAACAAATTACTACATGGTCTTCAATTTTAGAAGGTTTGGATTGGAAACTTTTTTCTTCGGGCTTATTTTTTGAAACAAATGAAGAAACTCCTGTAGGTGCAACACCGATTACTCATTTGGTTAATTCACAAAAAGAACACTTTAAAAGTAATTGTGATGTAGTTGATGAAATACGCAAGTGTATTAAAATTTGTGAGGATCAGGCTAATGGGAAAAATGAGCTTAAGCAGTGTATTATTGAAAGCATAAAAGGCTTTAAAAAAAAGGATGAATTAATAAAGCTGTTTGATATAGATATTGATGCATTTTATGCTTTGATCAATCGTTTTCCTATTTACAAAACAACAGCCGGTTATGGATTCCGATTGTATTGGTCGGCAAATGATACTATGGTTTCGGAAACAGGTTTACGCCCTTGTGGTTGTGATGAGGATACCATACCTAGAGAAGAGGATACTAATACTTGTAAAGAAGTTTATCCCTTTGTAAGTAAAAAATACTACTCTTGCTGTTCGGAAGCTTTATTGGAGTTTGAGAAATTTTGCCAATTAATAGCGGACAAGACTTATACTGTTGAGTGTGTTTCCAAAGCTAAATATGGACCGTATTCATTTCAAATAGTTGATCCTAGCAGGGAGTTAGCTTATCATCCACAACAATATAATTGTTTACAAGAGGTGGAAGATGCTATTGAAAGAACTAAGGCATGTGTAGACAATACAGGGATGCACTTGTTGGAACATATTTTATTACGACCAAAGCATATTGGTGAATGTAGTTATTCCTTTGTGTTAGGAGGCGATGACGTGCTTCAAACAAAAAGTTGTTTACTTCCCATTTGTCCCGATTATTGTTGTGAAATTCCATGGAAACCGGATATGGATAAAGATGATCCATGCGCTGACAATACAGCTATAAATACTATTTATTACCTACCCGGTTCGGATCCTTATTCTTTTTGGGCTACGCTGGCGCTGCCTTCATGGGTAAAACGTTTCCGAACAAAACAATCACGAGAGGCTTTTGAAAAATTACTATACAAAGAAGCACCAGCATTAGTAGGGCTACATATTTTATGGTTAAGTCCAAAGGATATGTGCAAGTTCGAAGATGAATACAGAAGATGGATGGAGTGGAAACAAGGCCCAGTAAAAGATGGGAAAGAAGAAGGTCATCAGTGGTGTGAGCCAGAAAAGGGGGCTCCTATTTGTGCTTTAGTGGATTGCATTAAAACATTAAAATCGGAGCCAGTATGTGAAACATCAGTAGAGAACCAAAATGATTGTGATTGTAACTCAAATGAGTTTATAAATGATGATGAATGTTGCTTGCCTAATGATACAGAGGGGACTATATTTTGGTCTTGTTGTGAAACGATCCTAACTAATTTACCACAATTTGATGAAGCTCAAGCTTTATTGATGTCATCAACAAAGGAAGATAGTTTAGCAGTAGTAAAAGCCGAAGAGGTATTAGAGCAAAAAAAGAAAAAAGTTAATGGGACTCCAAAAAATGATGCTTCAAAGATTACTAAAATCATATCCAAACAAGTAATTAAAAAGAAAACAGAAAAAGCGGCAAAAAAAGGAATAAAAGAGCATGATTTATTGGCTTTAGTCAGAAAAAGAAAACCAAAATATCTTAAAAACATAGAAGTACTTTCAAATGAAGATATGCAGAAAACGAAAAGTTATGAGCGTACTGTTTTCTTTCTTAAAAATACACCAACATTAACAGCTTATATACAGTTAGTTAACTTTTTTGAACGCTATAGTTTACAAAAGGGTAACAATATTGCAGGCTTTTTAGGCTTGCTAAAAAATGCAACTTGGCATTTGCTAGATCAATTAGTAATGAATCAAAAGCAAGAATTAGTTACAGGTGATATAGATCTTTTAAAATCCAGCTTAAAAGTACTAAATGAAAAAGGGCTTACGGGGAAAGTAATTTATGAAGAGTGGAATATTGAGGAGGTAAAGCAAGTAGCCAACACTAAAACGCTTACTCAAATAAAACAATTAGTAAACTCATAAAATGGCAAATAATCATCTCATAGGAAAACAGATTTTGGAATTGGAGGTAAAAGCATCCGATCCTGTTTATTCAATGCAGCAACACCTGAGTGAGCTAGTTTGGAATGTTTTGTTACCCGAATTAAATAAATTGTTTGATCGTTTAGTGAATGAAAATGAAGTAGTAAGTATTGATAGCATCACATTAAATATTGGTGAAATTAACTTAAATAATGCAGCTGGTATAAATGATGTTGTAAACAAAATAGTGGCTTTGCTAGCCCGAGAAATTAAAAATAAATTAAAGGAGGTAAAGGGAAATAAAGAAGCTATACCTGGGAGTGCTTCCAAAAATGAAAGGGGGGTAAATGAACCTTCTTTTCTTCGGGAATTACAATTATCTGCTAAGGAAAAAGAAGCGTATCTTAAGCAATATATGAAAGAAAAGTCAACTGAAAAAGATGCAGTTGAGGTTACACAGGATAACAATAAACACCAATCCATTAGGAGGTATTATTTTGAACTATGGTTACATTGGTTGCAAAAAGGCACATTTAAATCCTATACGATTTTACCTGAAAGCAATTGGTTAGAATTGGTATTGGAAACATTGGCTGTAGATACCAATGCGGTTAGTACATTAAAAAAAGTGGTTGCCAAATATCCAATGGCTCTACAACGATTAATACTTCAGCATACTACTAAAAATTTAATTTCTATTGTAGAATTATATACGGCAATTTCACAAACAAAGTTAATTCAGTTTTTTAAAGAGCTGAATGGGCTTTTTAATGAACCCGCATTAAAATTAGTGTTTATTAATTATAGAGCTTTTGAAATTAAAGCTTGGCAATTAATTTTTGAATGTGTGATTTTGCAAAGAGAAAAAATGAGCACAATTTCCTTAGGAATACATGTCATTCGTAACTCACAAATTGGACAATCCAAAGACTTGTTTAAAGAACATATTGAGCTACATCAAAATAAATATGCTTTTATAAATGTATTGCTTAAAGAAGAACACACTTTTATTTTAAATAAAAGTAAAACAAAAAATAGATCAGACTCCGTATACAAAGCCCCTATTTTTAATGAAGGAGCAGAAGTAAAATTGATAAACATACAACATGCCAGTATAGTGGGACAAGAGGGAGACAGTTCTGAAAAAAGAGTAAGCTTGGATGAATTGCCTCAGTTTTTTAAAAATGCAGGAATTGTTTTGATTCATCCTTTTTTAAAGCATTTGTTTGAAAAATTAGATTTAATAACTGGGAGTGAGTTTACTAATTTTTATTGTCAAAGTAAGGCGGTATTAGTAATTCACTTTCTAGCCACAGCTAAAGAAAAAGCTTTTGAATACGAATTGGTATTACCAAAATTTTTATGCGGAATACCTGCCAATTTACCTGTAGATCATACAATAACGATTACCACAGAAGAAAAAGAAGAGGCGACCAATTTGCTTAAAGCAGCCATAGATCATTGGGGAGCTTTGGGCGGTACGTCACCCGATGGATTACGAGAAGGTTTTTTAAGTAGAGAAGGTAAATTAGAGAAACAAGAAACAGGCTGGAAATTAATAGTAGAAAGAAAAACATTGGATATTTTACTTAATAGACTGCCTTGGAATGTGAGTATCATAAAATTACCATGGATGGAAGAAATACTGTATGTAGAGTGGATTTAACTACAAAATCATAATAAAATAATATGAAGGACCTATTTAATAATTTAGACTTATTTGAAATTGTACTGTTGTTTTTAGGGGCCTTTTTATTTCTGCTGCTATGTGGGGCTTTGGTGTATTTTATTGTTAAAAAAGAAGAAATTAAAAAACTATTGTGGTTTTACCCTATTCCAGTAATCATGATGGGCTATCCGAGTATAAAAGAGATTAGTGTTAGCATTAAGGAAATTAAAATTCAGAAGGAACGAATAGCCTTAATAGAGCAGGCCGATAATGTAATTACACATCCCGATGATACGATAGCTCAAAAAGAATTGATGGTATTGGCTGAAGAATTAGAAAAAAAAGCTTCTTCTACAGAGGATTACAAGTTAGTAGCCGAAACTTATTTATTGTTAGGAAAAACAGATAAGGCTATTAATTTAACTAATAGAGCAGTAAAGGATAAGCAAGCCGCTTTAGAAGAATTGAAAACTTTAGAAGCAACGAGTACGGATAGTTTGGTGTTAGAAAATAAAAAAGAAGCATTGGAAAAACTACAAACTATTCAGCATATAAAGGAGGTTGCCGAAACTCAAAAAAAGATTAGTGTTAATCCATCGGCAATTAATGATACCGTGGTTTTAAAACAACAGATAAGCCGTGTGAAGTGGGAAAACCCTAAGAGTGAGAGGTTTTTGAGAAAAAGAATGAATACTGTGATTAATAAATAGAAAAATAATTAGTGCAATTGGAAGCAGCTAAGGCCATACATAAAGGCAGTTCCATAAGTCGCCAAGTTCAAGAAAAGCGGCAACCTTTCTTTAGAAAAGAAGGGGAGGGTGGTTTTTTTTCTAAATTAAATGAAAGTTCAATTTCTTTTTTTAATCCCAATTCAATTCAGCCAAAGCTTACTATTGGTCAACCTAATGATAAGTTTGAAGTAGAAGCGGATGCTATGGCTGATAAAGTAGTACAACGTTTAAATGATCCCAATAGTGAACCTATTTCGAATACTGGCGCTAGTAGCAGATCATTGCAAACAAAATCAATAGTGCAAAAAAAATGCAGTCATTGCGAGGAAAAAGAAAAATTACAAAAAAAAGAAGAAGAAATAGAGGGAGACATAGCATTACAGCGTAAACCTATTTTTGAAAGTAATACTACAGAACAGACAGAAGCAGGTATACAACCGAAGCTAACACCATCGATTCAGACTAAGTGTTCGACCTGTGAGTTAAAGGAAAAATTGCAGAAGAAAGAAATAAATCCATTAAAAAATGTAATTAGTGTACAGGCAAGTACCGCAAATTCTTCATTAGAAGCTTCACCTGATTTACAAAGTAGGTTGAATTCAAGTAAAGGAAAAGGAAGTGCATTGTCGTCTAGTACACAAGCTAATATGGGAGCAGCATTTGGTGCTGATTTTGATAAGGTGAAAGTACACACAGGAAGCGATGCAATTCAAATGAATAAAGCGTTAGGAGCGCAAGCATTTACGTATGGAAATGATATTTATTTCAATCAAGGGAAATACGATACCAGTTCAAATACAGGGCAGCATTTGTTAGCACATGAGTTAACGCATACCATTCAGCAAGGGAGCTCGAAAAGTATTCAACGTAACACGACTAGAGGAGCAGGAGGCTGTGGTCCCCCGCGAGCAGTTGATGAGGATAATAGTGGTGCTAAAGGTGCAGGTGCTACAGCGCATAGGCAAATTCAATCTTTTTTAACCCCCAGAATATTGGCAGAATTGCCTATTCCTCGGGCAACAAAAACAAATATGGATAATAGAAGATGTCAACGGACAGGTATTAACCTTGGTTTTGCTGATTTATTTTCTCTTGGTCAAAGTAATGTTGGTATTGCAGAAATAAAACCTATTGCTTGGGCAAATCGATATGCCGTACCTGAATCAGAACATTATATGAGGAGAGGAAGACAGTCAATGGGAAGATATTCAGGGATTGGAAGTTGTAGCAGTAGACGTCAAGGGAATGATGATGTAGAATTTGCAGAAGAACGATTAGGGGTTGATAGAAGTAGCCCCGCAAGTTTTTATAAAATTTCAAATATTTTATTAAATGACACTATTATAGGAAGATTTGACGGGGATAATAATAGATTATTGAAAGCAAAATTAGTAGCCCCTGGGGCTGTTGGATATTGGTGTACTGGTGAAGGTACAAACACCTATACTTGTGGTGTTTCACAACAGGAAACAGAAGAATATATTGATAGGGTTTTACTACCAGCTCAAGATCTTTTAGATGAATTTTTAGAAGAGAATATAGGTCGTCCATTGGAAGATTTGATTAATAATTTTTCAATAAATAATGTGTTTTCAGCAGGCCAAGGAGCTGTGTCAGGCCTATATGCACAACAATTAGCAATTATTAATAGCATGTTACCTCCAGGGGTTACAGTTCAAATGCTTATTAATACTCTTTTTAGCGAAATAGGACCACACGTTAGACCTGTAATTATAACAATGCTTAGGAGATTTAAGTCAATTTTAATTAACAGACTCAGATTAGCCATTAGAAGTGTATTAAGAGAGACTATTAGGGAAAGTTTGATTGCTTTATGTGTAGGTGTGCCAGTAGTAACTTTTGTCCAGTTAATGAATGAGCTTAAAAAACTAATGAAAGAAATGGCAGAGCGTATGCTGCCAGAATTAGCTACAGCAGTGCTTGCTGCACTTGCAGTAGAAGCAATGGCAGCAATGCTTGGTATACTTCAGCAAATAGTAGTGAATACTGTTGGAGCAATCTTAGAGTTTTTAGGTGTGGTAGGTGAGTTCATACTAGATATTTTAATGGGAGTGTTAAGAGTTTTAGCAATTCTTTTAATTGCAGTAATGATTATTGGAGTGATTGTACTGGCTTTAGCAGCACTAATAACTGCTTTTGACCCTGTTCCAGGTGATGAAGTTGCTTTGGGAGGGCTTGCAGCTGCTCTAGCAACTTTAATTCCTATAGTTTGGTCTTTTGTACTTAATGGCCCTGAAGGAGGTCCAGAAACAACTTAACAATTATGTTTTATGAATACACAGAGATTTATAAGGTTACCTAAAGAATCAATTGTTGGTTTTAAAATAGCAACAAGAAAAGAAGTGAATAAAAAGTTGAGTCACCTAGAAGCATTTGATGATACCTTGTTTTTAAGTAGTTTAAAAGCCTTGTTTGGTAAACCAGATTTAGTTGGTGATGGTAGATTAACTTATTCAATAAGAGATAAAGAAAATCAAATTGATTTTGAAGCATTTTTAGGTTCGAGTGGACCATCTTATGGAGGATATGTGCGTCATTTTGAAAATATTAGTGAGGCTAAGCTTCTGGTTGAAGTTGAAGAAACATTGATAGCATTTGATTTGTATTTAATGAGAATGAATAAATAAAATATGGAGTAATTGAAAACAGCCGAAGCGTTACATAAAAATAGTGCTGCAACCAATCATATTCAGAAAAAGCAAGAGCCCTTTTTTAAAAAAGAAGGGCAAGGGGATTTTTTTGCTAAATCGAATGATAATCTAGATTCCTTTTTTGATTCAAACACAATACAAACCAAGTTAACTATTGGTCAACCTAATGATAAGTACGAAGTTGAAGCAGATACAGTGGCTGATAAAGTTGTACAACGTTTAGCTCACCCGAATGTCAAAGCTGCAGAACAAACAGCTGTTAGTGAAACTATATTAAATGGGGAAAATCAAATAGAAAAACGAGGCAATAACATACTACAACAGAAACCCATTTTTGAAAGTAAAATAGAACAATCTGATGTTGAATTACAAACGAAACTATCACCTCCATTAATACAAAAAAAATGTAATCAATGCGAAGAGAAAGAAAAGTTGCAAAAAAAAGAAGATCAAGGGATTGAAGAAGAAGGATTAGAGATACAACAACAACCCATTTTTGAGCATAAAGCTGAACAATCAAAAGTAACTCGGCAAGCAGAATTACAACAATTAAATAAAGGGAAAGAAAATAATATAAGTACAACTCAAAATACATCTACAGATATACAAACAAAAAGTTTAATAAATACTTCTGTAACCGAGGAAAAATTTCAAAAAAAGGAAGAGGAACTTTTAGAAACCAATGAAGAAATACAGGATAAGTTAAGTGAAACAGAAGTTCCATTACCGCCCGATGATGAAAGTGTACAAACAAAATCTAATGATTCTGTACCTAAAGTGTCATCAAATTTACAAAGCCGATTAAACTTGAGCAAAGGAGGAGGAAGCGCAATGGGGTCAGAGATCAAAACCTCTATGGGGAGTGCTTTTGGAACAGATTTTAATGATGTAAAAATTCATACTGGAAGCGAAGCTGTTCAAATGAGCGATGAACTAGGAGCACAAGCATTTACTCATGGGAATGATATTTATTTTAATGAAGGAAAGTACAATATAAATAGTACTAGTGGGAAACATTTATTAGCACATGAATTAACCCATACCGTACAGCAAAGAAGTGCTCCCCATGCAATCCAAAAGAGTGATGATGAGTTTATTGAACAAGAATTTACAGAAGAAAACCTCCTAGCATATACTTGTGTTGGACTAAAAAGAATCCTTACATCTATTGTTAAAAATAGTTTTATAACCCTCTTCTCTGTAGAAGATGATTCTCAAGACTTTTTTACAGTATTTATGGAACAGTTTTCCGAATTATTAAATAATTACACAAACTTAGATCTCTCAGAAGAAGATATATCGACGATAGAAGGTCGTGCTTGGGAATTATCACAAATAGAAGCTACTTTTAATGAGCTTACCTATAGTTACCCTACGGCAGTACTTTGGTTAAAAGATTATTTGGGCTTACCCCCCGAAGTGGCCGAAGTTGGAGGGCGTTTATCGTATGGGAATCAGTTTTTTATCAATACGATCAGTGCAGATATTACCTATTATTTATTAAACCCATTTGATGGTAGATTTCAAGAAAGTGAATCGTATGTATATTGTCCAGTACTTACTTTAGCTGATTTACAAACATTTTTTTCAGGATATGTTCAATCTTGGACGACTCATGATGGTTTTATTGAATTAGAATTTATAGGTGCTTTAGAAGGATTAATTGCGCTGCGAGATGCTTTTTCGGACCCACGGTTAACCGAAGATGAAAGAGTCGCTATTGGTACCGAAATTAGTCGTGTATCTCGTTATATTTTATTGTTAGACCAAGAGCTAGAACCACTACGTGATACTCTAGAAGCAGGAGAGGAGCGTTTAGAAGCAGAAGGAGCTTCAGAGTTAGAGTTCTTTCTCGATTCAAATGCAGACCGTATAGATGCTATTGAAAGTAATGCGGCTACAGAAACGAATACATTAGCAAGTTTAGGTAATGGAATAGAATTACTCCAAAATGAATCTATTGATCAACTAGATAATTCACAGTACCCCATTTTTAATGATGGATTAGAGGTTAGTCCGGATGCTGCTTTTCCTGAAACAACAGACGAAACAACCTTAGATATGATGCGTGATCTTTCGGATCGTATCGATAGCCAATCAGAGGCATTAGAATCCTTAAGGGAGGAGGTAATTCCGTCTAATCCATCGTACAATTTTGATGAATTTATACAAATGTATGATCAGTGGTTCGCCTTCTTTAGCCCAGCTGCACGGGATAGCGATCCTTTTTACCGTCAAATGGATACTTTGATTACAGGCCTTTATGGCTATATGGGCTATGCAGGTGTCGAAGGTGGTATTGGACGTGCATTTTTAATGGAACAATTTGCCAATTCTGTTGCAGGGAATTTAGGGGGTGCCAATGGATCATTTGCTTCAACTATAGGAAGTAATAGGCCTCATAGAAGAGAATCATTAACCGGTACGGCAGAAAATGTCGATTATCAATTCGGCGAATTTTTTGGAAATACAAATAGTAGTAGTTCTTTCTCTGGTGAGCAACAGTCTGCGGAAAGAACCTTATCTAGAGAAACCGTAGAGTCAGAAGAAGGATTTAATGAATTGCGCAGAATGCGAGAAGCCAGAGCCTCTCGATCGGAGATTGAAGGTGAAGCGATAGAGCGAGGTGTAATGGTTTCTGGAAGAGGAGGGCCTATATATTTATTACCCGAAGAACGGCATCAAAATTTGTTTAGCTATTTGATGACTACAACGGTTTTAAATCTTAATGGGGAGTACGTTCCTGTTAATGAACAAAGGGTGATGCCCGAAAATGTAGCGGAATATTTATTAGCGCAAACGCAACATTATAACACTTTACAAGAGGCACACACCCCAGGTGTTGGTGATGGTACTACACGATTTAGAGGCGTAGAGTTTGGAGAAGCAGGAAGTACTAATAGATATTTAGAGGGAGGCACAGGAAGTAATACGTCGATTAATGAAGCGACGGAATTACGTAACAATATGTCCGATAGTAGATCGGATGCTAATTTGCCAGATTCAGGATCTGTCCAACAAATAGCAGTTAGCCGTTTACTTAATGATCTTGAGGAGTATTTGAATGAATATTTTGTTCAAAATGAAGAAATTGTACCTAGGGTACTAGCCATATTAAGAATTAGTGTTTTAGAGCATAGAGGAGACGAGCAATTCATGCAACATTTTACTGCCGAAGCTTTAGCAAAAGCCTTGGCAATGAGTATTTCTATAGCAGGAATCGTAGCGGCATTGAGATTTGTGCCGTATATAGGTTTTGCACTTTCTGCTACTATAGGTAAAATATTAAAAAGGTATGGGATTGCTACCGATGTTGGAAGTGTAATAGCGATAGCTGCTTTCTTAAGAAAATCATCAGAGGCAGGCTCATTTCATAGTGCAAGAGTTTGGGGCTATATAGCTAAGTTTATGCTAAGTGAAATAGGGCAATTATTACAAGGTTTTGCAGTAAGTTCTGTAATGGATACCTTTCAAGTAGCACGTTCGGTAGTAAGAAATAGACAACACACTAGCGTAAATGAAGTGATGCGTGACTTGGAACCTTTGACCAAAGAACCCGAACTCAAAGAAATTCTTAGAGAAGATTTAGAAAGTTTACGAGAAGAAGTTATTCTAGATGGTGGCGGAAATGAAAGTAATCCTAAACTGGAACTTATCGATGATGTTTTATTACGATTGAATTCGAATCAACCTGATAGACTTATAACTCCTGATATTGATGGACTCCGTCCAGGAGAGGGAGATAGTATTATTCGCGCAGACGGTACTGTGTCTATAGCAGGAGAAACACATGGACTTAGTGTTACTTATAGAGATGGACGCCTTATTATTCGTATTTGTTCGGACTGTGATGGTTTTATTGGAGCTTTAGATCATGCTATTGGAATAGCACAACAAAGAGGGCATTCAGAAGCTGAAAGTTTGTTGGTTAGTTTGAAGGAAGATACTGTGAATTTGCAAAGAAGAATCAATCGAGAAGAAATTAATATTGAAGATGCTACCCCAGATTTAAATGCCCTAAAAGAACGTTTAAGAACCTTAGCAAGCAATCATACCGAAGTAGATCAAGTAATGCATGAGGCTATGGGGTTGAATAGAGATGCAGTAGACATGTCAGCGTCTTCGACAGCCTTAGAACCGTTAAGTGGCGGAAGAATGATTAGTGAGTCTAGTCGATTGGTTGAAAATGCTTCGGGTGAAATCATACAAATTGATGAAGCAGCGATTCCTTCGGGAGTGCGTCCAGGTGAGACTTTTGATATTAATGGCGAAAGTTATATCTATTATGGAGATGCACAACAGCGTATGCTTGTCGAAGAAGGGTTTAGTGGAAGAGATATAGATGCATTGGGGGGTAGAGCTCGAGTTATGGAATCGCATGATATGGGGGTAGAGCAAGGTCGATTAAAAGCAGATGCGGATGGATTATCTTTAATAGACCTAAATCCGCCAGATCAATATCTTGGGTTATTTGGAAGAGGGGTAGATGATTTTGCAAGAAGAGGAAATGTCTTTTATATACTAGAGTACAAAGGGGGTAGTGCAGAATTAGGGCAAACACGTACAGGTGGCGAACAAATGAGTGATCGATGGATAGGAACAAAACTGGCTGAAATCACATTTCATTATAGAGATGCTAATGGAGATTTAGCAATCCTTCCAATGGTTAATCAATTACTTAGAGCTGCACACGGAGGAAGACTTCGAGGAAAAGTATATACTACGCGATGGAATGATACTCGAACAGGGCCATTGCCTACAGAAACGGTAGACATAAGATATAATAGAGATGCTGTTCAAAGCGCTTTTGATACAAGATTACAAAGATTAAGGGAGCAAAATGGATTATTATAAAAAATTAATATAAATATCAACCATGGCAACAAACAAAAATTACACACCGACCGAAGTCCAAATTTGGAATCGTTTAACCTGCGATGCCATACATTATGTAAACATGTCACCAACATTAGCTTCCCGAGCTTTAGCAATGGTGCATACGGCGATGTATGATGCCTGGACTAATTATAATAATAGTGGTGATGAGGTAAGTACCACCACAGGTAGGCGATTACAACGCCCTAGTGCCGAATGTAATCCTAAAAATAGAGAAATCACCTATAGTCATGCGGCATTTACGGTATTGCAAGCCTTGTTTTGGTTGGATTTACCGGCCGAAAAGAAAAATATATTTCGCGATTTTATGTGTACCCTTAATTTTGATCCCGACGATAGGAACTTAGAACCTACAAACCCCGCAGGTTTAGGGAATTTATGTGGTAAGTTGATCATTGATTGCCGGTTAGGAGATTTTGCCAATCAGTATGGTACATTAGAGGATGGTCGATATGTTGATTTTACCAATTATTGTCCAGTAAATCCACCCATTCCGCAGCCACTTAAATATGAAGATCGTTGGCAGCCTTTGTTAATAAATCATAAGCCACAACAATTTTTAACGCCACACTGGGGGTTAGTCAAAGCATTTGCTTTGGAATGGGGAGGTGAGTTTAGACCACAGTCACCTATAACATGTAGCGATAAGGAATACAAGGCACAAGCCGATATGATATTGGAACATAGTGCTTGTTTAACAGATGAACAAAAACTAATAGCCGAGTTTTGGGCGGGGATGCATGAGGATAAATTTGAAGATAGCCCCAAGGATGGTGATTTGAATCGATCAGCAACTCCACCAGAACAATGTTGTAGACAGGCACGTTATTTGTCAAATAAATATCATCACAAAAACGCTTTTGATATCAAAATGTTTTTTGTGCTATCCAATGCCTTATTAGATGCAGGTATTGCCGCATGGGATAGTAAAGTAGCCTATGATTATGTGAGACCAATATCAGCCATTCGAGAATTATATCGAGGTAAAACAATCAAAGCTTGGGGAGGCCCATGTGAGGGTACTAAGGAAATTGAAGGCGAAAATTGGATTCCATATATTCCAACGCCTCCTTTTGCCGAGTATGTGTCGGGGCATAGTACGTTTAGCGCTGCTGCAGAAGAGGTATTGACCTCATTTTGTAACAAAAGTAGGTATGGAGAATCGGTAACGATTCCCAAGGGAGGTTCTAAAATAGAACCTGGCTGTACACCATGTGAAAATATTACATTAGAATGGAAAGTACTTAAGGATGCGGCAAACGAAGCCGGTATTTCAAGACTTTATGGAGGTATTCATTTTAAGGCAGGAGATATGGAAGGTCGTAGACTAGGCTATAAAGTGGGTTGTGCAGTTTGGGATAAGGCCAATGAGTATTTTAATGGGAAATTGGGCTAGTAAGTAATTACATAATGTAGTGGTAAAGTGTTGATTTTTAGTTAAATTGTAGAGAGGTGTCTGGTGGTAAAATTTAATTTGTAGTAGTTTTAGATATGAAAGTAATCTCAGTAGCAAATTTTAAAGGCGGAGTAGGTAAAACTACCACGGTAATCAATCTGGCAGCAGGCTTAAAAAAACAAGGAAAAAAAGTGTTATTGATTGATGTGGACCCTCAAGCCAATCTTTCACAGTCACTAGGCATTACAGATGAAATTGAACAGTCTATTTATACGGTGCTCCATAAAGAAGCCTTTGGGGAACCTGCAAAATTGCTGGATGTAAAACTGGAAGCTTCTGGTTTAGATTTGATTCCGGCATCATTAGATTTAGCTGGTGCCGAATTAGAATTAGCAAGTGTATATGGAAGGGAGCAAATAGTAGCGCAATTAATAAAACCTTTAAAAGAGTATGATTTTATTTTTATTGATTGTCCACCATCAATGGGAATGTTAACCATTAATGCTTTGGTAAGTAGCCATTATGTGTTAATACCGCTTCAGGCAGAATTTTTACCTTTAAAAGGAGTGCGAAGTTTTTTAAAACACCTTGAATTGGTAAAAAAAATGAATAAAAAGATCAAGTTATTAGGTTTTGTGTTGACCAAATTTGATCAACGTAAAAAAATGAATCAACAAGTGAAATTGGAACTCGAAGAAGAATTTTCGGAAAAGGTAATTTTTAACACCTTCATACGGAGTAATATTTCGTTAGCCAACGCGCAAGAACAAGGGAAAGATATTTTTTCCTATGATAAAAATGCTAATGGCGCGAAAGATTACCAAGCCTTAACGGAAGAATTTTTAGAAAAGTTCAAGTAGGTTTACAATTGGTGTAAAAGTAAAATTGAGTAATTATGAAAGCAATATTTTCTAGCAGCAGAAATAAGATTCCTCATAATAATGAAGGAAAAGAACATAAAGAGACTCCTTTTTTTTCAAAAGAAAGTAGGCAGCCGTTTTTTACTATACCCAATGGAGGAGTTGTCCAAACAAAATTGACAGTAGGGGAGCCAGGAGATAAGTATGAAAAGGAAGCAGATTCTATGGCTGATGCCGTAGTGAATAAATCAATTTCTAAACCAGCTATTCAAAATAAAGAAATAAGTTCTATACAACGCGAATCACTTGCTACGCCATTGGAAGATGAAAAATTGGGTACAGCTGAACAGCGTATGGAAGAGGATAAATTGATACAAGAAAAGCCTGAAATACAGCGAATGGAGCATCCTGAAGAAGAAATGCTGAATAAAATGGATAACGAAGAAGAGGAACCTATTCAGAAAATGGGAATGGCTGGTACCGATAAAGATGAGGAATTACAGGCAAAAAGTAATTCAAGCACATCTAACACTGCTAGTACAGCAGTAGCGAATAAAATTTCAAGTAAGTCGGGTAAGGGAAAAAGAATGTCAAACCAAACTAAGGCAGAAATGGAAGGATCTTTTGGGGTGGATTTTAGTAATGTCAATATACATACAGACCAAACCGCCGTTTCCTTAAATAAGGAACTAGGTGCACAAGCTTTTACCCACGGGAATGATGTGTTTTTTAATTCTGGGAAATACAATCCAGATTCTAGTCAAGGGAAACATTTATTAGCGCATGAATTAACACATGTAATACAACAAGACAAAAAAAGTAGGTTAAAAGTTCAAAAAAGAGGAGAATCCCATGGGCAATCAGCTACGGGATCTTCTCGTCATTTAATAAGTGATTTAACAACACCGATAACAGTGGGATCTGCACCTAGGTTTGAATTGATTCAACATGGGGCTGAATTATGGAATCCTGATACCGAAGTAACTTACCGGTGGAGTATTACCGATAATACATCTGGAAATGTTGTTTTTAAAGAAACAACAACAGAGCCAACAACAAGAATCAGAGCTTCCAGAGCAGGTAATTATGCTGTAAATGTCACTGTTTTAGGTAATGGTCAACCAGCAGCTACCTCTATAACGATGAATCAGACGGTTGAAGCTGAGGATAGTTTTTTGACCACAAATTTATCAGGAGCAACAGATGGGCAAGCGAGTACGTATCGTGAATTAGTAAATGATTTTAGACCTTATATTAATGATGGAGCAACAGCTACTGGAGCTAATGGTATTACACCAAGGTTTTTAGCTTCGGTTTTGTTTATTGAAGTTTTAAATAGACCTAAAGAAGGAAGGGAAGACGAATTAGAAGGTGTGGGAGAGGCTATAGGAGATTTACAACAAGGAGAAGGCTTATATCCTTGGCAAAAAGTGGATAGATCAATTGGGGTAGGACAGATAAAATCTAGCACTGCCGCAATGGTAATGGGAACTACACCCTGGGTTGATCAAGAACGAGGAGATAGAGCAGCTGGTCGAGAAAGAACAGAAAGTAATTACGAAGCATTAAGTGCAGATCAAAAAGCAGCTATTTTTCAAATATTGAGATGGCCAAAATCAAATATTGCTATGGCAGCTAGATTATTGGCAACATTAAAGAATAGAGCCAATAGATTTCCAACACTAACCAGAAGCGAATTTGGAAATGATGAGCATGCTGTAGGTGTAATTGCATCAGAATACAATTTAGGACCATCAGATACTTTAGCCGATGATGCAAGAGCATCTTGGTATGGAAGAAACGTATGGGATTCAATGAATAATGATATCATTTTAAGAAATTATTTTAATAATTTATAATGAAAGACATGTCCATAACAACTTTATGTGTAGCCATAACTATTTTTTTTTGTGTTGTCACGCTATCGATATTAGTATATAATTCTTATTGGTATACTGGTAATCATTGGTTTTTATTTGGAACTTGGGTTGATAGAGTTTTGTTAAAATATAAATTTTGGTGTGCCATTGTATTATCTGTTCCACTACTCATTCCTTTGTTATTAAAAGTATCAAAATGGAATATTATAGTAGCATTGTGTAGTATAATTTCTTTTGGATTTTTATATACCTCCTTTAATACACTTACGGATTAAATGACTTAGCTAAAAGAAGTACTTTGTGTAAAATGATAGTGATAAAACACATTTTGATTTATGATTCCTCTAGAATTTAATTTCCTAAAAGAAATAATAGAATATCGTTTAGATGTTTATTTCAACCCCGATAATGAAATTTATAAACCAAAAATACCTACGGTAAAAAAATGGTCCATTCAATTGCCCGAAGATTTAAAAAATAGAAACCTAAGTACAGATGAAAAAACACTACTCTTATTGGCATTAGTTCCTCATGTAGATAGTGGTTTTTTGGATAGTGTAATTCAAAACAAGTTGCAATCAACAGGTGATTTCCCTCAGTTAGGAGGTATTCGAGGGAAAAACTTTAGGGGTTTTTTACCTACAGGTGAAACCGCACTTTTTTTATTGGCAGGAACTGATTTTGAACAGAGAAAAGAGATGTATAAATTGTTTAGTTCTGATCATTTTTTTGTTAAAAATCACATTTTATGGTTGGATGATGCGCCAAATAATGAGCCAAAAATGAGTGGGAAATTGGTGTTATCCTCAGAATATGTAGAGCTTTTTTTATTAGGAAAAGCAAGTAAGCCAAGCTTTAGTATGAAATTTCCTGCTCAAGTGATTGAAACTGAAATGGAGTGGGAGGATTTGGTATTAAACGAAGAAACAAATCAGCAAATAAAGGAGTTGCAAACTTGGGTTACTCATGGAGATACGTTGTTGAATGAATGGGGAATGTCCAAAAAGATAAAACCTGGTTATAGGGTCTTATTTCACGGCCCCCCAGGAACAGGAAAAACCTTAACCGCAAATTTATTAGGTAAATATACAGGTAAGGATGTCTATAAAATTGATCTTTCCATGGTGGTTTCTAAATTTATAGGCGAGACAGAAAAGAATTTAGCAAACCTGCTCGCTAAAGCAGAAAAAACTGAAAACATTTTATTTTTTGATGAAGCCGACGCTCTATTTGGTAAGAGGACTAATGTAAGGGATGCTCATGATAAATATGCTAATCAAGAAGTGTCTTATTTGCTGCAAAGAATAGAGGGGTATAAAGGGCTGGTTATTTTAAGTTCGAATTTAAAAAGTAATATTGATGAGGCTTTTGTGCGTCGTTTTCAATCTATAATTCATTTTCCACTACCAAAACCATCTGAAAGATTATTAATTTGGCAAAAAGCTTTCCCTAATATCATAAAATTAGATGATGATGTGGATGTGTTACAGTTAGCTCAAAAGTATGATTTGTCAGGAGCTGAAATTATGAATATTGTACAATATGCTTGTTTGTGTACTTTGGGGAATAATAATGAAACAATTCATTTAACAGATATTACTAACGGTATACAAAGAGAGTATCAAAAAGGTGGCAAAATAATGCGATGATTTATAGGCTTTTTTAAGTAAGAACATTTAAAAAGTTTAAAGAAATTCTGTTTTTAAAATTTTATTTTAAATGATTTTTAAAAATCAAGTTAAAATATTTAAAGTGATTGGAATACTATGTATATTTAAAATTAAACACAAATCAAAAACTATCTTATGAAAAATATTTCAAGCCTTATAGATGATCCTAAAATGACCTCGGATCTAGAAAATACATATCAAGAAATTAAAAAAAGTTTAAATACTCCTTTTGTACCCAATTTTTTTAAAATATGGGGACATGCTCCAATAGCTTTACAGGGAATTTTACCTGCTATGAAACATATTTTAGGAAGTGGTGAGTTGGATAGAAAGTTGAAAGAAATGATAATGATTGCCGTTTCTTCGGGTAACGAATGCGATTATTGTCAAACCGCTCATCAAGCATTTTGTACTATGCTTGGAGGCACACAAGAGCAAATAGACTTATTAAAAGCTCAACAAACACTTAATGGATCAGGAAGTCCTAAGGAGAGAGAAGCAGTAGATTTTGCTGTGCGTGTAGCCAGAGATCCAACTTCAACTAATAGTGATGATTTTAAAAAATTAGGTGCTTTAGGATATTCAACTAATGAAATTATGGAACTGATTGCTATGGCAGGTATGGCTGTTTTTTATAATCTTTTAGCAGATGCTTCAGGTGTAAAATTAGATCAAGAATTATTAGAAATGACAAGAAATAAATAGAGATTTGAATGAAATTGAAATTTCTTTTTTTTGTTAAAAAAAAGAAAAATATATCCTTTTTTGTTAAGGAATCTATTTGATTGGAGACTAAGTTTTTGTAACACATATTAATCATAAAAAATTAAGTCATGCAAGCTAAAAAAAGTAACATTAGTCCAAAAAATTATAGTAGAAAAGAATTGAGAAAGTCAGTTAATAAATTAATGAATTCACAAGCTATTAGAGATAAAATTATTCAAAAATTAGAGTTTAATATAGTTAGAGTAGTCTAAGCAAAATTTACTGCAATTGATTTTTAATTTAAGGCTTTGTCACTTTTTTAAATTTATACAACTATTGTTTTTTAAAGTTAAGCTAGGATATTGTTTTGTTGTATAAAATTTGTTTAATAAAGTATTTTGGGAGCTTTATTGTTTAAAAGATGTTGTTAATACAGAAAGTTAAATAAGCTCAATTAGTTTTTAATATACTTTTTCTCCTTTTTTTAACCATTTTGACCACTCTTTGTTGTAAGTATGTACTTTGTCTGTAGCTGAACTATCGTTTAAAATAAGTTGATCACAATGTACCCATTCAAAAATACCTCCATAAAGATTGGTTGTATTAGAGTAGCCCATTTTTAATAGTTTTTCAGCAACTTTTTCACTCCTGTATCCGAGGCTACAATACACTATAATTGGCTGATTTTTTTGAATGGATTCAAGTACTTTTGGATCAAAATTTTCATAGCCAATTTGTAAAGCATTTGGGATATGGCTAATTTCAAATTCTTCTTTTTCTCGAGCATCTAAAAAAATGAATGAAGCGGGATTTTTAATTTCATCAGGGAGGACTTCTTTAACAGTGTGAGTTAATAGAGAGTCAAGCATATTTGTAAACTCAATATAACTGGTTTGTTTTTGAGCGATTAAGTTTGTGGTTAGTAGAAATGATACTAGTATAAATAAATTTCTCTTTATCATAATGTAAAATTATAGATAAATATGCAATTTCACTTTAAATATTATGATTTTGGCTTAGATTAATAGTTTGGATTTTGTGTTAAATTGGAGTTTAATTCGATTTCTTTTTGTGGTATCGGCCAGATAGATTCATGTGTTTCGAAGTCTCTTTTTTCTGTTTTTTCCTGGTTAACTTTTTCAATAACAGAAGCTAAAAGATTAGTTCTAATCAGATCATCTCTTCGATGACCTTCATAGCATAATTCTTTTCTGCGCTCTTCTATAACTTCTAAAAGAAACTCATCTTTAGTTATCGTATTGCTAATATTATGATTTGAGTTTCCATATGCTCGAGCTCTAACTTCATTAATCGCATCTTTTGCAATTTGAGTTGGGCCATTAATCGCATTTTCAGCTTCAGCAATCATTAATAGAACGTCAGCATATCTTAAATAAGGAAAATCAACTCCTTTTGCTAAATTACCGTTTTCTGCTAAAGTTTGAGGTAAATATTTATTAGGTCTCCAATCTCTAATAAAGTTAGATTCTTTAATACCATTTGAATAGGTATAGGTTGCAATGTTTTGGGAAAAACGAGAATCTTTTGTAACTATAGGGGAGGTGATTTCAGAATTTGTAGTGACTTCTATGTCTAAAAAAGAAGTTATAAATGAAGGTTCCATTAAAGTAATATTTATATCAACTAAGCCTTTTGGGCCAATAAATTTATTACCAAAAAAACTTTCTGATCTATCCGATGATTCATCATATTTTATTGAAAAAATAGTTTCCATATTTGATTGCTCATTGGATGGAGTAAATATATCTGCGTAATTTTTTTCTAGTTCGTACTTGTCTTTTAACTTGTTTAATTCGTTTAGGGCAAGTTGGTAATTTTCTAATTTGTTTAAAGGAAACCCAGCACTTTGTAAATATACTTTTCCCAGTATGGCAGTCGCCGCATCAATACTTAAACTAGGTTTACTTGTACTTGAAGCTATGTTTTTTTGAGCGAATTTTAAATCTTCTATAATTAAGTTGTAAGTTTCGTTAGTTGTGCTGTTTGTTGTACGTTTATCAAGTTCGTCTATTGTCGAAGCGTTCTTAGTTATAAGTATTGGATTACCATATAACTTAACCAAATTAAAGTGCACAAGGGCTCTTAAAGCGTGTAATTCGCCAAGAATATTATTTTTCTCTTCTATTTCAGTAGTCTCAATTTGGTTAGTTAATTCAATGTAATTTTGAGTTATTCTTAAAGATTTATAATGTAGATCCCAAATATCCTGAATAGTTTGATTTGTTGGAGTTAGCCTGTAATTATCTATATCAGATTGGCTATTTTGTAAAAAACTATAATTGATAATATCAGAGCCTACATCGTTTAATATGGGGAGATAATGTGTGTTGTATATTTCTTGAAGTTCATAATAAGCGAATTTATAGTCTTTTTTTAACCGTTCTAGTGTTGGTGTTATAGGAAAAATGGGCTCCCCTTTAGGGGTGCTGTCGTATTCTACAATACTTTTTTCGTCTTTTTTAACATTTACTTTGATAGTTTTAAATACTTCATCATTAAAATCTAATAATGACAGTGTGTATTTGCCTGTTGGAATGTTTTCAAATAAAGCTATGCCTTCTTTGTTAGTTTTTAAAGTTAAATTAATGGGTGTTAACAGTAGGGATTGATCAGATATGGGTATTATTGTTTCTGTAATTTTGAAGAAAGTATAAAATTCTATAGACCCGGTTTCTTCTAAAGCAAGTTCTGTTTCTGATTCATCATTGGAACACTGAGTAAAAAAAACTAAAAATAAAAATAGAAAAAAGGTTCTTTTGAAAAGGCTAATAAAATTCATTCGTAAAGTGCTATAATTGAAAGAAGCAAATATAGATTATTACATAAATTTATCTAGTTTAGAGTTGATTAATTTGTATTAACTTTTAAAGAAATGAATAAGTCATCACAGAAGCTTATATTTTTATAATCGCTGTCTAATAACTTCGTACAAAAATACTCCGGCGGCAACAGATACATTTAAGGAGCTAATTTCACCAAACATGGGGAGTTTAGCTTTGTGGTCTACTAATTTTAAAATTCCTGAAGATACTCCTTTTCCTTCAGATCCCATAATAATGGCTGTAGGAATTTTAAAATCAATTTGATAGATGCTGTCCTCAGTTTTTTCGGTAGCAGCAACCGTTTGTATGCCGCTAGCTTGTAGTAAAAAAAGAGCATCTTTTAGGTGATCTACTTTGCAGATAGGCATATTAAAAACGGCACCAGCAGAAGTTTTAACCGTATCGGCAGAAACAGGAGCGGCTCCCGTTTTTGCAATAACTATCCCATGAGCTCCAATACATTCCGCAGTTCTTATAATGGCACCAAAATTTCGGGCATCAGTAAGTTGATCTAATAGGATAAATAAAGGTGTTTTTCCTGCTTCTTGTGTGCTAATAATAACTTCTTCTAAGTCATGAAAATCCACTGGAGCTACAAAAGCAACCACACCTTGGTGGTTTTTATGAGTAAGTTTGTTTAATTTTTCAACAGGAACTGTATTTGGAGTGATTTTGTGTTCACGTAACAGCAGAATTAATTCCTTGGATAAACTGCCTTGAAGTCCTTTCTGTAAAAAGATTTTATCAATAGTTTTTCCAGATTTAATGGCTTCCATGACCGCATGGATACCAAAAAGTTGTGATTCGTTACTCATGTCGCAAAGGTAATATGTTAATTGTGAATTATGAATTTTATTTTTTAGTTGGATTTTGGTTGTCGGTTGTGAGTTGTGAGTTGAGAGTTGGATGAGAATTTGGTAGGGGAGGAAGCACAAGGGTTGAAGTTTGTTTTTTTTGGAGTATCCAAATCCCAAATCCCTAAAAAAAAGCAGTTAAGCTTAAGTGAACTTTTGAATTTCCAAATTCAAAAGGAATATCATCGCTAGTACCATTAGCATAGTTTAATTTAAATAAGCCAGCTTTGGTAAGCATTCCAAGTCCAACCCCAAAACTAGTCAGTTGATTCTGTCCAACAGGTTCAGTGTTTATACTGGATTGAGCAGATTGATTATCAATAAAAGCAAAGTCAATGATACTGTGTGCGTAAATAGTTTCATTGAGTTGAAAGCGATATTCGGTATTGAGTACATTGAAAAGTGAGGCTCTTAAACTATTTTCTTCAAAACCACGGATGGATAAAATTCCGCCTAAGCGATACAGTTCATTGTTAAGGTAAGTGCTGGAGTTAAAAAATTGGGCATTATTAGCTATATAGATACTATTTCGTTTATTTAATTGAAAAATATGGCTCAGTTGTAGTCCAAACTTAAGCTGTTGAGTAGTCTTTTCTTTTTGGGAACGCGAACCCATTTCTGTGCTTAAAATGGCACTTGTTTTTACTGGAAATAAGAGGCGATTTTGTTTTTTTACATATCGAGATTCAATATGCAAAAAGCGTGCGTCAAAATCTTCAGTAATAGTTCCGGCAACAAATTCGCTATCACTTAAATCGGCAGATTCATATTTTTTGTAACCTAGTAAAGCTTCAATTTTGGGAGTAAATACATAATTTAGTCCAATTCTTTGTTCAGTGGTTGAAAATACTTCTTTTTGTCTAAAATTATGAAGTCCAACTTCTACACCAAGTGGTAATTTAAATAAATAAGGTAATTTGGCGAGTATTTTAAATTGTTGTTGTTCTTCGGAATCACTCTTATAAGAAAGATTGAGTTCTTCACCATAATTTAAATTGTTTCGTAAACTTAAATTTAAATAGCCATCTAATACTAAATCTCCAGTTTCTTCATTGGTTGAAAAGCCTAACAAACCATCAAAATTGTTGGCATTTTTCTTTTTTAAATACACATACAATTGAGTGGATTTAGGATTAAAAAGAACCTCGGCAGGTTTAATAGTAGTTACAAAAGGAAGGTTGTTGAGTTGCTGCGTTTTTTCTTGAATTTTTTTATTCTGATAAAGACTGTTTTTTTTAATACCCAAATAGTGAGTTAAAAAACCACGAGGAAATTTGGGATAACCTTTTATAATAATACTGTCCAGTTTACGTGTTTCAATACCTTCAAAATGTAAATTAGCGTAAAGGGTGTCATTGTTACTTTGAATGTTTTTTAATTGAAGACTATTAAACGGATTACCTTCATTTGAAAGTAAAAGATTCCAATAGTTTATTTTTTCTTGTAGTGATCTAATAGGTATGATATTACTTTTTTTTAATCCAGCATTCTTTTTGATGATCAAAGGAAGTTGTTTCCAATTTTGAATAACAACCTGTTGAATGAACTTTTTTTTGAAAAGTTTGGTTGCATAAGTACTATCGTTTTTTTTAATAGGTTTTTCGTAAAAAGCCGTGAGATAACCTTGTTGATGTAGTTGATTAGCCAAACTGTCAATATGCGTTTGTAGTTGCTTGTAATTATCAAAGTGAAGTTGCTCTTGTAAACTATCAGCCGACTTTATATGTAAATATAATTTATGGTCTGGTGTTTGACTTACGCCAGAAGTGTAACATACCAAACAGATACATAAGCATAAAAAGAAAAATGGTTTTATACGGAGCATACAGCATTAAAAACGTTAATAAATAGTATGTAATACAACACACATTTTGTAAAACGAAATGTAACTAATTTTTGTGCATTTTTAAGCTTAGATAATTAAAAAGGCAATAAATATAGTTTTAGAGATCCTATTTGAAGAAGAGGTAATGATGGAATTTAATGTGTAATATGGTAAAAAAAAAGTAGGATAGCATATAAAGGTATTGATTAATAAATTTGTAAGAATAATATAGAAGAAAAGCTTGCTTTTTAAAATAAATACGTTATAGTTTGAATTACTGATAATTATTCATACTTTTGCAAGCCCTTAGAATGGGGATTAAAACAAATTTAATAATTAGTGTTAAGCAATTATGCCAACAATTTCACAATTAGTACGAAAAGGTAGAGCCAAAATAACCAAGAAGAGTAAATCGGCTGCCTTAGATTCATGTCCACAAAGACGCGGCGTATGTACACGTGTTTACACAACTACACCAAAAAAACCAAACTCAGCTATGCGTAAAGTAGCCCGTGTTAGGTTGACAAATGGTAAGGAAGTGAATGCATACATAGGTGGTGAAGGACACAATCTTCAGGAGCACTCGATAGTATTGGTTAGAGGTGGAAGGGTAAAAGATTTGCCAGGAGTTAGATATCATATCGTTCGTGGAGCACTTGATACCGCAGGGGTAGCAGGGAGAACACAACGTAGATCTAAGTATGGAGCAAAACGCCCTAAAAAGTAATTAAAAAGTTAGAAGATTGAAGCATGTGTGATTTGCAGCTTCGGACGAAAAACTAAAAAACTTAAAAACAAGACATGAGAAAAAGAAAGGCAAAAAAAAGACCGATACTTCCAGATCCTCGTTTTAACGATCAGTTAGTAACTCGTTTCGTGAACATGATGATGTGGGACGGAAAGAAATCGGTAGCTTTTAAAATCTTTTATGATGCAATTGATATCGTAGAAGAAAAGAAAACTGATGATGAAAAATCAGCTTTGGAGCTTTGGAAAGAAGCATTGTCTAATGTAATGCCACACGTAGAGGTTCGTAGCCGTCGTGTAGGTGGGGCAACATTTCAAATTCCAAACCCAATACGCCCAGATCGTAAAATTTCTACTGCTATGAAGTGGTTAATTTTATTTGCTCGTAAGCGTAATGAAAAATCTATGGCATTAAAATTAGCTTCTGAGATTTTAGCTGCGGCTAAAGAAGAAGGAGCGGCTGTTAAGAAAAGAGTGGATACGCACAAAATGGCCGAGGCAAATAAGGCATTCTCACACTTTAGATTCTAATCGTATATAAAATGGCAAGAGATTTAAAATTTACTAGAAATATTGGTATTGCAGCGCATATTGATGCTGGAAAAACCACTACGACTGAACGTATACTTTATTATACGGGTGTAAGTCATAAAATTGGAGAAGTACATGATGGTGCTGCTACAATGGATTGGATGGAGCAGGAGCAGGAAAGAGGTATTACAATTACTTCTGCAGCGACTACTTGTGAGTGGAAATTCCCTTTAGATAATGGAAAAGTACTTCCAGAAACTAAAGGATATCACTTTAATATTATTGATACTCCAGGTCACGTTGATTTTACTGTTGAGGTAAATAGATCATTACGTGTATTGGATGGTTTGGTATTTTTATTTAGTGCAGTTGATGGTGTTGAGCCACAGTCTGAAACTAACTGGAGATTAGCAGATAATTACAAAGTGCCACGTATTGGTTTTGTAAACAAAATGGACCGTCAAGGATCTAACTTTTTGGCAGTATGTCAGCAAGTTAAAGATATGTTGAAGTCAAATGCAGTGCCAATTGTATTAAATATTGGTGATGAGGCAGACTTTAAAGGAGTGGTTGATTTAGTGAAAAACCGTGCTATTGTATGGCATGATGAAACACAGGGGGCAACTTTTGATATTGTTGATATTCCTGAAGATATGAAGGAAGAGGCTCGTAAATATCGTGCATTGCTTATTGAAGAGGTGGCAAGTTATGATGAGAATCTTTTGGAGAAATTTATGGAAGATGAGGATTCTATTACAGAAGAAGAAGTGCATGCTGCACTTAGAGCTGCTGTAATGGATATGGCTATTATTCCTATGATTTGTGGGTCGGCGTTTAAAAATAAAGGGGTGCAGTTCTTGTTAGATGCTGTATGTCGTTACTTGCCTTCGCCAACAGATAAAGAAGGTATTACAGGTGTTGATCCAAGAACGGATGAAGAGGTAGTGCGTAAGCCGGATGTTAAGGAGCCATTTGCGGCTTTGGCATTTAAAATTGCAACTGATCCTTTCGTAGGTCGTTTAGCATTTTTCCGTGCGTATTCTGGTCGATTGGATGCAGGTTCTTATATTTTGAACAACCGTTCAGGTAAAAAAGAGCGTATTTCTCGTATATACCAAATGCACTCAAATAAGCAGAATGCTATCGATTTTATCGAAGCAGGAGATATTGGAGCAGCAGTTGGATTTAAGGATATCAAGACTGGTGATACTATGTCTGATGAAAAAAATCCTATCGTTTTAGAATCTATGGACTTCCCAGATCCAGTAATTGGTATTGCCGTGGAGCCTAAGACTAAGGCGGATGTTGATAAAATGGGTATGGCTTTAGCTAAATTGTCTGAAGAAGATCCAACATTTACAGCAAGAACAGATGAGGCTTCTGGTCAAACAATTATATCTGGTATGGGTGAGCTTCACTTGGATATTATTGTAGATCGTTTAAAGCGTGAATTTAAAGTTGAAGTAAATCAAGGTCAGCCTCAGGTTGAGTACAAGGAAGCTATTACTCAGGTTGCTGAGCATAGAGAGGTGTACAAAAAGCAATCAGGTGGACGTGGAAAGTTTGCGGATATTGTATTTACATTAGAGCCAGCTGAAGAAGGAAAAGTAGGTTTAGAATTTGTTTCTTCTATTAAAGGAGGTAATGTACCTAAAGAATTTGTTCCTTCTGTAGAGAAAGGTTTCAAAATGGCAATGGTTGCAGGTCCTTTGGCAGGATATGAAGTTGATGCTATGAAAGTAACATTAACGGATGGATCTTATCATGATGTGGATTCGGATCAATTATCATTCGAATTGGCAGCTAAGTTAGGATTTAAAAATGCTGCAAAAGCTGCAAAAGCGGTTATTATGGAGCCTATTATGAAATTGGAGGTAATTACTCCAGAGGAAAATATGGGTGATATTGTAGGTGACTTGAACCGTCGTAGAGGTCAGGTTAGTGATATGGGAGATAGAGCAGGTGCAAAAACTGTAAAGGCAACTGTGCCACTTTCTGAAATGTTTGGTTATGTAACAACATTAAGAACATTATCTTCAGGTAGAGCAACATCTACAATGGAATTTTCACATTATGCAGAAACTCCGTCGAACATTTCGGAAGAAGTGATTAAGGCAGCTAAAGGAGAACAAGCTTAAAACCTACTAAAATGAGTCAAAAAATTAGAATTAAATTAAAATCTTACGATCACAATTTAGTAGATAAATCTGCTGAAAAGATTGTAAAAACTGTAAAAAGTACAGGTGCAGTAGTAACGGGACCTATTCCATTGCCAACGCACAAAAAAATATTTACTGTATTACGTTCACCGCACGTTAATAAAAAGTCGCGTGAGCAATTTCAGTTAAGTTCATACAAAAGATTGCTTGATATTTATAGCTCTTCATCAAAAACGATTGATGCGTTAATGAAGTTAGAGTTGCCAAGTGGTGTTGAAGTGGAGATTAAAGTGTAAGTACACTTTTTGATTCAATATCTTTAAAAGTGTAAAATGAATTGAAGCTCCTGATTTTTTGAAATTTGGGAGTTTCAATTATATTTCATACTTTTGCAATCGCTAAAAATCTTAGTGGGTCTAAGATTTTACATGTCCTAAGCTTCGGGCGAGGGAAAAACGGTAAAAAATACATTCAAGGTCGGAGGTATTTTCGACCTTGAATTTTTTTAAATAAATAGTAATAATTAAATAATTAAGAATGTCTGGGTTAATTGGTAAGAAAATTGGCATGACTAGCATCTTTGACGAGAATGGGAAGAATATTCCTTGTACAGTTTTAGAAGTTGGGCCATGTGTTGTTACCCAAGTCAGAACTGAAGAGGTTGACGGTTATAATGCTGTTCAATTAGGTTTCGATGACAAGGCTGATAAAAATGCTAGTAAAGCGGCTCAAGGTCACTTTAAAAAAGCTGGTACTGCTGTCAAGCGTCAAGTTGTCGAATTCAAAGGTTTTGAGGAGGAGTACAAGTTAGGTGATGTAATCACCGTGGAGCATTTTGTTGAAGGTGAATTTGTGGATGTGTCTGCAACTTCAAAGGGTAAAGGTTTTCAGGGAGTTGTAAAACGTCACGGTTTTGGTGGTGTTGGTCAAGCAACTCACGGTCAACATAACCGATTAAGAGCTCCAGGTTCTATTGGTGCTGCTTCATATCCTGCACGTGTATTCAAAGGAATGCGTATGGCAGGTCAAATGGGTGGCGATAAAGTAAAAGTTCAAAACTTACGTGTTTTAAAAGTAGTTTCTGATAAGAATTTACTTGTGATTAAAGGATGTGTTCCTGGTCATAAAAATGCATATGTAACTATTCAGAAATAATGAAAGTAGCAGTTTTAGATATCAACGGAAAAGAAACAGGTAGAGAGGCAAACCTTTCTGATGCTGTTTTTGCTATTGAGCCAAACGATCATGCTGTTTACTTAGATGTAAAGCAATACTTGGCAAATCAACGTCAAGGAACGCATAAGGCTAAAGAGAGAGCTGAGATTACTGGTAGTACAAGAAAAATTAAAAAACAAAAGGGAACAGGTACAGCTCGTGCGGGTAGTATTAAGTCTGGTGTTTTTAAAGGTGGAGGTCGTATTTTTGGACCTAGACCAAGAAATTATTCTTTTAAATTAAATAAAGGTGTGAAGCGTTTAGCGCGTAAATCTGCATTAAGTTTAAAAGTAAAAGAGAGTTCTTTAACAGTGCTTGAAGATTTTAATTTTGAAGAAATAAAGACTAAAAACTTTGTAAATGTTTTAAAAACATTAGGCTTAGATGCTAAGAAGTCTTTATTTGTTTTAGGAGAAGCAAATGAGAATGTTTATTTGTCTTCAAGAAATCTTAAAAATACTGAGGTAATTTTAGCTTCAGAATTGAGTACTTATAAAATATTACATGCAAATAATGTGGTATTGTTAGAGGGTTCTTTAGAAGGAATTGAAACGAATTTAAGTAAATAGAACACGCGATGAGTATCTTAATTAAACCTATCATTACGGAAAAAGCTACTGCTGCAAGTGAATTAAGAAATTGCTTCAGTTTTGTAGTAAATAAGAAGGCGAACAAGGTAGAAATCAAAAAGGCAGTTGAGGCTGCTTATGGTGTTTCTGTGGATAAAGTTCGAACAATAAACGTCCGCCCAGATCGTAATACACGTTATACAAAAACGGGTATTGTAACTGGTAAAACAAGCGCTTATAAAAAAGCTATTGTACAGGTGGCGGAAGGTGATACAATTGATTTATATAGTAATCTTTAAGGCTAAAAAATGTCAGTAAGAAAATTAAAACCAATCACCCCAGGACAGCGATTTAGAGTAGTAAATGGGTTTGACGCCATAACTACTGATAAGCCGGAGAAGAGTTTATTAGCTCCGAAAAAACGTACTGGAGGTCGAAACAGTCAAGGAAAAATGACTATGCGCTACAAAGGTGGTGGTCATAAGAGACGTTATCGTATTATAGATTTCAAACGTGACAAGCAAGGAGTGCCTGCTACGGTTGCATCTATTCAATATGATCCGAACAGAACAGCATTTATTGCACTTTTAAATTACCAAGATGGTGAGAAACGTTATGTGATCGCTCAGAATGGTTTAGAAGTGGGGCAAAACATTGTTTCGGGTGCTGATGTAGCTCCGGAAATTGGAAATGCAATGCCTTTAAGTGTTATTCCATTAGGTACAATTATTTCATGTATTGAATTACACCCAGGTCAAGGAGCTGTTATGGCTCGTAGTGCTGGTTCTTTTGCGCAGTTAATGGCAAGAGATGGTAAGTTTGCTACAGTTAAGTTGCCTTCTGGTGAAGTTAGATTAATTCTAGTTACTTGTATGGCTACAATTGGTGCTGTTTCGAACAGTGATCATCAATTGTTAGTTGGAGGTAAAGCTGGTAGAACGCGTTGGTTAGGTCGTAGACCAAGAACAAGACCAGTAGCAATGAATCCGGTTGATCATCCAATGGGTGGTGGTGAAGGACGTTCGTCTGGAGGGCACCCTCGTTCAAGAAAAGGTTTACCGGCTAAAGGATTTAGAACACGTTCTAAAACTAAGGCGAGTAATAAGTATATTGTAGAACGTAGAAAGAAATAAGATATGGCTCGTTCATTAAAAAAAGGACCTTATATTCACTATAAGTTAGAGAAAAAGGTCGCAGCAAATGTAGAAGCTGGTAAAAAGACAGTGATTAAAACTTGGTCAAGAGCATCAATGATTAGTCCTGATTTTGTTGGTCAAACAATAGCTGTTCACAATGGTCGTCAGTTTGTTCCTGTTTATGTAACAGAGAACATGGTAGGTCACAAATTAGGAGAGTTTTCGCCAACACGTTCTTATAGAGGACATGGTACGGATAAGAAAAATAAAGGTAAAAGATAAGTAAGCTATGGGAGTTCGTAAAAAACAAATGGCTGACAGAATTAAGGAAGAGAAAAAGCAGATTGCTTTTGCAAAGCTTAATAACTGTCCTACTTCGCCAAGAAAAATGCGCTTAGTAGCGGATTTAGTACGTGGTAAAAAAGTGGAAAATGCACTGCAGATACTTAGATTTAGCCCGAAAGAGGCGTCACGTCGTTTAGAGAAATTGTTGTTGTCTGCATTGGCAAACTGGCAAGCTAAAAACGAAGATGCTAGCATTGAAGATGCTGATCTTATCGTTTCTGAAATCCGTGTAGATGGTGGGGCAATGTTAAAAAGATTGCGTCCAGCACCACAAGGAAGAGCACACAGAATTAGAAAGCGTTCTAACCACGTAACCATCGTAGTTGGATCTAATAATAATACACAAAGCTAAGATAGAGATATGGGACAAAAGACAAATCCAATCGGAAATCGCCTTGGTATCATCAGAGGATGGGAATCTAACTGGTACGGAGGTAACGACTATGGAGATAAACTTGCTGAAGACGATAAAATCAGAAAGTATATCCATGCACGTTTATCAAAAGCTAGTGTATCGAGAGTAATTATTGAGCGTACGCTTAAACTTGTAACCGTTACTATCACTACAGCACGTCCAGGTATCATTATTGGTAAAGGAGGTCAAGAGGTAGACAAGTTGAAAGAAGAGCTTAAAAAAATTACAAGTAAAGAGGTTCAATTGAACATCTTCGAAATTAAGAGACCTGAGCTTGATGCATTTTTAGTAGGATCAAGTATTGCGCGTCAAATAGAGAATCGTATCTCTTACCGTCGTGCAATCAAGATGGCAATTGCGGCTGCAATGCGTATGAATGCTGAAGGTATTAAGGTGTTAATTTCTGGACGTTTGAATGGTGCTGAAATGGCACGTTCAGAGTCGTACAAAGACGGTCGTATTCCGTTGTCTACATTCAGAGCCGATATTGATTATGCGTTAGTTGAAGCACATACTACTTATGGTAGAATGGGTATCAAAGTATGGATCATGAAAGGTGAAGTATATGGTAAAAGAGAGCTTTCTCCTTTGGTAGGTTTATCAAAGAAGCAAGGTAAATCTGACAGAGGACAAGGAAGAGGTGGAAACAAACCTCGCCGTAGAAAGTAATTTTATAAAGAAATTTTAGACAATGTTACAGCCTAAAAGAACAAAATTCCGTAAACAACAAAAAGGACGTATGAAAGGTCTTGCTCAACGTGGGCATACTTTATCAAACGGTACTTTCGGAATCAAATCGTTAGATTCGAATTTTGTGACTGCAAGACAAATTGAAGCTGCGCGTATTGCTGCAACTCGTTATATGAAAAGAGAGGGTTCGTTATGGATTATGATTTTTCCAGACAAACCAATTACAAAAAAGCCTCTTGAAGTACGTATGGGTAAAGGTAAGGGTGCTGTTGAGTATTGGGCAGCAGTTGTTAAACCAGGAAGAATTTTATTTGAAATAGCAGGAGTGCCATTTGACACTGCAAAAGAAGCATTACGCTTAGCTGCTCAAAAATTACCTGTTAAAACTAAGTTTATCGTAGCTAGAGATTATCAAGCTTAATATTTGAATTATGAAACAATCAGAAATTAAAGGTCTGTCTGTGGCTGAATTACAAGAAGAACTTGGTAAATCAAAACAAGCGTATTCTGAATTAAAAATGGCTCACGCACTTTCTCCATTAGAGAATCCGTTACAAATTCGTAGCGTAAGAAAATCTATTGCAAGAATAGCTACTGAGTTAACAAAACGTGAATTAAACGCTTAATTCTGCTGAAAAGATGGAAAAAAGAAATTTAAGAAAAGAACGTATCGGTGTAGTTACAAGTAACAAAATGGAGAAATCTATTGTTGTTTCTGAAGTAAAAAAAGTAAAACACCCTATGTACGGAAAGTTCGTGTTGAAAACTAAAAAATACGTTGCACACGACGAAACAAATGACTGTAACATAGGCGATACTGTAAGGATCATGGAAACACGTCCTTTAAGTAAGTCAAAATGTTGGAGATTAGTTGAAGTAATAGAAAGAGCGAAATAAGATGGTACAACAAGAGTCTAGATTAAGAGTAGCTGATAATACAGGTGGTAAGGAAGTACTTACGATTCGTGTATTAGGTGGTACGAAAAAAAGATACGCCTCTGTAGGTGACAAGATCGTTGTCAGTATTAAGGAGGCTGCTCCAAACGGAAGCGTTAAAAAAGGAGCGGTTTCAACTGCAGTTGTAGTTCGTACCAAAAAAGAAGTGCGTAGAGCTGATGGATCGTATATTCGTTTCGATGATAACGCTTGTGTCCTTTTAGGGGCAAACGGAGAAATGAGAGGAACACGTGTATTTGGCCCTGTTGCAAGAGAACTTCGTGATAAGCAGTTCATGAAGATTGTTTCACTAGCACCTGAAGTGCTTTAATCATTTAAAAAAAATGGCAAAATTAAAGATCAAAACAGGCGACTTAGTAAAAGTAGTAGCTGGTGATGACAAAGGTCAGGAAGGAAAAGTACAAAAGGTACTTATTGAAAAGAACAAAGCCATCGTTGAAGGTGTAAACTTAGTTTCTAAACACAATAAGCCTAGCGCAGCTAGCCCTCAAGGTGGAATAGTTAAAAAGGAAGCGCCAATTCATATTTCGAATTTAGCTTTAGTTGATCCTAAGTCTGGTGATGCAACTCGTGTGGGTTACCGTGTTGAGGGTGATAAAAAAGTGCGTTTTTCTAAAAAATCTAATGAAGTAATATAGTTATGTCTTATAAAGTTAGACTTAAGGAAGAGTATAAGGATCGAGTGATCGCTGCTCTTAAAGAAGAATACAGCTATAGTAACATTATGCAAGTGCCAAAACTTACAAAAATAGTTTTGAGTAGAGGTGTAGGTGGTGCTGTTGCAGACAAAAAATTGATTGATTACGCAGTAGATGAATTTACAACTATCACGGGTCAAAAAGCGGTTTCTACCATTTCTAAAAAGGATGTTGCATCTTTTAAATTAAGAAAAGGTATGCCGATTGGAGCAAAAGTAACTTTACGTGGAGATCGTATGTACGAATTCTTAGATCGTTTAGTAACGGTGGCTTTACCGCGTGTGCGTGATTTTCAAGGGATTAAAGCTACAGGTTTTGATGGAAGAGGAAATTATTCAATGGGTGTTACAGAGCAAATAATTTTTCCAGAGATTGATATCGATAAGGTAAATAAAATTTCGGGATTAGATATAACATTTGTAACTTCCGCACCGACAGATAGCGAAGCTAAATCATTATTAACTCAATTAGGGTTACCTTTTAAAAAGAATTAATTATGGCTAAAGAATCAATGAAAGCCCGTGAGGTGAAGAGAGCAAAAACGGTTGCTAAATATGCTGAAAAAAGAAAGGCTTTGAAGGAAGCTGGAGATTACGAAGCATTACAAAAGTTACCAAAAAACGCTTCACCAATTCGTATGCATAACCGTTGTAAATTAACGGGAAGACCTAAAGGTTATATGCGTCAGTTTGGTATTTCACGTGTAACATTCCGTGAAATGGCAAACCAAGGATTAATTCCTGGGGTAACTAAAGCAAGTTGGTAAATACTATTAATTGGTAAAAGGTTTGGCAATTGTCGAAAACCATTACCGCAAATAAATACAAATGAATACAGATCCTATTGCAGATTTTTTAACAAGAATCAGAAATGCAAATGCAGCAAAACACAGAGTTGTTGAAATTCCTGCTTCAAAAGTTAAAAAAGAGATCACTAAAATATTATTCGATCAAGGATATATTTTAAGTTATAAATTCGAAGATACTACCGCTCAAGGTAGTATTAAGATTGCTTTAAAGTATGACAAGTTCACTAAAGAGCCTGTAATTCAAGAATTACAGCGTATTAGTAAGCCAGGTTTACGTAAGTATGCTGGTTCAAGTGATATTCCACGTATATTGAACGGTTTAGGTATCGCTATTGTTTCTACTTCTCATGGAGTAATGACAGGTAAGCAAGCTAAACGTGATAATGTTGGTGGTGAAGTACTTTGTTACGTTTATTAACAGTAAAAAGACACAGAAATGTCAAGAATAGGAAAAAATCCAGTAACTATACCGTCTGGTGTCACAGTAGATGTGAAAGGGAATAATGTTACTGTTAAAGGAAAATTAGGAGAATTATCACAAGAAATTGGTGATATTTCTGCTGTTGTTGAGGGTGATAAAATCACTTTAGATAGACCTTCTGAAACAAAAAGTCATAAAGCACAACACGGTTTATACCGTTCTTTATTGTCAAATATGGTTCAAGGTGTATCTGAAGGGTTTACCAAAGAATTGGAATTGGTTGGTGTAGGTTATAGAGCATCAAACCAAGGTCAAAAATTGGACTTAGCATTAGGTTTTTCACACAATATAGTGATTGATTTAGCACCAGAAATCAAAGTTGAAACGATTTCTGAAAAAGGTAAAAACCCAATTATTAAGCTTTCATCATTTGATAAGCAATTAGTAGGTGAGGTTGCTGCTAAAATTAGATCATTCCGTAAGCCTGAACCTTACAAAGGAAAAGGAATTAAGTTTGTTGGTGAAGAATTAAGAAGAAAAGCAGGTAAATCTGCATAATAACTAAGTTATGGCATTCTCAAAAGAATCAAGAAGATTAAAGATAAGAAAGCGTATACGTGGTGCTGTAAGTGGTACGGCGGAACGTCCAAGACTTTCTGTATACAGAAGTAACAAAGAGATTTATGCTCAGATTGTTAATGATGTTGATGGAAAGACTTTAGTAGCTGCATCGTCTCGTGACAAAGCAATTGCTGATGCAACAGGAACTAAAATTGAAATTGCAAATCTAGTAGGAAAAGCAATCGCTGAAAAAGCTGTAAAAGCTGGATTAGATGTCGTTGCTTTCGATAGAGGTGGTTACCTTTACCACGGTAGAATAAAATCATTAGCTGAAGGAGCTAGAGAAGCAGGACTTAAATTCTAAGAAAGATGTATCAAAAATATAAAAACGCAGAATTAGTAAAGCCTAGTGGTCTTGATTTAAAAGATCGTTTAGTAGGAGTTCAACGTGTTACTAAAGTAACAAAGGGTGGACGTGCTTTTGGATTTTCGGCTATTGTAGTAGTTGGTGATGAAAATGGTGTTGTTGGTCAAGGTTTAGGTAAATCAAAAGAAGTAGCGGAGGCTATCGCAAAAGCGGTTGAAGATGCTAAGAAGAATTTGGTGCGTATTCCATTGAATAAAGGAACACTGCCTCATGAGCAAAAAGGTAAGTATGGTGGAGCTAGAGTGTTGTTATTACCAGCATCTAAGGGTACTGGAGTAATAGCAGGTGGAGCGATACGTGCGGTATTGGAAGCAGTTGGTGTACATGATGTAATGTCAAAAAATCAAGGATCTTCTAATCCTCATAACGTGGTTAAGGCAACATTTGATGCTTTATTGCGTTTACGTTCTGCTCAGCAAGTAGCAAAACAAAGAGGTGTGTCATTGGATAAAGTGTTTAACGGTTAATATAAAAATTATGGCGACAATAAAAGTAACTAAGGTGAAAAGTGCTATAAACCGTACAGCAAACCAAAAGAAAACTTTAGAGGCTTTAGGGCTTAAAAAGATTGGTCAAACTGTAGAGCACACAGATACTCCAAGCATACTTGGAATGGTAAATAAAGTTCAACATTTAGTTTCTGTTGAAACGATTTAAAACGAATAAAGATGAATTTAAGTAACTTAAAGCCTGCATCAGGCTCAGTTAAAAGTCAAGGAAAGCGTTTAGGTCGTGGACAAGGTTCTGGTAAAGGTGGTACCGCTGCACGTGGTCACAAAGGAGCTAAGTCTCGTTCTGGTTATTCTAGAAAAATAGGTTTTGAAGGTGGTCAAATGCCATTGCAAAGACGTGTACCTAAGTTTGGATTTACAAACATTAATAGGAAAGAATATCAGGGGGTGAATTTAGACACTTTACAAGCATATGTTGATGCTGGAAAGTTTTCTGATGTAGTTGATTTTGACACTTTAGTTGCGTCAAGATTAGCAGGAAAAAACGAATTAGTAAAGATACTTGGAAGAGGAGAGTTAAAGGCAAAGTTGAAAGTATCAGCTCACAAATTTACTGCTTCTGCTAAGCAAGCCATTGAGGCTGCTGGTGGAGAAGCAATAACTCTTTAATAATAACTTTATGAAGTTTATTGAAACTATTAAAAATATCTGGAAAATAGATGAGTTACGTAACCGTATCGGTTTAACTCTTGGTTTATTACTTGTGTACCGTTTTGGTGCTCAAGTAGTGCTTCCAGGTATCGATGCAGCGCAATTAGCTCAGTTAGGAACGCAAACTCAAGATGGTTTGTTGGGTCTATTGAATGCCTTTACAGGTGGTGCTTTTGCAAATGCATCGGTTTTTGCGTTGGGTATTATGCCTTACATATCTGCCTCTATAGTAGTACAATTAATGGGGATTGCAATTCCATATTTACAAAAACTACAAAAAGAAGGAGAAAGTGGACGTAAAAAGATTAATCAGATTACACGTTGGTTGACAATTGCTATTACTTTGGTTCAAGGGCCAGGATACATTTATAATTTGTTTAATACGTTACCTGAATCTGCATTTGTAATGGGTAACTCAGTGGCATTTATTGTTTCTTCAGTTATCATTATAACTACAGGTTGTATATTTGCAATGTGGTTAGGAGAACGTATTACAGAAAAGGGAATTGGTAATGGTATTTCACTATTAATAATGGTGGGTATTATAGCTACGTTACCTCAAGTGTTTATCCAAAACTTAATTTCTCGTGTAAGCGGAGAAGAAGGTGGAGGAATGATAATGGTTTTAATAGAGCTTGTAATATGGTTTGTCATCATTTTAGCATCTGTGTTATTGGTAATGGCGGTGCGTCAAGTGCCAGTGCAATATGCACGTAGAACTGCTGATGGTGGATATGAGAAAAATATTTTTGGTTCACGCCAATACATCCCATTAAAGTTAAATGCATCAGGTGTAATGCCTATTATATTTGCTCAAGCAATCATGTTTATACCAGCAGCTGTGGCAGGAATGTCGCAAACGGAAACTGCTCAAGGTGTAACAGCTGCTTTTAGTAATATATTTGGTTTTTGGTATAACTTGGTGTTTGGTTTGTTAATCATTGTATTTACGTATTTTTATACAGCAATTACAGTACCTACAAATAAAATGGCCGATGATTTAAAGCGAAGTGGTGGATTTGTGCCTGGATTTAGACCTGGTACTGAAACTTCAGAGTATTTAGATAAAATCATGTCTCAAATAACATTTCCAGGGTCAATTTTCCTTGCGCTTATAGCTATTTTCCCTGCAATTGCAGTGAGTTTATTAGGTGTACAACAAGGATGGGCTTTGTTTTTTGGAGGGACATCATTATTGATCATGGTAGGTGTGGCAATTGATACTGTACAACAAGTAAATTCATACTTGTTAAATCGTCACTATGATGGTTTAATGAAAACAGGTAGTAAAAGAAAAGCGGTAGCATAATGGCAAAACAACCAGCAATAGAACAAGACGGGAGTATAATTGAAGCATTGTCAAATGCAATGTTCCGTGTTGAATTAGAAAATGGTCATGTAGTGACCGCTCATATCTCAGGAAAAATGCGAATGCATTATATTAAATTGCTTCCTGGTGATAAAGTTAAATTAGAAATGAGTCCTTACGACTTGTCGAAGGCAAGAATAACCTATAGATACTAATTATGAAAGTTAGAGCATCATTAAAGAAAAGAAGTGCTGACTGCAAGATTGTACGCAGAAAAGGACGTCTTTACGTAATTAATAAAAAGAATCCTAGATTTAAACAAAGACAAGGGTAATTATGGCAAGAATTGCAGGGGTAGATGTACCTAAACAAAAGCGAGGAGTTATAGCATTAACCTATATCTTCGGTATTGGTAGTAGTAGAGCAAAAGAAATTTTAGCAGCTGCCAAAGTAGACGAGAACATCAAAGTTTCTGATTGGAATGATGATCAAATCGGTAGCATTCGTGAAGCCGTTAGTCAGTATACTATTGAAGGAGAGTTACGTTCTGAAACTCAATTAAACATTAAACGTTTAATGGATATCGGATGTTATAGAGGAATACGTCATAGAGCTGGTTTGCCTTTAAGAGGTCAGCGTACTAAGAATAACTCTAGAACAAGAAAAGGTAAAAGAAAAACGGTTGCTAATAAGAAAAAGGTAACTAAGTAATAATTAGAATAAGGTATTGGTGCCAATGCTTAGTGCATTAATTTCAATACCAAATTCTAAACAATCAAAGTATGGCAAAGTCAACAGCAAAAAAACGTAAAGTAATTGTTGAAGCAGTAGGTGAAGCTCACGTAACTGCATCATTTAATAACATTATCGTTTCTTTAACAAACAAAAAAGGTGATGTAATTTCATGGTCATCTGCAGGTAAAATGGGCTTTAGAGGTTCAAAAAAGAATACTCCTTATGCAGCTCAGTTAGCTGCTGAAGATGCTGCTAAAGTAGCTTCTGAAGCAGGATTAAAAAAGGTTAAAGTATATGTAAAAGGACCTGGTAATGGACGTGAGTCTGCAATTAGAACTTTACATAATTCAGGAATTGAAGTATCAGAAATTATTGATGTTACACCAATGCCGCATAATGGATGTCGTCCTCCAAAAAGACGAAGAGTATAATAATTTTATTTTTAGTATCTTTGGGGCTTTTGTTTATCGAAGGACAGTGACCTTAATTCATAAACACCCAAATAATTTTTAATCTATTTTATAGTAATGGCAAGATATACTGGTCCAAAAACTAAAATTGCCCGTAAATTCGGACAAGCTATTTTCGGAGATGATAAGTCTTTTGAAAAAAGAAACTACCCTCCAGGACAGCACGGTAATAACCGTCGTAGAGGAAAGAAGAGTGAATATGCTATCCAGTTAATGGAAAAGCAAAAAGCCAAATATACTTATGGAATTCTTGAAAAGCAATTCCGTAATATGTTTGATAGAGCAACTCGTGCTACAGGGATTACAGGTGAAGTTTTACTTCAATTATGTGAGTCACGTTTAGATAATGTTGCCTACAGAATGGGATTGTCTACATCACGTAGTGGTGCACGTCAATTAGTATCTCACCGTCACATTACAGTTAATGGGGAAATAGTAAATATTCCTTCTTACCAGGTTAAGCCAGGTGATGTTGTTGGTGTTAGAGAAAAGTCTAAATCTTTAGAAGTAATCAATAATTCACTTAGCGCAAGTAGCGAAGTATATGAGTGGATTACTTGGAATAGTGAAACTAAAGAAGGTACTTTCGTTTCTGTGCCACAGCGTATTCAGATTCCTGAAACTATCAATGAGCAGTTCATCGTCGAGCTTTACTCAAAATAATAAATTAATAAAACTGTATTGGTATTTGGCCAAAGGAATTATTGGACTTCTTCAAACTTATAGTTCGCGCAACCAAATAACAATTAAAACGAAGAAAATATGGCAATATTAAATTTTCAAAAGCCCGATAAAGTAATCATGATTGATTCGACTGAATTCGAGGGTAAATTTGAATTCAGACCTTTAGAGCCAGGCTACGGTTTAACTATTGGAAATGCTTTGCGAAGAGTGTTGCTTTCTTCATTAGAAGGATTTGCAATAACTTCAATAAGAATTGAAGGTGTTGATCATGAGTTTTCTACATTGGCAGGGGTTGTTGAAGATGTAACTGAAATCATTTTGAACTTAAAGCAAGTACGTTTTAAGCGTCAAATTGAAGATGTAGATAATGAAACAGTATCAATTTCTATATCAGATCAAGATCAGTTAACTGCTGGAGACTTCCAGAAATTCGTTTCAGGTTTTCAGGTGTTAAATCCAGATTTAGTAATCTGTAACCTTGACAAATCAGTAAGTTTCGATATGGAAATTACTATTGAAAAGGGAAGAGGTTATGTGCCTGCTGAAGAAAATAAAAAAGCTAACGTTCCAGTAGGAACGATTTTTATAGATTCTATTTACACACCAATAAAAAATGTTAAATATAGCATTGAAAATTACCGTGTTGAGCAGAAAACAGATTATGAAAAGTTAGTTTTTGAAATAGTTTCTGATGGTTCTATTCATCCAAAAGATGCATTAACCGAAGCCGCTAAGATTTTGATTCATCATTTTATGTTATTTTCTGATGAGCGTATTACGCTTGAGGCTGATGAAATAGCACAAACTGAAACTTATGATGAAGAATCATTGCATATGCGTCAGTTGTTAAAAACAAAGTTAATTGATATGGATCTTTCGGTTCGTGCATTAAACTGTTTGAAAGCTGCTGAAGTAGATACATTAGGAGATCTAGTATCATTCAATAAAAATGACCTTATGAAATTCCGTAACTTTGGTAAAAAATCACTTACCGAATTAGAGGAATTAGTAAATGTAAAGGGATTAAGTTTTGGTATGGATTTATCTAAATATAAATTAGATAAGGATTAATTACATCATAATTTGCTCCTCAAAGAGAGTTGAGCAAGATGGTGTTAAAATAAAAATGTCATGAGACACGGAAAAAAAGTAAATCATTTAGGAAGAAAGACAGCGCATAGAACAGCAATGCTTGCAAATATGGCTTCTTCTTTAATTGAGCACAAAAGAATCAACACAACGCTTGCAAAAGCAAAAGCTTTAAAGCAATTTGTTGAGCCTTTAATAACTAAATCTAAATCAGATACTACACATAACAGACGTTTAGTTTTTGCTAAATTGAGACAAAAAGATGCTGTAACTGAGCTTTTTAGAGATGTTGCTCCTAAAGTAGGTGATAGACCTGGAGGTTATACTCGTATTATCAAGTTGGGAAATCGTTTAGGAGATAATGCTGAAATGGCAATGATCGAATTAGTTGATTTCAATGAGCTTTATACTGCTGGTAAAGCTGTAGCTAAAAAATCTACTCGTAGAGGTAGATCAAAAAAAGCTGCTGAACCAGTTGTGGAAACTCCTGCAACAAACGAGGAAGAATAAGATGTTAGTTATAACATTTATAAAAAGGACAATCAATTTATGGTTGTCCTTTTTTTATGTGTTATGATAAAAAAAATATGAGTTAGGAGTTTAAAAAATTAATTATTTGCATTACTTTTGCGCAGATTTATTCATACGGAAATAGGTCAGCCAAAATAAGAAGAGTTACATTAAAGTGTAGTTGTTTTACACCCCAAAAAGGATGAATATATGAAATACCAGTCTAAACAAAAAGCAGTTATTTTACTATCAGATGGAACCATTTTTCATGGTAAAGCTGTAGGGAAATCCGGAAGTGCTTTTGGTGAAGTTTGTTTTAATACAGGAACTACTGGATATCAGGAAATTTTTACAGACCCGTCATACTCAGGTCAAATAATGGTTGCAACCAATGCCCATATTGGAAATTATGGTGCTATGGAAGAAGAAGTGGAATCAGATTCTATCAAAATAGCAGGTTTGGTAGTTAAAAATTTTAGTTACGAATATTCTAGACCTGGTAGTAAATCGCTTCAATCATTTTTAGAAGAGAATAATTTATTGGCAATATCTGATGTAGATACCCGTGCTTTAGTAAGTTATATTCGAGATAATGGTGCTATGAATGCTGTTATTTCAACTGAAGTAGATGATGTTGAAAGTTTAAAAAAGCAATTAGCGGCAACTCCTGATATGAAAGGATTAGAGTTGGCATCAAAAGTGTCAACAAAAGAACCTTACTTTTTTGGAGATGAAAATGCAACTTATAAAATTGCGGCATTAGACTTAGGAATTAAAAGAAATATTCTAAGAAATTTAGCTAAAAGAGATGCTTATATTAAAGTGTTTCCATACAATACACCACTTTCAGAAATGAAAGCATGGAATCCAAATGGTTATTTTTTATCAAATGGACCAGGTGATCCTGAACCATTAGAAAATGCAATTTCGGTAGCAAAACAATTGGTTGAAGAAAATTTGCCAACATTTGGTATATGTTTAGGACACCAAGTGATTGCTATTTCACAAGGTGTAAAAACATTCAAAATGTTTAATGGGCATCGAGGAATTAATCACCCTGTTAAAAATCTTTTAACAGGAAAAGGAGAGATTTCTTCACAAAATCATGGTTTTGCTGTTGATCGAGAAAGTGCTGATTCAAATGCAAATGTGGAGGTAACACATGAGCATTTAAATGATGGTACTGTTGCGGGAATTAAGATAAAGGATAAAAACTGTTTTTCTGTCCAATATCATCCAGAAGCAAGTCCAGGGCCTAATGATGGAACATACTTATTTGATCAATTTATCTCTAATTTGAAATAAGTAAAATATATAACAATAAAGCAATATTGAATACTTAAGTAATCATTATATTGCACAAAGTATAATAAAAAACTAAAATTTAATATAATGAGTATTATCACTAATATTCACGCAAGACAAATTCTTGATTCACGTGGAAACCCAACAGTAGAAGTAGACGTTGTAACTGATAATGGAGTACTAGGTAGAGCGGCAGTTCCATCTGGAGCTTCAACAGGAGAGCATGAAGCTGTAGAGCTTCGTGATGGAGGAAAAGACTACATGGGTAAAGGTGTTCTTAAGGCAGTTTCAAATGTGAATGAAATTATTGCTGAAGAATTAATTGGTTACTCAATTTTTGATCAAAATTTAATTGATCAGTTAATGATTGATTTAGATGGTACACCAAATAAATCAAAATTAGGAGCTAATGCTATTTTAGGTGTTTCTTTGGCAGTTGCTAAGGCAGCGGCTAATGAATTAAATATGCCATTGTATCGTTACGTAGGTGGGGTAAGTGCGAATACACTTCCTGTACCAATGATGAATATTATTAATGGAGGTTCTCACTCAGATGCGCCTATTGCTTTTCAGGAATTTATGGTGATGCCAGTAAAGGCAAAAAACTTTACGCATGCTATGCAAATGGGAACTGAAATATTTCATAATCTAAAGAAAGTGTTACATGATCGTGGTTTAAGTACAGCTGTAGGAGACGAAGGTGGTTTTGCACCTAACTTAGAAGGTGGGACTGAAGATGCTTTAGATTCTATCAAATTAGCGGTAACAAATGCTGGTTATACTTTTGGTGATGATGTTATGGTAGCTTTAGACTGTGCTGCTGCAGAATTTTTTGTTGATGGTAAATACGACTACAAAAAATTTGAAGGTGATTCAGGAGTAATAAGAACTAGCGAAGAGCAAGCTGATTATTTAGCTGAATTAGCGGCTAAATATCCAATTATTTCTATTGAAGATGGAATGGATGAAAATGACTGGGCTGGATGGAAATACTTAACCGATAAAATAGGTGATAAAGTACAATTAGTTGGTGATGATTTATTTGTGACTAATGTGGAGCGTTTATCACGTGGTATTAAAGAAAATATTGCAAATTCAATTTTAATTAAAGTTAACCAGATAGGAACTTTAACAGAAACAATTGCTGCAGTAAATATGGCTCATAATGCTGGTTATACATCAGTTATGTCTCACAGATCAGGAGAAACTGAAGATAATACAATTGCTGATTTAGCAGTAGCATTAAATACAGGTCAAATTAAAACAGGTTCGGCTTCACGTTCTGATCGTATGGCTAAATACAACCAGTTACTAAGAATTGAAGAGGAATTAGGGAATGTAGCTTATTTTCCGCAAGAAAATGCATTCAAAGTAAAATAAGTATATAATGCTTGAATAATTAAAAGAGGCTATCTAATCTGGATAGCCTCTTTTTTTTACTTTAAAATGTAATGTTTTCATAGTAATATGACTTAATAGTGAGAAGTAGTTAGTTTTAAGAAATAATCAAAAAGTTTTCTTAATTTTTAAACTTATGTTAATACTTAAGTAATTGTATCATTTGGTGGGTAGATTGTACTCGTTTTTAGAGTTTAATTTGTAAATTAGCGCTTCTTCGATAATAATATAAAAAAAACAGCATTAAGCTTATGTCAGAAATAGCATCTTTAGAAATAGACGGAAAGAAATTTGAATTCCCTATAATTAAAGGTTCTGAGAATGAGGTTGCCATTGACGTTAAAGCACTGAGAGGTGCTACCAATGGAATCATTACTTTAGATCCAGGTTTTAAAAATACAGGTAGTTGTCAAAGTGCCATCACTTACTTAGATGGTGAGAAAGGAATTTTACGTTATCGAGGATATGCTATAGAAGATTTAGCGAATGATGCAGATTTTTTAGAAACAGCTTACTTATTAATTTTTGGTGAGCTTCCAAGTAAAGAAGTATTAGCTAAGTTTGAAAAAGATATCAAGGCACAGTCTCATGTAGATGAGGAAGTGAAAAAAATATTAGATGGTTTCCCGAAATCTGCACACCCAATGGGAGTGTTAGCATCATTAACTAGTGCATTAATTGCTTTTAATCCTGAGTCGGAAGATGTGGATTCAGAAGAAGATATGTATAATGCTATTGTGACATTAATGGGGAAATTCCCAGTATTAGTTTCTTGGGCATTACGTAAAAAGCAAGGCCTGCCATTAGATTATGGTGATGATTCATTAGGTTATGTCGAAAATATAGCAAAGTTGCTTTTCAAAAAGCCAAATTCTGAGTACAAGCAAAATGATATTATAATTGATGCTTTGGATAAGTTACTGATTTTACATGCGGATCATGAGCAAAACTGTTCTACATCAACAGTAAGGATTGTAGGTTCATCACACGCAGGTTTATTTGCTTCTATTTCTGCTGGAATATCTGCTTTATGGGGTCCATTGCATGGTGGTGCTAACCAAGCAGTGTTGGAAATGTTAGAGGCTATTAAAGATGATGGTGGTGATACTAAAAAATACATGGGTAAAGCTAAAGATAAGCAAGATCCTTTTCGTTTAATGGGATTCGGTCACCGTGTATACAAGAATTTTGATCCACGAGCAAAAATAATTAAAGTTGCAGCTGATGAAGTATTAGCTGATTTAGGGGTGAACGATCCAATTTTAGAAATTGCTAAAGGATTAGAGCAAGAAGCGTTAAACGATGATTACTTTGTGAAAAGGAAATTATATCCAAATGTAGATTTCTACTCAGGTATTATTTACCGTGCATTAGGAATACCTACTGATATGTTTACAGTTATGTTTGCATTAGGGCGTTTGCCAGGGTGGATTGCTCAATGGAGAGAAATGCGTTTAAATAAAGAACCAATAGGAAGACCAAGACAGATTTATACTGGTGAAAACTTAAGGGAGTTTAAAAAGGTAGAATCTAGATAATATTTAAAATTATACAACATAAAAAAGGTTACTTTAAAAAAGTAGCCTTTTTTTGTGCCCGCAACCCGCAACCCGCAACCCGCAACCCGCAACCCGCAACTCACACAACTATAAAGATTCTTTTCACTATATTCGTTATTAAGTAAATCCTATAGGATTAATAGAAAATAAAATGCTATCTAAAAAAACAAAATACGGGTTAAAGGCACTTAATTATATAGCAAAAAAACGATGTAAAGATCCTGTTTCTATATCTGAAATTGCGAAATGCGAAAATATTTCTCAAAAATATTTAGAGAGTATTCTGTTGAATTTAAAAAAAGCAGGAGTTTTAAGTTCTAAAAAAGGAAAAACAGGAGGCTATTACTTGTTGAAAGAGCCTCAGGATATACCTATGTCTAAAATTATACGAGTTTTAGAGGGTCCGATAGCGATGTTGCCTTGTGTTAGCTTAAATTTTTATGAAAAGTGTGATGATTGTCCGGATGAAGAAGCGTGTTCAGTGCATGAACTAATGATTCAAGTAAGAGATAGTACACTTAAAATTTTAGAAAACACAACGTTAGCTGATTATACAAATAAATGAATTCTAGTATTTTTAAGTGAAATTGTATTTTTCGATATCTCTTGTTATAATATCAATGAGTTGTTGAATTTCAGGTTCATTGGGGTCATCAACGTGATTCATTATTTTTGCAAATAAAAAAAGATATTTGGATATGTAAAGTTCTCTTAAATTTTTATCCGAATAGTTTTTACCTTCATTAATAATAAAAAACATCAATTGGCGAATTATTTTAGCGAGTTCGTCAGTATCTGTTGTAATGGAAATCATAATAGTTGAATTAGTTATATTGAAATTACAAATAGACTGATTCAATAATGATAAGCGTTTTTATTATGGTGTAAAGAAATCGACGAAAACCTTTTTTTACAGGTATAAATACTCAATGGTATCCATGAGCAATATGATGAAGCATTTTGTTAAATATAAAATAATGAAACGGAAGCATGCTAAACCAATACAGTCTGCCCGCTAAACCTTTTGGTCTAAAAGTGGCTGTTTGATGTAAGTTGTTATTAATGTCAATTGAAAATTCAAGCCAAGCTTCTCCTGGTAGACGCATTTCGGCAAAAAGGAGTAATCTTTTTTCAGCTTTATCAGCAACTAAAACACGCCAAAAATCGATAACATCACCAGAATCAATTCTGTTTTGATGAGTACGCCCCCTTCGAAGGCCTACTCCACCAAAAGCTTTGTCTATATGACCTCTAATTTTCCACATCCAATCTCCGTAATACCATCCCGTTTCTCCTCCAATAGACCAAATGCGTTCTAAGGCTTCATTGGGAGTGTTTATTTTTATTTGTTTATGGTCAAAGAGGCATCCATTAGTGGGGACTGAAATATATTTTTGTAAATCTTTTTTAAATCGTCCACTAACCATAGAATCTTTCCAGCTGGAAACTACTTGGTTTTGCTTGATACTGGTAAAAGCTAATTGAAGCGCTTTTGTATAAGTCATAGGCTTAAGTCTTAATAGATTTTGTAACTTTTTATCTTTAGCAATAACAGGGACTTTCATACTATCCACTAAATTCATAGCTAATTTGTAAGAAGTAGATGTAACAAAATACAACCAGTATGAGGAAAGCTTAGGTGTCATTATAGGTAGTGTAATTATATACAGTGGGATTTTGCGATATTTAGCATATAAGTATAACATTTCCTTATAAGTAATTACATTAGGGCCCGCAACGTCAAAACTTTGATTATAAGTTTTTTGATTTAAAGGAGTATTAATTAAAAAACGCAATACATCTCTTATACCTATGGGTTGTGTTTTTGTGTTTACCCATTTAGGTGTGATCATAAAAGGAAGCTTTTCGCATAAATCACGAATAATTTCAAAGGAGGAACTTCCAGAACCTACAATAATACCAGCACGTAAAACGGTAACATGTGAGGTGCCTTTATATAAAATTTGCTCTACATTTTTTCGAGATTGTAAATGTTTTGAAAGTTTAATATCATTCACTATACCACTCAAATAAATTACATGCTTTGTGTTAGCTATTTTCATATAGCTATTAAAATTACTGGCCGACAAAGCTTCTTTTCTATCAAAATCTTCAGTAGATGATGTCATGGAATGAATTAAATAATAAGCGACATCAATATCTTTTGGAAAACCTGTAGCGTCTATGTTATTTAAAAAATCAACCTCAATAATTTTAATTTTTGATAGTATTTCCGAAGAAACATTAAATCTGTTTTTATCGCGAACACAACAAATAACATCAAAACCATTATCAATTAATAAAGGTAATAGTCGCATTCCTATATAGCCATTGGCCCCCGTTAGTAGTATTCGCATAATAAGTTACATTAATTAATTTTTGTTATAGCAAATCGTCTAAACTTGTTGGTTGTTGTTTTTTCTTTTCATTTATTATTCGAGAAACAAATCGATGTATACTTGTGTCAAGTGGAGGAGCGAATACTTTAATAAAATAAGTGTCCTTGTGAAAACTATATTCATTACTAGACCCCTTATATATGGTTAATTTGTAATAGGGAATAACCAATACGTAAGTTTCTAAACGTTTTTGGAAAGCTATAATAATACCTTTAGGTCGTAATTCAATATTGCAGGTATTTGTGTTCTGATCTAGTTGTAGTAAATTGTAAATTTGGATACTAGTTTTAGTGATTTTTAGTTTTGGAGATCCAATTCCTTTCATTTTTAAGCGTTCAAGTAAAGAATATGGACAGCCTACCAAGGCATTAATTTTTTTGTTTACTTCTGGATCATTATGAGAGTTATTTAGTAGCATAAATGTTAATTTACAAAAAGAATATAAGTGTAATGAGTAACTTCAAATAAAATTAACAAGCGTTTGATGGCTAGTTTCTTTTTTGAGTTTTAATTACGTCTGTAAAGAAGTTTTGTAGTAGTAAAAAATCACAATTCATAATTCTCAATTCATCATTTACTTAACTATCTTTGCGCTTCAAAAATTAATGTATGCAAATCCAACATTTACTTACTGAAAAAGTAATACAAGCTGTAGCAGAATTATTTAATGCTCAATTGCCAACCGTAGAGTTTCAAGCTACTCGTAAAGAGTTTGAAGGAGATATTACCGTAGTGGTGTTTTCGATGTTACGTGTTGTAAAGGGAAACCCAGTGCAAATAGGAGAGCAAATAGGAGCATATTTAGAAAAAAATGTAGCTGAAGTTACGGCATTTAATGTAGTAAAAGGCTTTTTGAACTTAGTTGTTGCAGATGATTATTATTTAAACTTTTTTAATGCCAATAAATCAAATACAACTTATGGATTTGTAGCACCAAATGATGCCAATGGAATAATGGTTGAATATTCATCACCAAATACTAACAAACCTTTGCATTTGGGACACGTCCGCAATAACTTATTGGGTTATGCTGTGGCAGAAATTTTAAGCGCAAGTGGGAAAAAGGTGTATAAGACTCAAATTATAAATGACCGTGGAGTCCATATTTGTAAGTCTATGTTGGCTTGGAGAAAATTTGGCGAAGGTGAAACACCAGAGTCTACAGGCATAAAAGGAGATAAGCTTGTTGGGAATTATTATGTAAAGTTTGATCAAGAATATAAAAAAGAAATTGAAACTTTAATTGCTGAAGGTGTTACGGAAGAAGAAGCTAAAAAGAAAGCACCTTTATTGCTAGAAGCTCAGGAAATGCTTCGTTTATGGGAGCAAGGTGATGAAGAGGTGATTTCATTATGGAAAATGATGAATCAATGGGTATATAATGGTTTTGGAAGTACTTATGCCAAATTAGGAGTTAATTTTGATAAGAATTATTATGAAAGTGATACCTATAAATTAGGAAAGGATGCTGTTGAGGACGGTTTGTCTAAAGGGGTTTTTTATAAAAAAGAAGATGGTTCAGTTTGGATTGATTTAACCGAAGATGGTTTAGATGAAAAATTAGTATTGAGAAGTGATGGAACTTCAGTATACATGACACAGGATATTGGAACTGCTATTCAACGTGCCGAAGATTTTAATGTAAAAGGTATGGTATATACCGTCGGAAACGAGCAAGACTATCATTTCCAAGTTTTGTTTTTAATTCTTAAAAAGTTAGGCTTTCCTTGGGCTGCGGATTTGTTTCATTTAAGTTATGGAATGGTTGACTTACCAAGTGGAAAAATGAAAAGTAGAGAAGGAACAGTAGTGGATGCCGATGATTTAATTGATGAAATGCAAGCTAATGCAGCGGCAATTTCAAAGGAATTAGGAAAGTTAGATGATTATTCAGAAGAACAAAAGCAGGAAGTATATAATACTATAGGTTTGGGAGCATTAAAATATTATATTTTAAAAGTGGATCCTAAAAAGCGTATTCTTTTTGATCCAGAAGCTTCTATAGATTTTCAAGGAAATACTGGGCCATTTATACAGTATACTTATGCGCGAATTCAAGCTATTTTAAGAAAAGCGAAGCATGATCAATCTATTCAGATAAATGATATTGTATTGGAGGATAAAGAAAAAGAAGTGTTGAAACAATTAGAATTATATCCTGATGTAATTCAGCAAGCAGCAAAACAATATAGTCCTGCATTAATAGCTAATTATACTTATGATTTAGTAAAAGCATATAATTCATTTTTTCAAAACGTACCCATTTTTGGGGCAGACACCCAATCACAAATTAATTTTAGAGTGCAGTTATCGCAATGGGTTGGTGCTGTTATAGCTTCTGGTTTTAGTTTGTTAGGTATAAATGTGCCAGAGCGTATGTAAGAAGGGTTTCTTTAGTATAATATGGAATAAACTAAATAAAACAAAAAAAGAGGCAATTAATTAGCCTCTTTTTTTGTTTTTTATGTAGCTTTATTTGGAAGAAAATTTATCCTCTTCCACCTTCAGAATAACCTCTTGGACTTTTTAGCTGACCTTTTCTGCAATTTTTGCATCTATTTTTTTGTTCAATATGATCTTCTTCTTCAGGTGTTTTTGGGGTCCTATGATATATAGGGATTTTTAAACCTGCATAAATGTCAAATGCACGAGTTTCAGAGTCAATGGCACGACTAAATAAACTTCCAGATCCCATAAATAATGGCCCTAATCGAAAGCCAGCTCCCCATTGTACTCCGCCATAAACGGAAACAGTAATTGGACTATACATACTAAACCATTTAGTTTCATACCTTGGACTTACTGAAAATTGGGTAGCGGACCTATTGGCTTGTGTGTTTTCACGAGAAACTAGAGTTAGATTTGTTACTGCATTGACGTAAAATTTATTTTTTACTTTATAGTCAATTTCGGCACGCAATCGAGTTGGTAGGCTAAATTTGTTGTCAACTATTCTGGGGCCTCCAGGGTTAAATTGAGGTTCAATATCCTCAAAAAAGTTTCCATTTAGTAAATCATCTTTGCTAACAGTAGTCCCTGTGTAGGCTTTGTTTACCGATGCATAGGTTATTTGTCCGATATCTAAAATAGAAACTCCTAGTTTGTATTTGTAAGTGCTGATGTGTCTAACAACTAATTGCTCCTTTACGTGGTCTCTGGAAACATTTGAGCGATGACGCGGTCTATATTCATAAACAAAACCTAAATCAAGGCCAATACCTCTTGTTCTTAGGTTGAAGTCAAAATCATCTCCAGTAGAAAAAGGAATTCCATCTCTATCGCCTGCATCAATACTGCCACTATAGGTATAACCTCCATTTCCTACAAAAAATAAATCATCAGTTCCTCCCAAAGCGGAAACATTATCGAGTGTTACATTGGTGCTTGCAATACCAAATAAATATTTAAGTGATATTCCGGCCTTCATAAATCGAACTTTAGTATTTTTTAATACTCTTGCGTAAGTAGCGCCCAGTTCGATCCAATTATTACTAATCGCAGATGAAGTTATATCTGTTACAAAAAGTGGTAAATTATTGCTTAAACCTTCTTCATCAAAGTAATTAATAACTTCACCATTAATAGCATTGGCATTGGTGATACTTCGAGCTCTAGTTGTTATGGCAATACTGTGTTTTTCATTTAATGAAACCATAACAGATGGACCGAGTACATCGGCATTCACAAAACCAAAATTGTCTCTATCTAATCCTTTAACGGTAGATAGTTCATCAAAATCACTATCGCTTTTTGTAAGCCAATTCCAATAATTTATTTCATAATAATTGTTAAGAGCAAATAAACTAGCGGATGCTAAGTTAATATCAATTTTGGTTCTTGAGTCTGCAATATTAGCAGGGTTGAAAAGAACGCCATGGACTCCATTAAAATTATCGGCACCAAAACCTATATAGGATTGTGCACTAATTATTGAATAAAAGAACACTAGGGCAAAAGGGGCAATTAATTTACGCATAAAGAAAATAATAGGTTAATTAGTAAACGTAAAGCATTGCAAGGTAGTATTATTTTATTAAAATTACTGCAGCCCTTCTGTTTTTACTCTTGTTACCCTTTTCATATCTTGTTTCCCCGTAGCCTTTAATTACTAATCGCTCTTGGTCAATTCCTTTATTAGTAAAGTATTTTTTTACATTTAAAGCTCTTAATAGCGATAAGTTAAAGTTGTATTCCTCAGTACCAATAGGGTCAGTATGTCCTTCAATAATATATTTAGTTGTTGGATACTTATTCATGTATGCCAAAATTTTATCAAGTACGGCATGTGTTTCTGGTAACAGGTAAGCTTTGTCATACTTAAAAGAAATAGCATCGGAGTGTATTTGAAGTGCGTTTTCAATTTCTTGAGCAGCTTCTTCACTATAAATAAATACATCATCTTCTGGACACCCATTAGTACTTACGCTTCCAGGAGTGTAAGGGCACTTGTCAATATAGTCAACAGTACCATCCCCATCAGAATCTTTAACCTTTGATAGTTGATTTTGTTCTTCTGGCGGAGGACCAGGGCAGCCTTTATTTTCAATAAGCCCAGCTATCATTTTACAAGTATCAATTTTATTGGCAACACCATCGTTGTCAAAATCTTTAGAAGGTTTATGATAAATAGGTAGTTTTATTCCTGCATAATAATTAGCAGATCCTGTTTTATCCGAAATTATATTACTAATTGCTGTACCTGAGCCAATAAATAACGGGCCAAACCTCATTCCAGCACCAATAGTAAGTCCATTAATTTTTTGGTAATTTACAGGGACGTGTACTCCAAACCATTTAGACTCATACCTAGGAGTAAGGGTGTAATTATTTATAATACGATTAGCATCCGGATCGGTTTCATTAACTAAAGAAAGATCTGCATTTAGGTTAACATATATTTTTTCTCTTATCTTGTAATCTAAGTTTGCGTGTAAAGCAGTAGGTAAGCCGATTTTTTTGTTAACTAAATTCTTTTCCGGATCAAGTTCATCGTCAATATTACCATTAAGGCTTCCGTTTTCGACAAGTTCTCTATCAATTGACGTGTCTAGATCATAAAAATTTGAAACAGCATTTTCATAAGTTGATGATCCTATATCTGTAATTGATATACCTAACTTGGCTCGGTATTTATTTTTGTGTTGCATGCCAACCCGATTAGTATCAATGTCAACAGCATGATATTCTTTTTCATTAGGGCGCCATTCATAAACAAGACCTAAATCTAAACCGACATTTAATGTTGAGGCTTTAAGGTCAAAATCATCAAAACTTTCGTAAGCTTTACCATTTATATTCCGGTCTAAACTGTTGCTAAAAGTATAAGTAGCAGTTCCTCTACCTTCCAGTTCGTCATTAGTTGGGTCAAATTCTACAGTGGCATTGTCAGAAGTAAGGGTCATAAAAGCACGACCACTTACTAGTTTTGCAGTAGCTCCAATTTTTACAAAATGTCTTTTTCTGTCCGCTATAACAGCGCTATATGTAAAGCCAAGTTCATTCCAAGCGCTAAGAGTGGCATTCACATTGTTTCCATCAACATTTAAAGGAGTACCTCCAGAAAGGCCAGTGTCAAATAATTGAATAAGGTCCCCTTTTATATTGTTGACATTACCAGCTACACGAACTCGTGTCATAATACCAATAGCACTTTTAGGATTTATACTATAAAGTAATGAGGGACCTAAAATACTCGTGTTAAATTGTATTGTATTAGGGTTTTCGGGTACAACTTCACCTTGTGTGTTAAAATTGTAGTCTCCTGTTATAATTTCAGAAAATGTACCAAAAGCATAGTCATTTATAAAATTAGCATTGGCAGAAACAATATTTAGATCATATTCTAATCGGGAATCAGCTGCATTAGCAGGGTTGTGAAGAACAGAATGGATACCACTGTAGTTGTCAGTAAAGTAACCAGAATATGTTTGTGCGTTTGCTGTTATAAAATAAAATGAAAATAACAGTATAAACAAATAATGCGTAAATACTCTATTCATAGTAAGATAATATAGTTAAAGTAGGTCATTTGGTTATAAGGCTTTTGTTTAAAAACACCTTTGAATACATTGTAACTCCTGCTATTTGTATTTTATTGTTCGGCATAGTGTGTTTGGTAGGTATAATCTTTCATTTTTTTGTTATTTTATCAAAAATCAGCTAAAATCTTGAATTTTGAGCTATTTATCGGTGTTTTTTTAAGATGAAAGTTTTGTGTGGTCTAAAATAGATAAATTGACAAAAAAGTATTTATCGAAAAAACCAATTCATTTCGAATTAATATCATCAATAGAATAATCAAAATTAGGTTTATGGCGTTCCCCAATGGGTCAGGCTTTCACTACTCGCTCTTTACGCTGTGGCTCCAAGGAGCTCAAACAAGCCGTTCAATCCTTAACGCAAAAAAAAAAAAGACTTAGTATAAAATTAAGGGAGATACTATTATATAGGTATTAAAAAACAGTGTCATTATATATAGTATACAGAAACCACAAAAAAAGAATAGTCAATGGGTAGTATATATAGAGTAAAAAAAACTAGCACTTCAAATCTAGTTGAAGATATGTTAATAAAAAGCAAAAAAGTTTAAGAAAAACGCATAAAAAAGATCTTTGGATAGGTATAAATAACAAAAGAATAAAAAACCCAAAAAAAGATAGTTGTTATAAAGGAAAAGCGTTGTATATTTGCACCCCGCTAGCGGCGC
>CANMLG010000005.1 GCA_947498765.1 uncultured Aquimarina sp.
ATAATTTATTGATTCAACCTAAAAGGAGTTATCATGTAACTACGGACTCACATCATAGATTTAGAAAGCACAAAAATCAAATAAAAGATATTGAATTTATTAGACCAGAACAGGTATGGGTAAGTGATATTACTTATGTAGGAAATAGAGAAAATCCTTGTTATCTAGCTTTGGTTACAGATGCATATTCTAAAAAAATAATGGGATATGATGTATCCAATAGTTTAAATGTAAATGGATCACTAAGAGCTTTAGAAATGGCTATTTCTAGAAGGGTATATAAAAACGAACCTATTATACATCATTCAGACAGGGGCTTACAATATTGTTCAAACGAATATCAAAAATTACTTAAAAACAATGGTATTTGTACAAGTATGACAGAGAAATATGACCCTTATGAAAATGCTATAGCTGAACGAATAAATGGTATACTTAAACAAGAATTTGCGATCGATAAATATGACACGGCAATAGAAATCAAAAGAGAATTAATTAAAAATACTATTGAAGTTTACAATGAAATTAGACCACATTTATCCAATTCAATGCTGACACCTAATCAAATGCATCAACAAAAGAAGTTAACTAGAAAAAGCTATAAAAAAAGTAAGGTAGCAACTTAAAATTACTACCTTACTTGTATATTAATCTTTGTAACGATTATTCAGGACGTCACAATTTATATTACGTTTAGTAATCTCCTAACATTCCTTCTTTTAAATTTTCACTAGCAGGATCTTCTCCTAACCATATTTTAAATAAAGCAAATTTAAAATCTTGTCCTTCTACAACTCCAAGTTCTTTAGAGTTCATATAACAAACAACTCCTTTATCTTTTATGTAAACAAGCTCTAATAAATCTCCTTTTTTAATTGGTTTAGCATAATACTCTCTAATTTTTGCTATTCGATCTTTCAATGGACCTGTCTTTCCACTAGTCGCTTTCACAAAACCTTCTTCAATAGCACTCAACATAGTTTCGCGCTTAATTAATTTTGAAGTAATTTTGATTCGAATAGCCATAGTTTCATCATCGTAAGCAATAGCTATAGGATCACTGCTTTTTTCTTGTAAATAAAGTCCTCCAGAATATAGTTCTATAAAAAGCATTGAACGCACTCCTGCTCCATTCATTTTCAAAGTAGTACCTTCATAGTCTACTTCGTATTCCATAACTGTCCTTCCGACAGGAATTTGCGCAAATACAGTCGTTACAATCGAACACACAAATGCTAAAGTAAAAATTAATTGTTTCATATTTAGGGTTTTAAATTTGGGTATTTAAGCTTGCAAAGATAATAAATATTAAATTCCTAACATATCATCTTTTAAATCATCATCAACAGGGTCCTTTGAAAGCCATATATTGAATAATGCCTTTTTAAATTCAAGTCCTTCTATTGTTCCTAATAATTTTCCGTTTTTATATAACTCACTCCCTTTTTCGGTAGTGTAAATAATATCATAACGATCACTTACACTAATTTCCTCATAAAGAAATGAAATAAATTTATCTATCTTAGTTTGAAGTTTTTTTATTGTAGCCTCATCATTTGTATTTTCAAAACCATCTCTAAAAGCTCCTATCATTTTCTTTTTAGAAAGTAATCCAGACAAAATTACCAAATGCATTGCCATTGGCTTATCTGCTTCCAAGATATAATTTGCATTGGTATTCTTTTTTTCCAAAAACAAACCAGCCGCATACAAATCAAACCACAATTTCTCTCGTAACCCAGCCCCGTTTAATATTAACTCATGTGATTCATAAGTTTTATTATTGGGCAATGTTGCATCACCTATTACCGTTTGCGCTAGTGTTGAATTCAACATCATTAAAGCAACTAATCCTAGTAATACTTTCTTCATAATTTCTTAATTATTATTATTAACTGTTTGCATTTTTAAATTTCTTAAACTAGCATTAAGCTCATATCCTAACAAAACTAAATTTGCATTAATCCAAATATAAAACATCAAAATTAATAAGGCACCAATTGAGCCATATAACTCGTTATAACGAGAAAAATTATCGATATAAAATCCGAATAAATATGTAGTCACAATTATCAAAACCGTTGTTAACACTGCTCCAGGTGAAAAAAAACGAGTAATCTTCCCTTCTTTTGTTCCAAAATAAAATAATGTTGCCATAGTTGTAAAAATCATTAAAATGAAAATTCCTACTCTTCCAAATTTTAACCAGAATATAGTATCACCTATTAAGAATTGCTCATAAGCCGTAACTAAATATGTGAAATATAAAATGATATACACCGTAGATATCAAGAACAATGCCACAATTATTGCCACCCAAAATGCTACTCCATATTGTTTTAAAAAATTACGACTTATTGTAGTATGAAATGAATTTTGAAATCCAGAAAAAACAGCATTAATTCCATTAGTCATAAATACCATTGAAAGCACAAAAGTTGAAGATAACAAACCTGGTCTTGGCTTATTTGCTATATCATTAATTATACTATCAAAAAAATCTGATGTACGAGGTGGCAATAAACTATTTATAAAAACTATAAACTCCTCTTGAAATCCATCAATTGGTATTACAGAAATTAAATTCAGCAAAAACAACAAAAAAGGAAAAATAGCTGTAAAAACGCTAAATGATATAGCGGAAGCTCGAGTACTAAATGCCCCTTCTATTATTCCATTTAAATACATTTTTACCAAATCATAAATTGAAAGCCCTTCAAAACCTGGTATTACGATTTTTTTAAGCACTTTTGTCAAAAAAAGCACTCCTGGTATTTTTAATATTGTTTTTGTTAATTTAATTGACAAATCATACTGCTTTTAAACTTAAATCTAAATTATACACCGAATGCGTTAACGCACCACTACTTATATAATCGACACCACACTCAGCATATTTTCGAATTGTATTTTCGTCAATACCTCCACTAGACTCCGTTAAACAAGTATCCCCTATTAACCGAACTGCTTCACGCGTATCTTCATAATTAAAGTTATCAATTAAAATACGATATACACCATCGGATTTTAAAATTTCTTTAATTTCATTTAAATCACGTGCTTCAACAATTATTTTCAAATCACGTTCAGTTTCTTTTAAGTACTTTTTTGTTTGATCAATTGCCTGAGTAATACCACCTGCAAAATCAATATGGTTATCCTTAAGCATAATCATATCATATAATGCAAAACGGTGATTTTCACCCCCACCAATGGTTACTGCCCATTTTTCTAACGCCCGTATCCCTGGAGTGGTTTTTCTGGTATCTAAAATTTTAGTATTCGTTCCTTTTAACAAATCTACAAAAAACTTGGTCTTTGTTGCAATAGCACTCATACGCTGCATAGCATTTAACACCAAGCGCTCTGCTTTTAAAATAGACAATGAACTACCCGAAATATAAAAAGCAATATCACCATATTTAACAGGGCTTCCGTCGGGAATCAACACTTCAATATCTAGATCAGGATCTACATAGGCACACACTAGTTTTGCAAACTCCACTCCTGCTAAAATTCCTTCGTCTTTCACCAATAGTTTTGCCTTCCCTTGAGTGTCTTTTGGTATACATGCTAATGAACTATGATCTCCATCACCAACGTCTTCACGAATGGCATTAGCAATGATTAATTCTATTTCATGGTTAAATTGCTCCTTACTTATCATTTGGTATCGTTATTTTTGCTAATGTACAAAGTAATCTGAATTTGTTTCAATGACAATTACATTATTAGCTATTGGAAAAACCGACAATCCTCAATTAATCCAATTAATTGAAGACTATAAAAAACGCCTCAGTTTTTATATAAAGTTCAATTTTGAAATCATTCCCGATTTAAAAAAAGTTAAAAACTTGAGCGAAACTCAACAAAAAGAAAAGGAAGGTGAACTTATTTTAAAAAAAATAAACACATCTGATACACTTATCCTGCTGGACGAAAATGGTAAACAATTCAATTCAGTGGATTTTTCCAATTACCTTCAAAAACACATGAATAGTGGCATCAAAAATTTATTTTTTGTTATAGGCGGCCCTTATGGATTTAGCGAGACTATCTACAAAAGAGCCAATGGAAAAATTTCTCTTTCAAAAATGACTTTTTCGCATCAAATGGTACGCTTGTTTATAATTGAACAATTATACCGCGGTTTTACTATTTTAAAAAATGAACCCTATCACCACAGGTAACCCTTTTAATTCGACTCAAAATGCTTCAAGAAAAACTAAAAAATCACCAAATCATTCTTGCCTCTGGATCTCCCAGACGACAACAATTTTTAAAAGACCTCGAAATTGGTTTTGAGATCCAACTACAACCTGTTGACGAAGTTTATCCAGATCATTTAAAAGCTGAAGAAATTACCAATTATTTATCCGAACTAAAAGCCGCTGCTTTTAAACAACGCTTACAGCATAACGATATTTTAATTACTAGCGACACTATTGTTTGGCACAATCACCATGCACTTGGTAAGCCACAATCCGAAGAACACGCTAAACTAATGATAGCCAGCTTAAGTAATGACTGGCATGATGTTATTTCCTCTGTTAGCTTTACCACCAAAAACAAACAAATAACCAAACATTTCACCACTAAAGTTCATTTTAAAGAACTAACTATTGAAGAAATTGACTATTATGTTACCAAATACAATCCTATTGACAAAGCCGGCGCTTATGGCATTCAAGAATGGATAGGACTTATTGGTATCGATAAAATTAAAGGCAGTTATTTTAATGTAGTTGGACTACCTACACATATTGTTTACGAAACGTTAATTACTTTGACAAAACCTTAAACTAGTCGTAATTTACATATACCAATTCTAAAGTCCAACACCTGACTATATACTCATGAAAAAAATACTTAACCATATTGCTTTGAGTTTTTTACTAAGTATTAACTTATTAAGTTGTCAGGAAACTACTAAAAACAAACCAAAGCTAATTGAATTAAATACCGATTTTAAAAATTATTGGTATCAAGGAAAAGCTGAAATATCAACCTACCAATTATCACAAAACAGGTATGGTGAATTGCGTAACGGAACTGCCACACTTATTTATGTAACTGAAGATTTTTTACCAAAAAAACAAGTAAAAGCCGACAATACATCCCCCAACAATATTCCCGTATTAAAACTTAATAGCGTTAAAAAATTTACTACAGGTGTATACCCTTACAGCATTATGCAAAGTTCTTTTTTCCCCTTAAAGGGAGAAAAAAAGCATGCACTTAAAACTACCGCTAGCATTCAAGAATGGTGTGGTCAAACTTTTATGCAACTTAACAACAAAAAGAATTTTGAAATAGATATCAAATCATACTTTGCTTCGGAGGGAGACCAAAAACTATCATTACAAAAAAACATTCTTGAAAACGAATTATGGAATCTAATCCGAATGCATGGCGACAAACATTTACCTGAGGGTGAAATAAATTGCATTCCTTCGTTTGAATTTTTAAGACTAAAACACAAAAAAGCACAAAGCTACAAAGCCACAGCTTCTCTCAAAAAAGAAGACTCCCTAAACATATTCACTTTAACATACCCCGAATTAAAACGCACATTAAAAATCTCATTTCAACACCTGTTTCCATACATAATTGAAAATTGGAGTGAAGAAATCACACCTCACCAACCAACAATAGCCAAACGAATTACAACAAAATTATTACCTTACTGGAATCAAAATTCTAATAAATTCACCCACTTAAGATCAGAACTTGGATTATAATAGCCTCCCCAAAGACACAAAAATTATTCTTTTTGATGGTGTTTGCAACCTTTGCAATGGCGCTATCCAATTTATGATTAAACATGATAAAAAACGAAAATTTCGTTATGCCTCATTACAAAGTGAATTGGGTAAGGAATTATTAGCCGAGCGAAATATTGATCCAAAAATCATAGACTCCATAATTCTTATAGACCCTAAAAAAGCTTATTATTTTAAATCTACTGCTGCATTAGAAATATCAAAAGATCTTTCTGGTATTTATTCTCTACTAAGAATATTTCTATTTTTCCCTGAAAAAATGAGAGATCCGATTTATGATTTTATTGCCAAAAACAGGTACAAATGGTTTGGTAAAAAAGAAAGCTGCCTAATCCCAAATAACGAGATCAAAAGTTTATTCTTAGATTTTTAACGGCTTTAACAGTACTTTCATCTAATATTTTCAATTAATAACATCAAAACATTCTGACTTACAATTAGTTTTATGAAATTTAAAAGAACTTAAATTTTAAATTAAAATTATTATGCAAGAGAGCATTACCCAAAATGTCACCAAAACTAGTAGCGATGTTATGAATTCACTAAGCGGGTTATTTAATTCACTTCAAGAAGGCGTTGCACAATATGGTCTTAAAATAGTAGGTGGTATAGTAGCACTTATTATTGGACTATGGATTATAAAAGTTATTCTAAAAGCCGTTCGTAAAGCTTTTGATACCAGTAAAATTGATAGCACTTTAAAACCTTTTCTACTTACCCTTGTTGGCTTTTTACTAAAAGTACTATTATTTATTTCCATAGCTGGAATTGTAGGGATACCGACTGCTACTTTTGCTGCTTTACTTGCAGCTGTAGGTTTAGCCATTGGTGGTGCCTTTAACGGATCATTAGGACATATGGCTGCTGGTGTTATGCTTCTTATTTTTAGACCCTTTAAAGTAGGCGACTTAATTGAAACCAACGGAAAACTAGGTTTTGTAAAAGAAATTTCGGTGTTTGTTACTATTTTAGAAACTTTTCAAAACAAAACTGAAATTATACCAAATGGATCTATCACGGCAGCTGCAATTACTAACCTAACCACAATTGGACATTTACGAGTTGATATGCCTTTTGCTATTCAATACGGAACTGATATTAAAAAAGCAAAAGAAGTAGTTATGAATGTACTTAAAGCAGATAACAAAGTTATGAATGATCCTGCTCCTAGAGTAGCTGTAAATAATTTAGGCCCTAACGGCGTTGAATTATTAGCACTACCTTACTCTACATCTGAAGATTATTGGGATGTATATTGGGATACACGACAAAAAATTGTAGAAGCATTAGGCGAAGCTAATTACGACGCCCCACTCCCACAACGTATTGTTACTATGAAAAGTTAAATACTTTTTCAACACACATAAACAACAAAAAGCCTCTATTTTACTAAAATAGAGGCTTTTTGTTGATAAAATATTTACAGGTCACACACTCCAACCTACAGACACAATAGTACTACGAATCCTTTTTGTTATCCAATAATTTTGCAAAATAACTATATAAATCACCTTTGGTAATATTAGCTCCTTGCTCAATAATTTTAAATTTATCTATATTTTTATCTTCCGTATAATCCTTTGCAGCGTTAAAAAACGCCACACTATCATCCATCAAGTTTTGCTGTAGCCATTTATAACCTTCATCTGTTAACAAATTAATAGCCTTATTTTTCACTTTAATAGCTATTAAATGCATTTTTTCCTCCGTAAGGAAAAATAAATGAATTTGATCTTTTGAAAAATGTTCTAAAAATTCAACTTTATTCAAAACACCTTCCCAAATCATATCACTAAAAATATCAATTTCTTCTTCAGCAACTTCTGGTTTATTTATTTTTATATCAGCCCATTCATCGGCTGTAATAGATTGTGTTGCTAAAAAGTTAATAAACTCTTGATGCAAAGCCTCTAATTGTTCTTTAGATAAACGAGTATATTTCATTTTACTTGTTTTTCGGTATTTTGGTTAATATAAAAAAAGGCCGTCTTTTACAAGACAGCCCTTTTTATTATTGTATCAAATACTTATGCTTTCTCAGCAACAACTTCAAAAGCAGCATTTGCAATTACGTTACGGTGAAAACGCACAGGAGCTTCATAAGATCCTAAACGCTTAATTGCTCCACCAGGAACGCTAATAAATTTCTTTTCAATAGAAATTCCTTCTTTGGCTAAAGCTTCTGCCACATCTGCATTAGTAATAGATCCAAATAATTTACCAGCATTACCTGATTTTGAAGAAATTTTAATTTCAAGACCAGTAAGCTTATTGGCTAATGCTTGTGCATCATCTACTAACTTTTGCTCTTTAAATGCACGTTGCTTTAAATTTTCTGCTAATACTTTTTTAGCAGAAATGGTAGCAAGTACTCCATACCCTTGAGGAATTAAAAAGTTACGACCGTAACCATTTTTAACTTCTACTATATCGTCTGCGAATCCTAGATTCTCAACGTCTTTTTTTAATATAAGTTCCATTGTTTTGGTCGATTATTTCATTAAGTCAGCTACATATGGTAATAAAGCTAAATGTCTAGCTCTTTTTACTGCAACACTTACCTTACGTTGGTACTTTAAAGAAGTACCCGTTAAACGTCTTGGTAAAATTTTACCTTGCTCATTTAAAAAACCTAATAACCAATCTGGATCTTTATAATCAACATACTTGATTCCAGATTTTTGGAAACGACAATACTTTTTTTCTTTATTCGTATCAATGTTCAATGGAGTAAGATACCTGATCTCTCCATCTTTTTTTCCTTTAGCTTGTTGTTCTATAGATGCCATAACTAAGCTTTTTGTTTAAGTTTAACTCTTCTTCTTTCTGCCCAAGATATTGCATGCTTATCTAAGCTTACAGTTAGGTAACGCATAACTCTCTCGTCTCTTCTAAATTGAATTTCAAGTTTGTTAATAGTTTCTCCAGATACAGTGTACTCAAATAAATGGTAAAAACCACTTTTTTTGTGTTGAATTGGATAAGCTAATTTTTTAAGACCCCAGTCTTCTTTAGCTACCATCTTTGCTCCGCTCTCAGTTAGAAGATCCTCATACTTCTTAACTGTCTCCTTTATCTGTTCTTCAGATAAAACGGGATTCAAGATGAAAACAGTTTCATAATGATTCATAAAAATAATTTTATTTGTTAAATTCAAGACTGCAAAAGTAAGCTTTTTACATTAATAAACAAGTGCTTTTTATCGATAAATATACATCGACAAAACTCAAATTTTTCCGACAAAACACGTTTTTTCTTGCGATATTGGATTTTATTATTTAGTATTGTATAACAAAATTAGATAGATATGCAAGATAACTCCATTCTGAAGTGTGCCATTGTTGACGATTCAAAGTTGCAACGCCTTGCTATAGTTAAGCTTATAGAGGAACACTCCTCTTTAGAACTAGTAGCAGAGTGGAACAACGCCATTGAAACAAAAAATGGATTATTGGATATTCCTGTTGACTTATTGTTTTTAGATATTGAAATGCCAATCCTAACTGGTTTTGATTTATTAGATGATTTAGAGAATAAACCAAAAACTATATTTGTTACTGGAAAAACAAAATACGCATTTAAAGCATTTGATTACGATGCTATAGATTATTTACGTAAGCCACTTAAACGAGACCGATTTAATGCTGCCGTAGAAAAAGCCTTAAGCCAAACAAAAATGGCTGCTACCAGTAAATCTGCCGAAAATGAAGATTACATTTTTGTAAAGAGCAATTTAAAAAAGCGAAAAATATTTTTAAATAATCTAAAATATGTAGAAGCCTTAGGTGATTACGTTAAATTAATAATGGATAACAGTGATCCAGTAGTTGTTTTAGCCACCATGAAGTCATTTGAATCACAATTACCGACTGAACGCTTCCTTAGAGTACATAAGTCTTATATTGTAAATTTAAAGAAAGTAGAACGCTATAATAGCCGAAATATTGAAATTGACCAAGAACAGATTCCTGTAAGTCGACATAAAAAAGCCGCACTTAGCGAAGCTTTGAGTTCTTAAAAAGCAGAAAATTAAAATATAAAAAAACTCGTAAATAAATTTTACGAGTTTTTTTTACATCTTGATTAAAATATAACATCTAGATTTGACTTGCTCTATTTTGCAACATATAATCCACAATCACTAAAGCTGCCATAGCTTCTACAATGGGAACAGCTCGTGGCACCACACAAGGGTCATGCCTTCCTTTTCCTTGCATTTTCACTATATTCCCTTCTTTATCTATTGTATTTTGATCCTGCATAATGGTTGCTACAGGCTTAAAAGCTACATCAAAATAAATATCCATTCCATTAGATATCCCCCCTTGGATTCCACCAGATAAATTTGTTTTTGTCGTACCATCTTCATTAAATAAATCATTATGCTGACTTCCTTTTAATGCTGCTCCTTCGAAACCACTTCCATACTGAAACCCCTTTACTGCATTTATAGACAACATTGCTTTTCCTAATTCTGCATGTAAACGATCAAATACAGGTTCACCTAAACCAACAGGAACTCCTTTAATTACACAACTAACCACTCCCCCAACAGTATCTCCTTCTTTTCTAATTTGCTTAATATAACTTTCCATTTCTGCAGCCATATTTTGATCAGGACAACGTACAATATTAGCTTCTGTTTCCGAAAAATCCAATTCATTATAAGGTGTAGTTAATTTCAAATGACCTACTCCTGTTACATAAGCATTAAATGAAACATCATTTAACACCTGCTTTGCTATAGCTCCTGCTACTACACGAGATGCTGTTTCACGAGCTGAAGAACGTCCACCTCCTCGATAATCACGCACATCTCCGTACTTTTTGTAATAAGTATAATCGGCGTGTGAAGGACGAAATGAATCTTTTATGTGCGAGTAATCTTTTGATTTTTGATTGGCATTTCGAATTACAAAACCTATTGAAGTTCCTGTAGTTATTCCTTCAAAAATACCAGATAAAAACTCGACAGTATCCGGTTCTTTTCGTTGGGTAACAATGGCTGATTGCCCTGGTTTTCTACGATCTAACTCCGCCTGTATGGCATCAAAATCTATAGCCACTCCTGCCGGACATCCATCAATCACTCCACCTATAGCCACTCCGTGAGACTCACCAAAAGTAGTCAACTTAAATACTTTTCCAAAACTATTTCCTGCCATGTATTGCTATTTTTGACAAAAATAGGGTTAATCCTATTTTCTTCACAAAATTATATCATAATAATTACAATTAATACTACTAGTTCTTTATAAAAAAAATAGCCTTCTAAAAAAAGAAGGCTACTTTCAACTAATTCAGTGTATAAAACAACAACTAACTATAAATTAATTTCCTTAATAAAGTAATAATCATCTTCCTTTACTGTTATGGTATAACTATTTCCTTTAGGTAAAGTTGAAAAATCAAATTTTTTATAAATATTTTCAGCCGTTAAAACTTCAGACCTTAGTAATTCTTCATCATCCGCATCCTTAACTATAATAACAACATCCGCTTTTGAAGAGTTATCTAAAATCACTTTTGCCACAGCATCCGTTACAACAATTCTTGGCTCATTATATACTTTAGCTCCTCCATTTATCAAAGAAACTTTATTATTAGCTATAAGTATAGGAGCTACATTTATTTTTTTATCTTCATTTGATTCTAAAAAATAAACTCCTTCTGGCAAATAAGTTAAATCAAAAGTTTTTTCTAAAACAGCTGCTTGATCAAGCGTTTCAGAAAATAATGTAATTCCGCTCTTATCTACTATAGAAAGAGACTCACCTTGCGCTACTCCAGTCAATGATATATTTAATGCTTTAGCTCCTAAAACTTTTACATTCATTTTTTCGGCTGCGCTAACTACTACGGTTGCTAAAAGTGCTGCACTTAACAATCCTGCTTTAACTAGTTTTTTCATGAGTGTGTTCATTTAATTTGTTATCAAATAATTACATTGCAAATATACCTCCGAAAACAAGTAGGATAAATCATCATAATTTACCTATATTTATGCTATATTAACTTATTAATATGAAAATAACACCAATAGCCATCAATTTAACACTCTTGAAAACAAATCAATCCTGATGAAACAAAAAATTAATTATAATAACCCCAGTTTTGAACACCTTGCCCCTGATGTTGGTAATTCTCTAATTTACAAAAGGTTCAATATTGAAAATAAAAACAAACAACCTATATGGCATTATCATCCAGAGATCGAAATTGTTTATGTAAATGAAGGCTCTGGCAAACGTCAAATTGGAAGTCATGTGTCCTATTATCAAAGTGGAGATTTAATTTGTATTGGTGCTAATTTACCGCATTGCGGATTTACTGATGGTTTTTCAAAAACCAGAAATGAAACAGTAATTCAAATGCTACCCGAATATTTAGGTAAAGATTTTTTTGAAGTATCAGAAATGAAACCTATTAACACCTTACTAGATAGAGCCAAACAAGGTTTAGTTTTTTATGGAAAAACGAAAAAAGAAATTGGCGCTATTATTGAAAATATGTATACAAAATCCCCTTTTGAACGCATATTAGACTCATTGCTTATACTTCATAAACTTGAAGCCTCTAAAGAATTTGAAATACTTAATGCAGAAGGCTTTGTCTTAAAAGCACAAGCACAGGATAACAGTCGAATTAATAATACCTTTAATTACGTTCAAAAAAACTTTAAAAACCAAATTAGCATTGAGGAGATTTCAAATTATGTAAATATGACACCTCCTGCTTTTTGCAGAAATTTTAAAAAAGTAACAGGAAAAACATTTACCCAATTTGTAAACGAATATAGATTGGTACATGCCACCAAACTACTCACCGAAAAACAAGAAAGCATACAAGGAATTTGTTTTGAATGTGGCTTTAATAATTTTTCACATTTTAATAAAGTATTCAAAAAATATACTGGTAAAACCCCCACAGATTACAGAAAAGAAATGAATTTTACTATTTATTAAAAAATCAACTGAATTGACTTATCCAGAAAATAAAGAATTAGTAATTTATATACTTTGATTCTATAAATAACATTAACTACAACTCTTAGAAATGAGACAAAGGGAAAAACCCCTAAAATGTACCCTATCGATACATTTTAGGGGTTTTATACAGCTATTTTTATAAAGTTGCACCAAAAGTTTCAGCACTTCTATCTATTTTTTTTACTAAACCTTGTAACACTTTTCCTGGCCCAACTTCGGTAAAAGAAGTAGCCCCATCTGTAATCATTTGTTTTACACTTTGCGTCCATTTTACAGGCGCTGTTAATTGGGCTATTAAATTCTCTTTTATTGATTTAGAAGATGTAACCGCTGTTGTGGTTACATTTTGATATATAGGACATGTAGGTTCATTAAACGTAGTCGCCTCGATAGCTGCTGCTAATTCTGTTTTTGCAGGCTCCATATATGGGGAATGAAAACCTCCACTTACTGGCAAAACTAAGGCTCTACGCGCTCCTTTTTCTTTTAATATCTCACAAGCTCTAGTTATAGCTTCTACTCCACCAGAAATAACTAATTGCCCTGGACAATTGTAATTAGCTGGCACTACTTCTGCTCCAATTTCTGCACAAACTGCCTCTACAACTTCATCCTCCAAGCCTAATACTGCAGCCATTGTTGAAGCCGAAACTTCGCAGGCTTTTTGCATAGCTAAAGCACGCTTAGACACCAACTTTAAACCATCTTCAAAAGACAACACTCCATTGGCTACCAAAGCTGAAAACTCCCCTAAAGAGTGTCCCGCTACCATATCAGGTTTAAAATCATCACCTAATACCTTGCTTAAAATTACCGAATGTAAAAATATTGCTGGTTGTGTAACTTTAGTTTCTTTCAATTGTTCTGGCGTTCCTTCGAACATGATATCTGTTATTGAAAAACCTAAAATTTCATTAGCTTTATCAAAAAGTTCTTTTGCAATTGGGGCGTTATCATAAAGGTCCTTTCCCATACCTACAAATTGGGCACCTTGACCTGGAAAAACGTATGCTTTCATTTTTATAAATTTTGAAACACAAATGTAGTTATTAGCGTTTAATTCTTAAAACTAGGATCACTATGCCTTGAATTCTAAAAAAACAAACTTATTTACCATTTAAACTCCAATTATATTCATTGTATTCAATACTTGCGTTAGCATTAATTTTGGTAGTAGAATATGTATTAAAAAAAGAAATTAACTCTCCAAAATCACTTTTATACCATTCAAATATTTTCGAAATTTTTAAATGTTCTGTATTTATTTCGTTTTCTGAACTATTAATAAATGCTTTGGTCTGACTGGTCAATTTATTATTTAAATTACTAGCCGTATAAGCAAAATTCCCCAGTTTAGGGCATGATTGAGCTGCACAATTTACCGCAAAATGAATACGAGGCTCTTTAAATTGAGGGCGAATAATATCATTTTCAATCTGATTTAGCGAATACACTTTCCCACCAAGGGCAATCCACTTTTTATCCCAAGGCTTCCCTCCTGCAATATCTGTTATACTAGCTATAGGGTAATTATCCAATATAAGTTTAAGCGTAAATGCATTGTATGCATTAATCCAATAAGCTAGTTTTTCATTCCGTGTCCAATTATTATCTAAAAAATTATTTTGCAACAAATTAATATAACTTTCTAATTCAATCTGATGTGACTTCATCATTTTATAGTTAACATCACCTGCTGAAGAAACATATTTACGTAAAAAAGTATCAAACAATTTATGATCTAAAGCTTTTGTTTTTATTTCGACATTATTTTTTTTACTAATCTTCTCTTCTACATCTTTTTTTATTGCAGCTGTTTTTTCAATCAGTTCCTCTTCTTCATGCTTTTCTATTTTACTAGCAACCTCAACCTCCTCTATTATTTTTTCAGCATTATCAACTTTATCTGTTATAACAGCATTCTCTTCCATACTACTTTCTAACTTAGAATCTGTATCTTGTTCAGAAACTATGTCTTGACTTATTTCTTTTATTTGATCAATTGAATCAACTACAACATTACTAGTTGTATTAGTCGTTTTCTGTATTTCATTTTCTACACTACCACTTTGAGGAATAACATTTTCAGTAGTGTTTTCTATTTCTTTATTCACCTCATTTAAGCCTTTTTGTTTTCCACATGAGGCTAACACAACTAAATTAAATAACAAAAAATACAAGCTATACTTTTTCATAATGAATGTTTAAAATAAGATGTTATAGTCGTATTAACTTATAAATTATTTCTTTTTTTGTAAGTTAAAAAAGAAAACGCATAATTATGTCTTTCATCTTTTTCATGATATTCTTTATTAACAAGCTCCCATTGGGTTTGATCTATTTCAGGAAAAAAGGTATCTGCTTCAAAATTCCCATGCACTCTAGTCAATTCAATACTATCTGCTATTTCTAATGATTGCTTATAAATTTCGCCACCTCCAATAATAAAAACTTTACCATCGTTATTTGTTAACCTAATAGCTTCCTCTAATGAATTTGCAATTAAACAACCCTCTTTAAAATAGTCTTCTTGTCGTGTAACTATAATATGCGTTCTGTTTGGTAATATCCCTGGTAATGACTCAAAAGTTTTTCTTCCCATTATGATAGGGTGTCCAGAAGTTAATTTTTTAAAACGTTTAAAATCATTAGGTAAATGCCACAGCAAATCATTATCTTTTCCTAGTGCATTATTTTCGGCTGCAGCCGCAATAAGTATTAACATGTTTTATTGTAGTATTTCTGCATCTGTTGAATCAGTATTATCTAGCAAAATACTTTTTTCAGACACTATATCTTTAGGAATTTCTAAATTCAACTTTTGTTCCATTTTAGCAATTTTAGCTTTCTGTTTTGCCACTAAACGCTCTAGTTGTTTATCCTTCCATTCTTTACCCATAAATTTGCTAAAAAAGATAACTCTAAAAAAATGTATTAAAAAGAAAAAAGACCAAACGAGTACCCCAAAAACAAACCAATCTAACTCTAAAAATTTATATTCAACACCAAAATTAAGCCCTAAATTTAGTACAATCATAAAAATACAACCTACTAAAAACACTATAAAATGCCTATACAAACCTCTCTTTTCTTTAATTCTGGCTTGAGCATGTTCAAAAAGCTCTTTTTGTTCTAAATCTATAGTAGAATTTTTTTTCTTAAAACTTGAAAACATAAGCTATTTTACTTGAAATAATTTATTAAAATCAACTTAAAGTGCTATTTATAAATTTCGTTTTGTTATGGAATAAAACACACTAAATACTACTGCAATTTACAAATTGTTTTAACTTTTACGGTAGTATTAATAATACAAAATATACTTTTTAGATAAAATTAGAGTTCAAAAAATAACACAAACACTAATTTTAAAACTCATGAAAACTAATTTAAAATCTTATTTAAATAAAAGTTTAACCACTTTTATTTTATTGTACACTACCATAACTTTCTCACAACCTTTCACATATAAAATACACAAAAACAATAGAGTAGTTTCTCTCTTGATGAGTAATACACAATTTAACCAATGGACAGGAAATGATGAATTTGCAGATAGGGTAAAATCACAACTATTAATTAAAGATGTTTTAAAAAATGTTAATGATGATTTTGATTTTATAACTCTTATTTTAAATACCGACCAAACCCCTACAGGTATTACTTATGCTGGTAAACTCTCCAGCATTTCAAATGCAATAGAAGGTATTGGAGTTCGAACATTTGATAACACTTCTGCTTATGGATCCAATGGCAGATTAAAATCAATAATCCAGTTAACTCGAAAAAACAGCATTTTATTTGGCCCATTTTTACATGAGTTAATGCATAATTGGGCCAGTTATGGCTTGGATACTGTTGGTCCTCGTCGTGGGTTTTCGGACGATCCAAATGATTTTAGTTCCTTTTTTGGACATTGGGGATTTACTGGAGGCAATACTCCTGGTCAATTAGGTGGCTTTACACAAAGCTCATTGATTAGCAATGGCTCTAACTCATATACAGTAGATGTTTTTGGTGATTTTGCTAATGGAGGTAACTCAGTTCCCTATACACAATTAGAACTTTATTTAATGGGGATGATCCCTGTTGAAGAAGTTGAAGCCTTTGATTTATTTCAAGATATCACCTCATATTCTAGAGGCACAAAACAAGGAACTTATGATTTTAAAGCCAATACTAGAATAACCTATACCCCTGATGCTCTTATTAACAAACTTGGAAAAAGAAACCCTACACATTTGAACGCTCAAAAGGAATTTAAAATCCTTACAGTAGTTATAACCACAACTCCACTAACTGATTCCGAATGGACAAAATTTGATAATGATATTGAATCTTTTACTCGAAAAGGCGATGATGGAAACCCATCGCTATATAATTTCTGGGAAGCCACAAGAGGTATTGGTTCTTTAAATCCCATTTTAACAGAGAAATCCACCATCCTTAATGTTAATGATATAACTTTAACTACTAATAATTTTAAAGTTTACCCTATACCAGCCAATCAATATTTAACACTACAAAATATCGGCAGAAAAACTTTAGCCAACAAACTTATTATATGCAATGCCATTGGTAAAAAAATTGCTAAACTACCTTTAGAGAAAACAACTTCTCAAACCATAGATGTTAGCAAATATACTTCGGGTATTTATTATTTATTATTTCAAAAAGGTACTACGATTTTAGAAACTCAAAAAATTATCATTAATTAAAACCTCCTTATTTAATCATTGAATTTAGCATACAGTTTAGCTAAATTCAATGATTTTTTCCAATAAACACTTACAGACTTAATTAATAAAGCCTGTTATTTATTACACTTTTATTATTAAAACCTGTTTTAAATTATTTACTCCTTAAATAATTTAAAGTTTTTTATATTGCCGTTAATTAATTGCAAATTAAATAGATAACAATATCTAGTAATCTATTTTTTTGTAAATTTAAATACACATTTAATATTAAAAGTATGTCTATAACAAAACAATTTTTAAAATCTAAACCTGAGTGTAAAGTTACTTTTGTTTGGAATGCAAAAGAAGCTAAATCCGTTACAGTTGCAGGTGATTTCAATAATTGGGAAACTACTCAGCTTCCTTTAAAAAAATTAAAAAACGGCACTTTTAAGGGCTCTATTAATTTACCTGTGCAAAACTCTTTTCAATTTAAATATTTTGTCGACAATTCATGGGTTAATGATGATAATGCTGATAATTATGTGTGGAATGATTTTGCAGGAAGCGAAAATAGTGTGATTGAATTGTAATCAAATTTTCAGTTTTACACCTACAAGTTAATTTATTTTCTATCCTAAAAATAGAAAACAAAATCTTACACCCTCTTGAGAATACCTTAAACGCAATTGCTAGTTAATTCTTTTTAAATTATCATCAACTTCTTTTGATTTAAGTGTATCTAACTTTTTTAAGCTTCCGAAAAAATATCTTATGGTAAAATTTACTCCTTGATTATCTGAAAAAAAAGCTGTATTTGATGAAAAATCGTTTAATCTTGAGCTATTTTGGTAATCAGTTTGTTTAAGAATATCATTAAAACGAACAGCAAAAGTCCATTTTTTTGAAGGTTTTAAATTTATTCCAGCATTAATTGACAGTTGTGGTTTTGTTATAAAAATATATTCTTTTGATCTTGATGTTCCCCATAAATTTAAATTTAGTGCTATTCTACTATTCAGTTTAAAATCATGGTTGGTATACCAATAAAATTGCTTAAAAACCCAATCATCTATAATTTGACTTGCTCTTATACTAAACAAAGAAAATGTATCCCAAAATTTATATTTAAATACTTTTCTTATGTCTAAAAAAACTTCTTGTTGTTTGCTAATATTAAAAGAACTATAAACAATTTTTTGATTTTTATCATTAAAGCTAGATCCAAAGAACACTGGATTTAACCTGTGGTAATAACTTAACTTTGTATTAAAATTAAACAATTGAATTTCTGCATTAAAGTTATTTAAATGACTTGGGATTAAATTTGGATTATTTACAAACTCTAGAAAAGGATGAATAAAAACATTACCTACATTAAAATTAGAAAAATTAAGTCGCTGTATACTTTTTTTATAATCTAGTTTAAAATAATCTTGATCGTTTATTGTATACTTTACTTGAACATTCGGAAAATACCCTATTCTCGATTTTTTCAAATCATTATTTAAAGTAATCGTATTTTCTAACCTTGCGCCTATATCAATATACCATTTACTATAACTTTTGCCAATCTGAAAATAAATAGCATGTCTTTCTTCTTTATACTTGCTTTCTATATCTTTTTGTTTATCAATTTTAAAAAAAGAATGATTCGTGTTTTTAGAAATTTGCCCTCCCAATAAGTAATTAAATAGATCATTCTCTTTATCTTCATAATCTAATTTTACCCCAAAAGCATCTACCTCAAATTCAAATAATCTATTTTGAAATAAGTCAAGTGTTTTTTTATTGACATCACTAAAAATTTGACTGTTAATTTGCGTTTTAAAATATGTTGATTGGATCCCTAAAAACAAGTTTTTATTTTCAGTAAATTCATTAAAATAACTCAATTTAGAAGTTGTAAATCTTCTAAAACCATTTTGATCATTTATACTATTAATGGTTTGCTTAATACTATTAGTGCTATGATTTGTATTTGAAAACAATTTAAAAGGCTCAGTTTGTAATTTATTCAAAGTAGTTATGGTTACATAATCAGTTTCATTTATTTTTAAACTTCCATTAAAACCAACTATAAATTGAGCTCTTTTAGTTGTTCCTTTTGTATGATGCCTTGAAAACAAACTTCCACCGTCAACACTACTTACAGACTTATTTCCTTCCCAAATTTGCAATTGATTATATGCTGTATTTACTCTAAAACTTGTTGTTCTTGTTTTATAATTAAATGCACCATTTAACAAGTTACTAAAACGACGTTTTCGCGATATACTCTCGGACAAGGTTGCACTACTCCCGTTTTGTTTTTGTTTTCTTGTTTTAAACAAAAGCACTTTATTTCCATTAGCTTCATATTTAGCTACTGGGTTCTCTATCAATTCTACACTCAAAATTTCGTCTACAGACAAACTGCTTAGCTCCTCTTGACTTATTAATTGATTATCTAAATACAATAGTGGAATTCCTTCACCTAACAAAGTAATCTGTTCCGTGACTGGATCTACTTGTACTTTTGGCATTTTTATTAAAATATCCTTGAGCGAAGCTTCATTTTCTAAAAAGCTTCCTTTAACAACAGCCAATACATTAGCTCCGTTTTGTTTAAAAGTTGATTTTTTTGTTGAAATTACCACCTCTTTTAAAGCTACATTAACTTTATCCAATATAATCTTTACCTGTTTTTTTTTATTTAAAACAAATATTTCTTCATAAAGTTTACTGTCTTTTACTTTAATAGTAACTACATAAGTTTCTAAAGGTAATTTTGAAAACAAAAATATGCCCTCATCAATTTCCCTCACATACATTGCACCAGTAACTAATGATTTTAAAATAACTGTTCCCTCATTTATTAAATCACCTGAATTACTATAAACCTCCCCTTCGAGGCTTACCAATTGCTGCGAAAAACAATACATCGGAAAACTAAGAATTACTAAAAAAAATATTCTTAAAAGAGCCATACCCATAAATTTGATTTCTGTTCAAAAAAAATCAAATCTTTATTAAAGCCTTTTAAATAGGGGGATGAATTAGGTACTAGTCTGGGTACTATTTTTAAATTTCAACATCAATTCCTTTCGGTTTGATATTTCCAATTTTTGGTACAAGTTGGTAATATGGGTTTTTACAGTATTCAAACTTACAAATAAAGCTTCGGCAATTTCTTTATTACTTTTACCTTCTAAAATAAAATCTTTAACCTTTTTTTCTTGAACACTTAATACCAAATCAGGATTTACTTTATTTGAAGATTTTTTCAAAACTAGCCTTACCAATAAACCTACAAGAATCAATAACAGTACCCAATTAATTCCTTTGCTCAAAGCATATTTTTTTTGAATTTTGGTAATCTGATATTTGACAAGCTTGTTTTCCAAAAAAGCATATTCTTCAAACTGTATATCACTTTCTTTTAACTCCTCTAAAAGCAATAAATAATATGCTGTATTTAATAAAATATCTTTGTCAAGTAATTGCTTTCGGTCCAGTTCTTTTATACTGACCAATTTAACTGCCAATATTTGCAATGAATCTTTTGTGTATTGCCGAACTTCATCTAAATATAATTTTTGCTTTATATTTTTAGCAGACAATTTCTTTTTAAAGGTATGCAGTTTTTTTAATTCTAATTTTGATGCTAATGCTAATTTTGGCGTTATTTTTTGTTCAACAACTTGAGCATCCCAATAAGTATTCTTAGCACTACCAAATAGCATTTGTAGCGTAAAAAAAATGAGTATCACAAAAGTAGAATGTTTCATTATACCGAAACTTTACCTTTAATATGTGGGTGGTGCTCATAACCTACAAGCTCAAAATCTTCGAACGTAAAATCAAATAGATCTGTTTTTTTAGGATTCATTTTTATTTTAGGCAATGGTTTAGGCGATCTTGAAAGTTGTAATTCCAATTGTTCCACATGATCATTATATATGTGCGCGTCACCAAAAGTATGAATAAACTCTCCTGCTTTATAACCACAAACTTGAGCCATCATTTCTGTTAAAAGTGCATATGAAGCTATATTAAATGGTACTCCCAAAAATATATCGGCACTACGCTGATATAATTGACATGACAATTTCCCATCAGCTACATAAAACTGAAAAAAGGCATGACAAGGCGGTAAAGCTGCTTTTCCGTTAGCAACATTTTCAGAAAATGATACCGAGGTATCTGGCATTACGGATGGGTTCCAGGCAGAAACTAACATCCTACGACTATTTGGATTCTTTTTTAGCGTAGCTATAATTTCTTTAATTTGATCAATTTCTTCATTATTCCAATTACGCCATTGATGACCGTAAACAGGTCCTAAATTCCCATTTTCATCAGCCCATTCATTCCAAATACGCACTCCATGATCAGATAAATACTTTATGTTTGTATCTCCTTTTAAAAACCAAAGCAATTCATATACAACAGACTTAAAATGTACTTTTTTGGTGGTTACCATAGGAAAGCCTTCTGATAAATCAAAACGCATTTGGTAACCAAAAACACTACGTGTTCCGGTTCCCGTACGATCTCCTTTTACTGCACCATTGTCCATTACATGCTTTACTAAGTCTAAATATTGCTTCATTTTATGAGGTGTATGTTTATCATTTCATTTATAAAAATAAGATGACATTTTTATAAGGCCAAAAATATTAAATAGGCAATTATAGTTTACTTAAAAAAATAAATAAGATTAACAATTTTGTAAACATTGTATCAAAAAAAAGCAGTCAATGACTGCTAATTTCTATTTGATATTTCATCACGAAGTCGTGCTGCTTTTTCGTAGTCTTCATCCGATACTGCCTTATCTAATAGTTTATAAAGCTCATCAACCGTTAAATTCTTAAAATCAGCAGATGATGACACTATACCTACCGAACTTGTGTCTTCAACTGTTTCCGATGGTCCTTCTACATTTTCTGACAAAAACTCTCCATCGGATTGTTGCTTTAAATAAATCCCTGCTTGATCTAATATATTTTTATATGTAAAAATAGGTGCTTTAAAACGCAAAGCTAAGGCAATAGCATCACTAGTTCGGGCATCAATAATCTCTTCAATACCATCACGCTCACATATTATACTGGAATAAAAAACACCATCAACAAGCTTATGAATAATCACTTGCTTAACTATTACATCAAACCTATCTGCAAAATTTTTAAACAAATCATGCGTCAAAGGTCTAGGAGGTCTTATTTCTTTTTCTAAAGCAATAGCAATGGATTGTGCTTCAAAAGCACCGATTACAATAGGCAATTTCCGCTCCCCTTCCATTTCACTTAAAATAAGTGCATAAGCTCCATTTTGGGTCTGACTGTAAGAAATCCCTCTAATATTTAAACGTACTAAACTCATATATTGATAACAATGTTAAGCTAAATTCGGCATAATTTTTCTATTTAAGAAAGAAAAAACCGTATAAAAAATGAAGTTTTATACGGTTACTGTACTAAAAGTTTGATTTTATCATCTTAAAAAAAACTAAACTGCTTTAAATTCAATTCATATTATACAAAATCAACACATTAGACAATTATACACAGTTTTTTTTAACACTATGCTTTTGACAAACATTAAATATGTTGTTTCTGCTTCACTAAGAAATCAAAATAACCAATTTAATTAGCTGATTTAAAAACTTTTAACTTTTCAATTAATTGTGGTATTACCTCAAAAGCATCTCCTACTACACCATAATCTGCTGCTTTAAAAAATGGAGCTTCTGGATCTGTGTTTACAACTACTTTTACCTTACTAGCATTAATACCAGCCAAATGTTGAATAGCTCCAGAAATACCTACCGCTATATACAAATTTGTAGCTACCGGTTTCCCTGTTTGTCCAACGTGTTCCGAATGTGGCCTCCACCCCATATCACTTACAGGTTTTGAACATGCTGTGGCAGCTCCTAAAACATCTGCTAATTCTTCAATTAAATGCCAATTTTCTGGACCTTTTAATCCACGTCCGCCGGACACTACCACTTCAGCATCAGCTATACTTACTTTATCAGTAGCTTTATCAATACTAACAACTTCTAAACTTCCTCCATCTACACTAGGCGAAAAAACTTCAGTTGTAGCCGTAACATTAGCCTCTTTTAAACCATAAGCATTGCTAGAAACACAAATTACTTTAATAGCTGAATTTAATTGCGTATCCTGAAACGCTTTATTAGTAAAAGCCGTACGCTCAACCACAAAAGGACTTGTTGATTTTGGTAACCCCACTACATTTGAGGCTACTGCCGCATTTAATGCTACTCCTAATAAAGGTGCTGCATATTTACTATTGGTGGAAGAACTTAAAACAACTACCTGACTACCTTCTGCTTTAGCTGCCTGCTCAATAACACTTGAGTAAGCTTTTGCTTGAAACTTTGTTAAGGTATCATCTGATACTTGAAGCACTTTTGAAACACCATAATTCCCCAAAACAGCTACATCATCAACATTTATAGTAACAGCTGTTACAGTGGTTCCTAATGCATCAGCTACTCCTTTAGCATATGATGCTACTTCAAAAACCCCTTTACGTAAGCTTCCATTATCACTTTCGGCATATATTAAAACTGACATACTTTTATATTTTAAATACTGAATGATTCAGTATATTTTGTTTGACAAAAATTACAATTAAATTACTTTAGCTTCATTATGCAACAAGCTAATCAGCTCATCTAAATTATCAGCTGGCACTAAAGTTACACTTCCTTTTGGAGCTGGTTTAGAAAATGAAACCGGTTCTGATTGACTTACACTACCCGTAGGCTCTACAACACTAAGTGGCTTTTTTCGAGCCATCATAATTCCTCTCATATTCGGAATTCTTAAATCACTCTCTTCAACCAAACCTTTTTGTCCACCTATTACTAAAGGTAAAGCTGCTTTTATAGTTTCTTTTCCTCCATCAATTTCGCGTATAGCTGTAGCCGAATTACCATCAACTTCTAAACTAATACACGTATTTATAAAATTAGCATCCAATAAAGCGGCCAACATTCCTGGCACTACACCTCCATTATAATCAATAGACTCACGACCTGCTATAATCAAATCATAACCTCCATTTTTTGTTACCGCTGCTAATTCTTGAGCAACAAACAAACTATCACTAGGGTTTGCATTAATACGGATAGCATTATCCGCACCTATTGCTAAACATTTTCTGATGGTAGGCTCTGTTTCTGGACCTCCAACGTTAACTACATCAACACTAGCGCCTTGTTTTTCCTTAAACCACATGGCACGAGTTAATCCAAACTCATCATTCGGATTGATTATAAAGGATACTCCATTTGTATCAAATTTGATATCTCCCTCAGTAAAATTGATTTTTGAAGTCGTGTCTGGCACATGACTTATGCAAACTAATATTTTCACAGTAAGTATTTTAAATTAGTACATTTTAAATTTGTATAAGAATTCATTTAATATTCCAAAAGTAAGCATATATAATGTCTCAAAATTTTAGAAAATAATTCAACAATTTATCATTAAATCATTGATTTTACTACTCTTTTCTTATATATAAACGAAGTTACAAATTAATTCGCAAAAATACTATGCATGCATAGTATTTTTGCGAATTTTAACACTTCTAACTCCTAAAAAAATATTTTCAGATTCACCCTCTGCGACTTGCCCTTACATAGTTGTTTTACTATTTTTGCGCTAGAGTAACTAAAACTAGTGTTCATTTTATGAAATGCTAAAATTTTTAAACTTACATGAAAACAATACAATTTAGAGAAGCTATTTGTGAAGCCATGTCTGAAGAGATGCGCAGAGACGAGTCTATTTATTTAATGGGTGAAGAAGTAGCAGAATATAACGGTGCTTACAAGGCTAGTAAAGGAATGTTAGACGAGTTTGGAGCAAAACGTGTAATTGATACTCCAATTGCTGAACTTGGTTTTGCTGGTATCGCTGTAGGTAGTGCCATGAATGGCAATCGCCCTATTGTTGAATACATGACATTTAACTTTTCATTAGTTGGTATTGATCAAATTATTAACAACGCTGCTAAAATTCGTCAAATGTCTGGTGGACAATTTCCTTGTCCTATAGTTTTCAGAGGACCAACAGCTTCTGCTGGTCAATTAGGAGCTACGCATTCGCAAGCTTTTGAAAATTGGTTTGCCAACACCCCTGGTTTAAAAGTTATTGTACCGTCAAACCCATACGATGCTAAAGGTTTATTAAAAGCTGCTATCCGTGATAATGATCCTGTTATTTTTATGGAAAGTGAGCAAATGTATGGTGATAAAGGTGAAGTTCCAGAGGGGGAATACGTATTACCAATTGGTGTAGCGGATTTAAAAAGAGAAGGAACTGATGTAACTATAGTTTCTTTTGGAAAAATAATAAAGGAAGCATACGTTGCTGCTGATAAGTTAGCTAAAGAAGGGATTTCATGTGAAATTATTGATTTACGTACCGTACGTCCTTTAGATTTAGAAGCAATTTACAAATCTGTTAAAAAAACAAATAGACTTATAATATTAGAAGAGGCTTGGCCATTAGCTAATATTGCTTCTGAAATCACATACCAAGTACAACAAAATTGTTTTGACTACTTAGATGCGCCAGTAATTAAAATAAATACTGCGGACACTCCCGCACCATACTCGCCTACACTATTAGCCGAATGGCTACCAAATAATGAAGATGTTATTAAAGCGGTAAAAAAAGTAATGTATAAATAATTTCTTTTTTTAAATTATAACAAAAGCCTTCTTTTAAAAAGAGGGCTTTTTTATTTTCTTTTCTTTCTAAAAACAAATGTTCACAAAATTTTAGGGTTTTTGATCTTAATGTTGTTTTAGAACAAACTGATTCCAACAAATAATTAATAACAGGTAGTTAAACCCAAATTATGCATTAGAAAATTTATTACGTTATGAAATCACTTCAAAAACAAACACTTTGTTGCACTTTTCAATTTAACCATAGCGGTGCTATGCTGAAATTGAGAAAGTACTTGTTTTTATTGTGCTTTAATACCTCATTGCAAAATTCTAGTGCATAATCTAGGTTAAAACATTCATTTAAACCACTCAAAAATAAATTACAACGTGTAATTAAGGTTAAAAAACATAATAACTAGTTATTATTAAATAAACTAAAATATATTTGCCAAAATTTTAGAATACAGAACTAATAAGTATATGAGTTTGCATTTTTTGAAACACTCCCTATTATTCCAGCTTTTTTTACTTCTTGTTACCTCAACTAATTTATTAGGCCAAGTAAAGGCTAGCGGAAAAGTTGTTGACCAAAATAATAAACCTGTCCCTTACGCTAATGTCTATTTTCCAGGGACTATTATTGGAACGGTAACGAATGAAGATGGTAGCTTTTATTTAGAAGACGAAACCTATCATCCTTCACTTATTATTTCATTTATTGGTTATAAAACCACCACTATTGCATTAAACAAAGGTGCTAACTATAAGTTAATTGCTAAAGTGGAAGAGGAAACTAGCTCTTTAAACACAGTGCATATTGTTACTGGAAAACAATCAAAAAAAAACAATCCAGCTATTGATATTCTTCGAAAAATTTGGGCTCATAAACGAAAAAATGGAGTGAAACAATTTAAACAATATGCATACAATAAGTATGAAAAACTTGAATTTGATCTAAATAATATTGACAGTACCTTAATAAATAATCGCATGTTCAAGGGAATGCAGTTTATTTTTAATTATCAAGATACATCACGTATTTCGGGTAAAACCTTTTTACCTATTTTTATTAATGAGTCTGTTTCCAAAGTATATGGTGATAACCTTTTAAACAAAGAAAAAACAGAATTATTAGGAAATAAAAATTCTGGTTTTAGCAACAACCAATCTCTTATTGCTTTTGTTAAAGATTTATATACCACCTATGATGTGTACGATAATTACATTAAGCTTTACGATAAAAGTTTTACCAGCCCCCTTTCCAGAACTGGTATAAATGTGTATAACTATGCCTTAACTGACAGTGCCTATATTGACAACAAATGGTGTTATAATATTGTGTACTACCCACGTAGGAAAAACGAACTTACTTTTAAGGGTGATTTTTGGGTAAACGATACCACTTGGGCCATTAAGGATATCAATATGGAAGCTACTAAAAGTGCTAACATTAACTGGGTAAAAGAACTTTATATTGAACAAGAGTACGATGTATTAAACGACTCCTTATTTTTAATTACTCGAGATTATTTTCAAACAGACTTTACACTAAACAAAAAAGAGTCATCAAGAGGACTTTACGGAAAACGAACCTCGTTATATGACTCCTATAAATTTGATGATGCTAAAGAGGAAAAATTTTATAAGAGAGAAGTCAACCCATCCACATTTGATGCATACCACCGTGACGATAATTTTTGGAAAGAAAACAGACTTGAAAGCTTGAATAAAAATGAACGCCAAGTATATGGAATGCTTGACACCTTAAAACAAGTAAAAGCTTTTAAAAACTTATATACTATTAGCGAAATTTTAGCCAGTGGCTACATCAATTTAGGCAAAGTTGAATACGGTCCTGTTTTTTCTACTATCGGTTTTAACGACATCGAAGGTTTTCGTTTACGTTTAGGAGGCAGAACTTATACTGGTCCTAACGATTTATGGCGCTTACAAGGATATACTGCCTATGGATTTAATGACAATAAATTTAAATACAGTATTGCAGCAAAATTTCTATTGAACAAAAAGAATCGTTTAAAATTAACCTTTGGCAATAGACGCGATGTAGAACAGCTAGGCGCTAGTTTAACAAACACTAATGATATACAAGGACGAAGTTTTGCCTCAAACACCCTTTTTGGAGTAGGCGATAATCAAACACTTACCAATATTAACTTAACTTCAATTAATTTAGAATGCGAACCTGTAAAAAACTTTGTTGTCTCACTTAACAGTTCCTACCGAACATTAAAACCAGCAGACCCAAATTTATTTAGCTTAAGCTATTTTACAGATAATTCATTTACAAACACAAAAGAATCTATCAAACAGTTAGAGGTTGGAACAAGAATCACTTATACTCCCAGAAAAAAAACAACTGGTTATGGAGTGGATCGCTTTAAAGTAAACAAAGGTAGTCACCCTGTTTTATTTATTGAATTCAACAAAGGAATAAAAGGAGTTTTAGATAGTGATTTTGATTATGAAAAAGTGCAACTATTTTACAAACAACCTTTTAATATAGGCGGTTTTGGAAAGTTAAGAAGCACTATTGAATTAGGAAAAACTTTCGGAACTATACCTTTAGGTTTATTAAGCATTGTTCCTGGAAACCAATCTGTTTTTTCTATCTATAATACTTTTCCAATGCTAAATTTTTATGAATTTGCTACTGACACCTATAGCTCATTACATTTAGAACATAATTTTGGGGGACGTATTTTTTCAAGAATCCCATTACTAAAAAAACTTAATTTAAGAGAATTAGTTTCATTTAGAACCATTTCAGGTAGTATTACCGACGAAAACAGAGCCATTGACAATTCGGGCAGAAACTTACTAGCTCCTTCTTCAACCCCATATTACGAATACAGTTTAGGTATTGGTAATATATTTAAACTAATCCGTATCGATTTTAACTTTCGTGGAAATTACAAAAACAATCCCGATGCACGTAATTTTGGAATTACAGGATCCTTCGGTTTTTTCTTTTAACAGATAAAGTGTAATAAAAAAGTTCTCAACATAAAATAATAGCTGAGAACTTTTCTGTTTTTAGAAGCATTTTTAACCTTACAAAGCAGGTATAATTTGTTTTTTTCTAGATACAACTCCTGGTAACACTACCAGTTCCGATGTTGGAGCTGCTTTAAATGAATTTTCAGCAATAGTCTTTACCGATTCATTAGGCACAAAAAATGTAGCCTCTTCATTTAAAATATCAATTACAAAAAGTAAAACTTCATCCAGTTCTTCACTTTCTTTAACCGTTTCTATTGTTCTTAAAATACTTTCTTTACGATCTAAAACTATATTAGGCGCCGTAGTTTCCAATACTGATATGCGGTATTTTTTACCATTTACTTCATACTTTTTACTATCCATTTTTATCAAATCTTCATCAGAAAAATGAGATACATCCGATTTTGCTTCAAACATTTGTATAGCATAAGCTTGCATATCAATCCCTAATTGATCTGCTAAAAATTGAGCAATCTCTCTATCTTTATCTGTTGTAGTAGGACTTCGAAACTCTAAAGTATCAGATAGCACACATGAAAGCATTAAACCTTTGATAGCTTTAGGCATCTTTTCAATATCATCCGCAGTCATCATCGTATACATAACCGACGCACATGATGCCAAAGGTTTTATACAAATATCAATAGGTCCAGGTGTTTGTATTCCTCCAACCAATTTATGATGATCTATAATCTGAATAATCTGAGTCTTATTAATATTATCAAAAAGCTCCTTAGGGTTATTTGTATCTACAATAATCACTTTATCATCCTTTGAAACTGAACTTAATAGTTCTGGAAGATCAACCCCCCAATGTTTCAATACAAATAAAGTTTCTGTGTTAGGAGTACCTAATACATAAGCCTCTGCTTCAACTCCTTTTTCATTTAAATACCAAGCCCACACTAAAGCTGACGCGGTAGCATCTGTATCCGGAGATTTATGTCCGAAAATTTTAATTGACATTATATACTGTTTACAATTTTGCTGCGAATTTATGAAACCTTTTTGATTTAACCCGAATCATCGATTATTTCTATGGATTTAATTCCCTCAAATACAACTTAAACTGTTAAAAATTATTAAAAACAAGAACTATATTTCTATTATATTTTAGCAATTCTATTGGATAAAGTAAGCTTTGCTTAGTACCTTTGCATTCAACTTTTAGTTAAGGATGATATTGTAAAAATTTATAAAAGCATGTTACAATTAAGCTATTACACTTAACAACTCTATAAAGTTAATTAAGTTTTTACCCGTTTTAGTCTAAACTTAAAAAATAATTCCACAACGTGGATTAAAGAACAATAAATGAAAAAAACAGTAGTATTAGGAGTTCTTTTTATTTTACCATTAGTAGCTTATTTATTTTTTGCTTCTGGGGTTAATCATTTTTCTAAACTCCCTGTTTTAGAACCTCAAATTGGGGATATCACTAATTTGGTTAAAACATCCGATAGTATTTCCTTTAAAAATCATATTAGCATTCTTGGTTTTATGGGTAATAATCTAGAAGTAACCAAAGGAAATATCTTTAATATAAATCAAAAAATATACAATTACTTCCATAATTTTTCAGATTTTCAGATGCTTATGCTTATGCCCAATGGAACGCAAAACGATGTAGCTAAAACCATGGCAGAACTTGATGGCTTAACCGACACACACAAATGGAAGTTTATTTATGCTGAACCTTCAGAAATTAGATCATTTTTTAAAACATTAAATTCGCCATACGCCCTTGATGCTTATTTGCATACACCTCAAATATTTATCATTGACAAAAATGGTGCTCTGCGTGGTCGAGATGATGACGAGGAAGTGGGTAAATTATATGGCTATAATTCTGGATCAGTTTCCGAAATTAATGGAAAAATGAAAGACGATGTTAAAGTAATTTTAGCAGAATATCGCTTAGCGCTGAAGAAATATAACGATTCAAAAACTAAAATTTCGGAATAAAAAAATGAAAAAATATTCATACGTAGGCATATCATTTATTCTTCTTCTTTTCGGAATCATTTTTGTCCCTCGAATTGTAAACCGGATTAAGGACACTCAAATTGTAAGCAATAGCCGAATGAGTGCCGATAATAAATTGACTAATGAAAAACTAAGCTATATAATAATTAATGGCAATAAGAAGAAGATTCCTGCCTTTGCACTACAAAACCAAGATAGTTTATTAATTACTCAACATGACTATAAAGGCAAAGTAACCGTGGTTGATTTCTTTTTTGTAAGTTGCCCTACTATATGTCCAAAAATGACTAACAATTTAGTGCATTTACAAAACACTTTTAAAACTAACGACAATTTTGCTATAGCCTCCTTTACCATAAATCCAAAATACGACACTCCAACTCGACTAAAAAAATATGCAGAAGCCAACAAAGTAATCAACCCTAATTGGCATTTTTTAACCGGAGACCGAGCACAAATTTATAAATTAGCTAAAAATTCATTTAATCTATTTGCCGAACAAAACCCAAATGTTCCTGGCGGCTTTGAACATTCTGGTTATTTTGCTTTAGTAGATAAACAAGGCTATATCCGTTCACGTTATGACGCACATGGAAATCCTATTATTTATTATCGTGGCACTGTTAGTTTAAAAGAAAAAGTAGCTGATAACGGCGAAGAAGAGCAGATAAGCATCTTAACAAAAGACATTCAAAAATTACTAGAGGAATAATGACGCAGTCAACTATCGAAAAAAAGCAAAACCGTATTATTGTTACCCTATCCATTGTTATCCCATTGGCAGTAGCTGCTTTATTTACTATACGCATTCCCGGAGTAGAACGTTTAGGCTTTTTACCTCCTATTTACGCTTCTACCAATGCCATTACTTCAATATTATTAGTTTTTGCTGTTATTCAAATAAAAAAAGGAAATCGAATAATGCATGAAAAATTAATAAAAGCAGCCATGTTGCTTTCAGTTCTTTTTTTATTACTATATGTCGCCTACCATGCTACAGCTGATGCTACTAAATTTGGTGATACTAATTATGATGGAATCGTTGATGCTGCAGAAAAATTAGCTATCGGTTCAACCGCATATATTTACTATTTTTTATTACTAACACACATACTGTTATCTATTGTAGTTATTCCCTTTGTATTAATTACCTACGTCCGTGCATCAAATGAAAACTTTGAACAGCATAAAAAAATAGCTAAATACACCTTCCCTTTATGGTTATATGTAGCCGCTTCGGGAGTAGTTGTATATCTTATGATTTCACCATATTATCCTGCTTAATGAAAAAAAAACACCTATATATTAACCTTTTAGTTCTTTTGCTTTTCGCGAAAACAAACACTTGGGCACAATGTGCTATGTGTAGAGCCGTGTTAGAAAGTGAAGAAGGAAAAAAACTAGCAGAAGGTGTTAATGATGGTATTACTTTTTTAATGGTTATTCCTTATATCCTAGTAGCTATTGTTGGCTACCAAGTTTTCAAAAAGAATAAGTAACTACCTTGGCAGTATGGCTTGGAATATTTTTGCCTTTGCTAGTGTTAATAAATTCTTCCTATAATTCCTTTCTAATTTTTTGTGTCAAATAAATTGACACATCTCTCCTACAATTCAGTTATATAAATATATTTACCCGTGTACAGTGTACACTATATAACTATACCTAATAGTACATCTCCCGACTATTAATAAAAAACTATAGTTGTAAAAAAATTAAGATATTTTTAAGAATTAAACCACAATTAACTGTTTGATTATTAAATTATAATTCTTTTATTTGTAGTGTACTAGTTTAGTAATACACATAAAGTGATAATATTAAACAACCAACTTAAATAATGAACTCATGATTGAAATTAAAGATTTACACAAATCTTATCAAATGGGCAGCAATTCTTTACATGTTCTCAAAGGAATTGATTTTAACGTCCAAGAAGGGGAATTAGTTTCAATTATGGGTTCCTCTGGTTCTGGAAAATCTACTTTACTAAATATCATTGGCATCTTAGATGAAGCAGATAAAGGCACTTATACCTTGGATAACACCATTATTAAAAACTTAAGTGAAAAAGTAGCCGCTGAATACCGAAATAAATTTCTAGGTTTTATTTTTCAGTCTTTTAACCTTATTAATTACAAAAATGCTATTGATAATGTAGCATTACCTCTTTATTATCAAGGTGTAAATAGAAAAGAACGCAACGAAAAAGCCCTACATTATCTTGAAAAAGTAGGTTTAGCTGATTGGGCTACTCACTTACCCAATGAACTTTCCGGAGGACAAAAACAACGAGTAGCTATTGCTCGAGCATTGGCCTCGGACCCAAAAGTTTTGTTAGCCGATGAACCCACTGGAGCCTTAGACACCAAAACTTCCTATGAAGTAATGGAACTCATTCAAAACATAAACGACGAAGGTAAAACGATACTTATTGTTACTCATGAGCCCGATATTGCTCAAATGACAAAACGAATTGTAGACCTAAAAGATGGTCTTATTATAAATGACACTTACATTGAACCTGTAATAGCAAAAGCTCATGTTTGATATTGAACGTTGGGAGGAAATTTTTGAAGCTATATCAAAAAACAAACTTCGCACTTTTTTGACTGGACTTTCTGTAGGTTCAGGAATTTTTATACTTATCATTCTTCTGGGTATTGGAAACGGTATGAAAAACGGTATTCAAAGCAAATTTGAAGAAGATTCTGCCTCATTAATCGTATTATGGACTCAAGCAACCTCAATGGAATACAAAGGTTTAAATGCCAACCGAAATATCGATTATACACTTGACGACTTTAACTATGCTAAAAAAAGATACAAAAATCATGTTGCAGAAGCCACATTGAGATACAGAAGATGGGGGGCACTTACTACTTATAAAAAAGAAAGTGGATCATATGCAATGGTTGGAGCCATGCCAGATATGTTAGGTATTGAAAATGCATCCTTAAATGCCGGAAGATTTATATCGGAAGATGATTTAAAAAACAATGCTAAGGTTACTTGTATTGGTCACCAAATTGCGACTGATTTATTTAAGAATTACGAAAAAGCAATTGGAGAATATATACAGGCTAATGGAATTCAATTTAAAGTCATTGGTGTGTACAGTGATCCTGGTGGCGAAAGGGATAATACCAAGCTATTTATTCCGCACACTACTATGTCCCAAATATATAACACCAAAGAAAATGTAGGACAGTTATTTTTTACCTTAACACCAGAAAGTACCTTTGATGAGACTAATGAAAAATCTGAAAAATTTCTTTCGCAATACAAAACCTATCTTAGAAAAAAACACAACGTTCATCCCGATGATTTAAAAGCCATTCAATCTCATAGCTCACTTGACGAGGCTAAAAAATTTATAATACTCAACCGTATGATGAGTTTATTCTTTTGGGGAATTGGAATTTTAACACTTATTGCTGGTATTGTTGGAGTAAGTAATATAATGCTTATTATAGTTAAAGAACGCACCAAAGAAATAGGTATTCGTAAAGCCTTAGGTGCGCAACCAAAATCTATAATAGCAATGATTTTACACGAATCCATTTTTATAACGACCATTTCTGGATTTATTGGCTTGTTTTTATCATTATTACTCCTTCAATTTGCTGGACCACAAATTAAATCTGAATTTATATTAAACCCCTCTGTCAACTTTGGGGTCGCAGTTACTACCGTTGTTTTACTAATAATTTCGGGTGCTATTGCCGGTTATTTACCTGCCAGACATGCTTCAAAAATCAAACCCATAATTGCATTAAGAGATGAATAGTAGTTTATTAAATAAAGATTTATGGAAAGAAATTATCGAATCTATTCGATCCAATGGATTCCGAACAATAATTACTGCTTTTGGAGTATTTTGGGGTATTTTTATTTTAGTACTATTACTTGCTGCATCTAATGGTTTAAAAAATGGAATACTTCGCTCTTTTGAAGGGACTGCAACCAATACTGTTTTTGTCTGGGCACAAGGTATTTCTAAATCATATAAAGGTCTCCCTAAAGGCAGAAGATATCAATTTAATGTAAAAGATGCCAATGCGTTACGTAAAAATATTAAAGGCTTAAAAACAGTATCACCCCGCAATAGGTTGGGCGGTTACGGTTCTTCTAATAGTGTACAATATAAATTAAATTCGGGTTCATATAGTATTTATGGCGATTACCCAGAAATATTGACACAACAATCTCTTGGCATGCAAGCTGGCCGTTTTATGAATTATAGTGATATTGATAAAAAACGAAAGGTTGCTATTATAGGCATTGGTGTTAAAAACGAACTATTTACAAACGGAGAAAAAGTTTTAGGAGAATACATAAAAATCCAAGGCGTTAGCTTTAAAGTTGTTGGGATTTACAAAAACAATTCTTCTGGCGGAGGTGATGCAATTGAAAAACAAAAAGAAATTTTCATCCCTTTCACCACTTACGATCAAGCCTTTAACAATGGTAATAAAGTTGGTTTTTTTGCCATTACTGCCGATGAAAACCACACCATTTCTTCATTAAAAGAGCCTATTATGGCTTTACTTAGAAAAAGACATGACATTCACCCTGAAGATAAAAGAGCTATAGGAAATTTTGATTTATTTGAAATGTTTAAAAAAGTATCAGGTTTATTTATTGCCCTAACAGGAGTAGCTTATTTTGTTGGGTTTTTAATTCTTATTTCAGGCATTATTGGTATCAGTAATATTATGCTAATTGTTATAAAAGAAAGGACTAAAGAAATTGGAGTTCGAAGAGCCCTAGGCGCCACACCTGGTAATATTCGAAGTCAGGTGCTTATTGAATCGCTATTCCTTACCATTATTTCGGGCATGGCTGGGGTAAGTTTTGCCACATTTTTAATTTCAATTTTAAATTTAATTTTAGATAAAATCGATAATCCAGACATGATGTTTGCTAACCCTTCAGTTAGCCTCATAAATATTGCCGTAGCCCTTTTTATACTTACCATATGTGGGTTGCTAGCAGGTTTAATTCCTGCCCAGACAGCCATAAAAATAAAACCAATTGAAGCTTTACGAAACGAATAAATTAACACAATTACTTAAATGAAAAAATCTACAACCGTTGCTATACTAGTTTTTATTGTAGTAGTGTTTACTGCATCACTAGTCTATTTTTGGAAAAAAAATCAAAAAAGTTCTGTCGTATATAATACAAAACAAGCTACTACCGAAACCATCACATTGAGCACTATTGCCACCGGCAGTGTAGTTCCTGATGAAGAAGTATCTATTCGTCCAAATATTTCTGGTGTAATTCAAGAAATTTATGTGGAAGCTGGTGATTTTGTAAAAACTGGCGATAAAATTGCGCGTATTAAAGTAATACCGAGTATCAACAATTTACAAGCTTCTAGAAATGGCGTACAAAGTGCTAAGATTGACTTGGAAACTCAGAAAAAAATATACAATCGTCAAAAAGAACTTTTTGATAAAGGAGTTATTTCTGCCAATGAATTTGATCAAAGCCAAAACACCTACAACCAGGCAAAACAAGCTTATGATTCGGCCAACGAAAATTATCAAATTGTAAAAACAGGAACAGCCAAAGGCTTTAATAATATTGCTCAAACCATTATAAAAGCTACCATTAGCGGACAAATTTTAGATGTACCACTAGAGGAAGGTGTACAAGTAATACAAACCAACAACTTTAATGAAGGTACCGAAGTAGCTTCAATTGCCGATGTTAGCAAAATGATTTTTAAAGGAAAAATCGACGAAAGCGAAGTAGGCAAAATTAAAGAAGGTATGCCTATTAAAATCACTGTTGGTGCTATGCCCGACAAAGAATTTGATGCTACACTAAACTATATAGCTCCCAAAGGTTTTACTGTAAACGGAGCAGTACAATTTGATATAGAAGCTAAACTTTCTATTCCTAAAGATGCTGGTATTCGAGCTGGACTAAGTGCCAATGCTTCTATTATATTAGATAAGGTATCTGATGTATTGGCATTAAGCGAAGCTTTACTCCAATATGATAAAGAAACCAAAAAACCATTTGTTGAAATAGAAACTGGAGAACAACAATTTGAACGAAGAGATGTTACTTTAGGAATTAGTGATGGAATTACAGTACAAATTAAAAGTGGTATCACTAAAGATGATAAAGTTAAAGAATGGAATGCTATTACTGTTCCAGAAGAACCTAAAGAGAAAAAGTCATAAACTATGAGAAAGTTATTTATAACCACATTTGCTATAGTTGCTTTTTATAATTTAGGCCAAGCCCAAGAAGAAACTAAAAAAACAGTCTGGAGCATACAAGATTGCATGGAATATGCCATTGAAAACAACTTGCAAATCCAACAACAACAATTGGATTTACAAGATGCTGATATTAATGAAAAAGATGCTAAAAATGCTTTTTTACCAGATCTAAATGGTAGTGCTGCTAACCAATGGAGTTTTGGTTTTAGTCGTGATGCTTCTGGAGTTTCTGCAGAAAGAAACACCAGAGGATCCAGTTATTCATTAAGATCAAACGTACCTATTTATAACGGATTACAAAACTATAATAGAGTACAAAGAGCTAAACTTCAAAAAGTAGCTAATCAATTCAATATTGAACGCTTAAAAGATGATATTCGAATAAATATAGCCAATAATTACCTACAAATTTTGCTGCAGCAAGAAAATTTAAATGTACTTAATGCACAAAACAATATTACTCTAGAACAAATTAAGCGTACACAACAACTTATTGATGCGGGCAATTTGCCTGAAGGTGATGTATTGCAATTAAAAGCTACTGCTGCAGAGAATTTACAAAACATTGCTATTAGTGAAAATAGTGTGGCCATTGCCAAATTAGGACTAAAACAACTACTACAACTCAATTTTGATAATACATTTGAAATTTCGCAAATAGAGATTGAACTTGACGACCTATCTATTTTAGAAAAAGAAATAAAACAAATTGTAAGCAATGTATTGGAAAATAGAAACGAAATAAAATTTGCTGAACAAAATATAAAACTCGCAGAAAAAGATATCGATATTACTAAGGGAGCATTTTTACCTACACTTTCTGGCTTTGTAGAATACGGAACTCAAGAAGTAGATATCGAAGGATTTCCTTCTAGACCCTTTTTTAATCAATTAAATGACAACAAATCTTTCAGTATAGGGGCTAGACTTAACGTGCCTTTATTTAACCGCTTCCAAACAAAAAACGCTGTTTCTCGTAATAAAGTAAACGTATTTCGTACTAAAAATCAATTGGAACAAACCAAGCAACGTCTTACTCAAAATGTATATCAAGCTTATTTAGATGCCAAAGCCAGTAATAAATCATACGAAGCAGCAAAAATTGCCGTAACTGCTCAAGAGCGCGCTTTTGAATATGCTAAAAATCGATTTGAAGTAGGTATTAGTAATTCTCTTGATTTTACACAAGCGCGTATTGCCTATCAAAATAGCCAAACCCAATTGCTAAGAGCTAAATATGATTTTCTATTTAAGGTAAAACTATTGGAATTGTATTATGATAGTCCAATAAACTAAGGTCAGTCAAATATAAATTTGATTTTATATAAGCCAAAATGGTATCATTCTTGATCAAGGAATGATACCATTTTGGTTTGTCCCCAAATGACACCTGTGCTAGTCTTGAACTTATCATAACAAATACAGATTTTAACTAATCAAAAATCATTATCCTATTCCAATTATAAAAAAAGTTGTTGAAAAATAGTATTTTCGAACTTCTAAATACCATAAAGAATGAAAAGCACCATACTACCTTTATTTATATGCATTAGCACTATAGTTACTGCTCAAAAAAAGAAAGATTTACTTGACGAAATAAACAAATTAAAGTCAAATTTAAAAGAAGAAAAAGCACGTGCCAATAAAGCCGAAAGCAGTAACAAAAGTATGCTTACAAAGCTTGATTTTGCAAATAGTCAAGTAGATGAAGTAAAGCAAGAAAATGAATCACTTTTAAAAACAATCAACAATTTTGCATCGGTTACTAAGCAAAAAACGGCAAATGTGGAATCTAGCCTTAAAACAATTAAAGAAAAAGATGCCCAACTAAAAGTAGTGAATGATGCCTTAACCGAAGCAGAAGAAATTCGATTAAGCCAACTGCAAACTTTTAAAGGTAAATTGGGCACTATAGGAAAAGTAGGCATTCAAAATAACCAGTTAGTATTGAGTATTTCAAACACTGAACTATTTGTAACTGTTGATGGCGACGCCGCATTAAGCGAAAAAGGAAAAATCAGTTTGCAAAAAATTGCTGAAGTGCTTAAAGCCAATCCTCAATATTTTATAATTATCGAAGGAAATAGTAATGCTATTGAATTTAAAACAGAAAAAGCCCTGAATAACTGGGATTTAAGTGCTAGACAAGCTGCTGCTATTGCCAATAGTTTACAAACTGAACTTGAAATCGACCCTAAACGCTTAAAAGTTACTAGTAATGGTGAACATGCCACAACAGGTGTAGAAACTGTAACCAAAATTATCATTGATGCTCAGTTTGATGATTTCTTTAGTTTAATAAAGGATCGTATGAAGAAATAATTCTGCAATAGTTTGTAAATTTACAGCTTATAAATTTCACATGAGTTACTTACTTTGTATTGAAACCAGTACAACCAATTGTTCTGTAGCGCTTTCGCTGAAGGGAAAAATTATTGCCTTAAAAGAGGACAATAATAAAAATTATTCTCATGCCGAAAGCCTACATCTATTTATTGAAGCACTTTTAGCCTCGGTTAAAGTTACATTACAACAAATAAATGCAATTGTAGTCAGCAAAGGGCCTGGATCCTACACTGGACTTAGAATTGGGGTATCAGCGGCAAAAGGATTATGTTATGCCTTAGATATTCCATTAATTACAATTAATACTCTTGAAAGTTTAGCACACCAAACCACCTCATCTACTACCCCTTCTTTCATTGTTCCTATGCTCGATGCTAGACGTATGGAAGTATACACCGCTACATTTGATAACAATTATAATTGCTTAGACACTACTAATGCTAAAATTTTAGAAGAAACTAGCTTTATAAACTTACTTGATAAGCAAAAAACTGTTTTTATTGGTAACGGGGTTACTAAATTTAAAGAGATTTGCACTCATAAAAATGCTATTTTTATTGAAGAAGCCCTTCCTTCTGCCAAACAATTAGGAAAATTAGGCTATCAAAAATTTCAAAATAACGACTTTGATGATGTAGCTTATTTTGAACCTTATTATTTAAAAGATTTTGTGGCCGGCAAACCCAAACAGAAAAAACAGTAAAAGTTAATACCCTTTAAAACTGATTAAAATACTCTAAACTAACCACATTATAGGATCCTCTACCTTCAAAATGATCAGCATCATCAGTTGATAGTGTGATATCCTTTTTATTATTATTTGTATAATATTCTACTATATTTTGAGTGTTCAAAGGTAAAACTGCTTGATCATTTAAACCTTGATAAAATAATATAGGTGTTACAGGAATCCAACCATTACCTACATAGGTATTCTCTTTTATAGCATTTTCAACTACGGTATCATTTGTAGACACAAATCCTAAAGTAAATTCGGGATTTAATAATTCCTTATACGTCTCAGGTAAATTATCTAAAATCTGTTGCGTATTAAATTCACCATCAAATAACCCATTTTTTATAGCTTCCGCATATGGTTCGGCAAAAATGGCATTGGTAGGCCTTTTAAAAAAGAATGTATTGTATGAATCAAAAATTAAGGGAACAAATTCATTTAAAGGAAGTTCATTAGTTATTACAAATTTTAGTACCTGCGAAAAGGCATTTAAATCATATGCTCCTGCTCCACAGGCTGCCGCCGTTATTTCAAATTCTTTTCGGTCTTCAATTAACCTAGTTAACGCTAAATTAGACAGTCCTCCTTCAGAATACCCTGATAAAAATAGTTTTGATGGTTTTTCAATATTCTTTTTTTCTAAAAACTCATAACCCGCTACTATAAAATCATAAGCAGATACTGCCAATGTATCGGGAATATTATAAGGGTGTTTCTCCTCCTTTGATAATCCAAAACCTGCATAATCTGCAGCAAAAACAATATAGCCATTAGCTGCTAAAAATGAGAAAAAATTAAAAGTCCCCGTTTCTGTATTATTATAATTTGTGGTTCTATCTTCCTCTAAAAAAACAGTCCCGGGTTGATAACTAATTACTCCTTTTATAGCAATATTACTTGTTGGAAGTAATACTATACCAGAGTTTACTATTTTTTCTCCAAATCCATTGAGCGTTTTATAAGCTACATCATACACATCTATATCCGAATGAATAAACCTTTCTACTTTAGTTAAACGTTCATTTGCAAATTTAAAATCAATAATCTCTTGACTTGTAAAACTTTTTCCGAAAGAGGAAGCTAGCATAATTTTAGGTATAGATTTATTTGGCACATCGAACACATAGGAACACGACACCATTAAAGATAAAATTTCAGCAACTAAGATAAGGAAGATATACTTTTTAACTAATTTCATAGGATATGAATTCATTTATAAATAACCAATTGACTATCAGTTAATTTAACTGTTTTTCACATCAATAAAAAGCTTAAAAAGCAAAAAAAATGTCGCTATTTTCGGACAAATACAGTTGTCATTCATCTATAAATTAACTCAATTTACAACTCAAAATTAAAGTTTCTCTTTCGTTATGTCCGGCAACAAAACCTTCTTGTAAAGGCTCCTTTATCGCTGTAGATTCTATATTATCAAAACCATTTGATCTCAATAATTCTATAATTTCATCATTTGATTTAATGGAAAAGCCATACTCGGTAACAGGGAACTTTTCTAAATTATGTTTTGGTCGAACAGCAATAATTAATTGCCCATCTTTTTTAAGTACTCGCTTCAATTCTTGTAAAACTTTGTCATAGTTATCCCAAAAATAAAACGTGTTTACTGTCATTATTTTATCAAATATGGCAGAATCAAATGGTAAATCTCTTATACCAGCTTCTATAAATTTAACCTGATTGTTCTCGATAAAATCTTTATTAATTTCTGAAGCTAATTGTACCATATCCCCAGAATAATCACAACCTACATAATTGATATTCCTCCCTACGGTAACTATATTTTTAACAAAAAAACCATTTCCCATACCTATTTCAAGAATAGTTTCATTTGCTTGAGGGTCCAGAACCGCTATAGCATGTAGATTCATTGACTTGTTTCCTACATTCATTCTTTCGGCTACTATTGCACCATCAGTGCCTTCTGGTTTTCTTAATTGCGCTGCTATTTTTTTAAAATCGGGTGTTGTAATTTGATTTTCCAATGTCTTTTATTTTAGTAGTACTTAAATCTACTAAAATAGTTTCAATTTATATGCTCCTGTAAGTGAAAGTTGTTGATTTTGAGTATAACCCACAATTTGCAATTCATTAAGGGCATATTTGGAGTCTACATCGAAATTAATCGTTCCAGATTTTATTTTTGAAGTCGCTACTGTTTTTTTCTCTAAAACGATATGTGCATCGGTTAGTACTTTATTTCTATTTTCTCCTCGTTTAACCGAAGTAACTTTTTCTTTAAGCACTAAAACAAAACTTAAATTGTCTCCCAAACCATTTTCTACAGTATAATCAACACTAATTTTATTGTTTTCTTTTTTAGGATTAAATACCTTAATTTTTGAAGGAAGTTTTTTATCATTTAATTTTTGTAATGTATTATTTAATGATTTCACATCCGAACCTACAATATGCTGATTTCCATTAATAACCAATTGAGGAGTGTAAATGGAATTTCCTCCAAATTTTTGCCCATACTTGTATTGATATTGTGAATGTGCTGACTTACTAAACGGGTCCTTCCATCCTAAACGATCCCAATAATCAACATGATAAGCCAACGTAATAATTTCACCTCCATGATCACTCTCTGCTACTTTTTTTAATAACTGATCTGCTCTAGGGCAACTACTACAGCCTTGTGAGGTAAATAGCTCTAAAACTATATTGGCTTGCTGCGCATTAATTACTATTGAATTTAAAACTAAAAAAACGGCTATATATATCTTTTTCATATATAAATAGACGTTTATTCGTTTTCCAAATTACAAAATCTATAAGGTTTACAAACTTTACAAATACTACCTAATCCATGAATATAAAAAAGGACTACTAAAATAGTAATCCTTTTCAATACATAAACGACATGCTACTTTTTAACTAATCGCTTAAAATAGCTTTGTCCATTATAGTTCAAAACTGTTAAATACACACCAGTATTAATTTTGCTAAGGTTAACAGCTACCTTTTGGCTACCATTAAGACTTCCTTTATCAATACTAGTTATTAATTTCCCACTTAAATCATAAACATTCATAGATGTTTTGTTGAAATCTAAAAGTTCAGATTTCATTGTAAAACTTCCGTTAGAAGTTGGATTTGGAAAGTACTCGATCAAATCAGTTTCTCCTTTTATACCATCAAAAGAGTCATTAACTCCAAGTGTAATATTACCTCTATAAATCCCTTTTGCCCATGCACTTCCTTTTAATGCTAGCCAAAATTCATTCACATTATCTGGATCTGGCTTTAAATCTGTTATTAAATCTGGCTGCCCCAGATTATTTGTTATTTTTTCCCAAGTACTTCCTCCATCTAAGGATAAATATGCGCCTGGATTAAAAATAACAGTTCCTCTTAATTTATTATTTTGCAGAGGTACATTAATCGTTATAATATTAGGATTTATTGGTGATGTTTCTGTTTGCCATACATATGGCATATCAAACATTTTATTCCATGTTATTCCACTATCCGAACTTTTCCACACCCCACCTTCATTGGCATTTCTAGTTTCAAAATCACCACATGAAATAAATATATCATTTAAATTATTGCTGTTTTTATGCGTATCCACAAATACATTATTCACAGATTTTATAACTGTTGGTATGCTTACTTTTGTCCAGAATTGCCCACTATTATCAGAAAAATAAAGTCCTCCTGGAGTTCCGCTACTACTTCTATTTAAAGCTGCATACATTTGCCAAGGTTTGGAAGGGTTAAAAGTTATACGCCTTACACTTGGTTTACTTGGTAGGCCATCATTTGAAGCCACCCATGTAGTACCACCATCAAAACTACGCCTAACTCCTAAATCTACATCGCGAGTAACTTTTCTAAAATCAGCATTTACCTCTGCCACTGGATTTTCCATAACACAAAAGTACATACGATCGGCATCATCTGGACGTATTAGCAAATTATATTGAAATATATGTTGCAAAGATTCATTTGTACCTGAATAATCCCCTTCAAATGGGAAGGCTACATTTGCCCAAGTTACTCCTCCGTTAGTAGATTTTCTTAATTGACCACGATGTTTTTGTCTAAATTGCAACGTAAATATCGTATTCGGATCATTAGGATGTACAGCAACTGAAGCTATTGAATGAGCCCCTCCTGGATTATTCTGCCCTTCAATTTGTTCCACAGCAACAGTTAGTTCATCCGCTGGGGCATAATCATCATGCGGTACTGTTTGCCATAATCCATGCTCGCCAGAGCATAATAATTTTCGGCCTGGAACTCCTGTTTTAGTTAAAATAAACCTACCCGGTAAATTACTATCTCCTCGACCAATCCATTTTTTACTTCCTACAGAAGTTTCAATATCATCTACTTGATTCCACGTTTTTCCACTATCGTTGGTACGAAAAGTTTGTTGATCAATACTAATAAAAACCTCTCCATTTTTATTAATTTCTAAAAATCTACAGCCTGAAAATTCCTCTCTATTCTGCATCTCTTTTTCAAGATGAGCAAACTTTGTATTTACATTATTAGGACTATTTCGATTTGTCCAATAATCATCATCCCTAGCACTGTTCCAATATTTTCCTGTTCTAACACATGGAAACCAATTACTACCTCCATCTTCAGTTTTCCATACATCACCAGGTCCAAAACTGAAGTCATGCTTTGAATTAAATGCTATATATAATTCATTTGGATTATTAGGATTAACCACTAATCGATTGTATACCGATAATATATTTGAGTCAGGTAGTTGACTATATCTGGTTTTTGCTTGTCCTTTATCCATCCCTAACCAGTAGCCAATAGCTCTATAATATTTATCTACCGAAGTAAAATTATCTACTCCATTAGGATTATCCGACCCTCCATTATTTGCCGATGTAAAACGTACTCCCAAATTACCAGTTATAGCGGTCCAAGTAGTTCCAAAATCAGTACTTTTATATACTCCTCCAGTAGCTTCAATTGTATTTCCATTAGGTTCGTAATGTGTTTGTTCAACTAAAAACAAGGTAGTTTTAGGGTTTACAGGGTCTGTATTATCCACAAAGTAATCCATATCCCTTGGCAAATTATGCGGCAATCCTGTTCCCGAAGCTGCATTCCAAGTAAGTCCTTTATCATTACTTTTATAAAGTCCAAAATTTGTTGCTGCAATTATATTATTTGAATTTGCTGGATTTACTATTATAACTCCAATAGACAAATCATCTTTATGGGCACTGTCAACAACTATTGGTGTCCAAGTTGAGCCTTTATCTACACTTCTATAAATATGCCCATAGGATATAAAACGATCTATATTTCCTTGTGGTACTGCTTTAGTCCTGTGATAGCCTTTTACGTTCCAAAAGTCTCCTGCTCCAATGTACCAATTATTATCATTAGAAGGGTCAACTACTAATTCTGAATGCCTCCCCTCAATAAGTTCTTCAATTTTATTCCAACTACGCCCTTTATCTGTTGATTTATATAAAAACCCACGAACATTAACAGCATAGCCTAAATTGGGATCTTGATGCGAAAATGTGATTGCTTGAACACGACGCATTCCCCTTCCATTTCCATCAATTTCTTTAATAGTTTGCCAAGTTTCACCATTATCAAAACTTCCGTAAGAGTTTGACAAATCAGGTGACATATAATAACAATTTGAATCTGTAGGGTGTACCCAAAATTCTTCACAATAACCCGAATTCCCTGGACCAAATTGCCTCCATTCAAAATTTGAAGAAGAAAGTTGTTTACTTGTTTTTAAATTATCAAAATAAGTTTGATCCAATGTTTGTCCAAAAGCTACACTTGTTAAAAGGCCTAATGAAGCAATGCGTAAAATTAATTTCATTTATACAGAGTTTAGTATTAGGATAAACCCGCATAATGATCAATTATTATTTTACATGTTGGCTAATTATAATACAGAAGTTTCAAAATCATACAATAAATGTATTATTTATCATTTGTTGCATTATTCCATATGAGCTACGGATGCATTTAAAATTGATTCTCTCACACATTATTGACATTATTATAATAAACTCACCAAAAATTACTCTTTAACCCGGATTATGCACTAGAACTTTGCAATGTGGTATTAAAGCTCAATAGGGCAGAAATGTCAAGCCAAAGGTTTGGCTTGTTATGAAAGAGCCAGCTGTTGCGGTGAAGTACTTTCTCAATTTCAGCATAGCACCGTTATGGTTAAATTGAAAAGTGCAACCAAGTGTTTGTTTTTGAAGTGATTTCATAACGTAATAAATTTTCTAAGGTATAATTTGGGTTTAATTCACCTTGTTAATCATGCCCATTCACAAAACCAAATACTTAGACTAACTCATTTTTTTATTGTTAAAAAAACAAATAAAAAAGGCGAGATTTAAAATCTCACCTTTTTGCCAATTAACAACAAAAAAATTACAATAAGCTATACTGACTTGTAATTTTATTAAATATTTTCAGCATACTATTAGTCATTGAAATCATTTTTTCCATTGGTATTTTATTTTCCGTAAATGCTTTTTTATTGATTTCTATAGTATCAATAACCCCCATAACTAATGCTAGACTCTGATCTATTTCAGAATCATTCAATTCATTAACCACTAAATCATTTACCGCTGAATTTATTGAATTATATATGGTTACATAACGATTACACGCAATTTTAGATTTTTCACCTTTTTTAAAATACTTACAAGCTGCATAGTACAAACACATTTTTTGAGATAGCATACGTTGTTTACCTGCCTTATTAATGGTTTCTACTTTTAATTGCGACGCTTTATTTTCATAATTTAATTGTTTATTAAATTTAGAATCTTCTTCAATAGCCAATACAAGTGCATGACACTTGCTCAATAAAGCTTCAGATTTACTTAATAATTTTTCAACATCAATTTGACTTTTACTTACTAAATCTTTGTATTGAACCCAATCAGCATTTTGCTGCCTAATCAATGCTTTTACTTTTGAGCTTTGCTCACGCGAATTAGTTTGCAAAATTTTCACATTTCGTTCAAACAATTTCATACTTGACGTAAACTCATTAGCTACTTCACTCGTGGTAGCATTCATTGTTTTAAGTAATCTTGCTTTAGCAATCTTTTGGGATAGCATACGCTGTTTACCAGATAGATTTATTGCTTTCTCATAGCTAATATTTCCAAAAGTAGCTTGTTGCGCATTAGTAAAACAAAAGGTAAAGCAAAATAACACACCTATAATAGTCTTCATGTATTTCATTTCTAAATTTATATTGATTTATCTTATTTTTAAAAGTAAGAAATAAAAAACGCAAACACCCTACAAAAACCTACAAAAAGCTGATAATTAGCATTTTAACAACAAAAACTATATTTTTTTACCAAATTATCAAGATATTAGAGCTTATTAAATAGATTAAAAACAAAAAAACCCGATATAATACATCGGATTTTTTAAAATTGGGGGAAAAAAGGTAGACTATAATAAACTATACTGCTCAGTCACTTCGCTTAATAACAATTCTAAATTCTCTGTAGTTGTAATAACTTTTTCTAGAGGCACTTTAGCTCCAATAAAATTTTTGCGTTTTTTATATAAGTTATCTATTAATTCTTTTATTTCTTCAATAGTGTTATACACTTCGGATGTATTTAACTCACTTCCTTCTAAACCAGATGTTGCTCCAATAAGTTCGTCATATAGGCCTAGATAAGTAGTAGCTATTTCACCTCCTTCATCTTTTTTCCCAATCACTTTACTCGCTGCATAATACAGACACATTTTTTGTAATTGCATTTTTTGGTTTTCTATTTGACTATTTGCTTTTGCTTTAATTTTATCTTTCTTTCTAACATAAGTCAGTTGTTTCTTATTTATGGCTTCAGACTTAATTACTCCAAGGGTTTTTTGACTTATCTCTAGTAATGATTCCGATTTTTTTAGCAGCAAGTTGATATCAACAGTAGGCATTTCTAAGAATTTTTTATAGCGAGACCATGATAAGCTTTGCTCTCCTAAAACTGTTTTAACTTTCAAATTAAGTGCCTTAGCATTGAATTGTAATCTTCTGAAATTTTTATCAAATAATTTCACCGTTCTTTCTAGCTCTTTTTTATAAACTTCTTCTGGCATTTCTGCTATTTGTAACATTTTAGCTTTGGCAATTTGTTGAGTCAGCACTAATTGCTTTTCAGAAAGTACTATAGCTTCCTTATAACTCATATTACCAAAATCATTATTTTGAGAAAATGCATTAATACTAAATAAGAGACTAACGAACAATACGTTTAAAATAGTTTTCATTTTAGTTTAGATTTGGGTCGTTTAAATTAGATATTTCAAAAGTAAGAAAACAAATAGGTTAAAACCAAATAAAAACGTCATTAGTCTTAATTTTCTTACACTTAATCGATAAAAAACAGCTTTTTTTAACTTAATTTTTAGATTTTAACAACAAAAACCTACATTTAAATTTCACATCAAAAAAACCAAAATACCTGATTAACAATACTTTAAGTTAATCAAAAACTACAAAAATAAGGCTACTGACCTTTTAAATACACAAAAAATCGTTTAAAAGACATTTGCTGGCGTTTTTTACCTAATTTTGTTTAACTATTTCCCTGATAATATACACAATTTATAGATTCGTTAATCGAATTTTAAAAACACTTAATCCTCTAAAAACATAAATTTCTTACAATAAAAACAAAACGCCCTACAACCTATATTGTAATAGAAAATAAAACTTCCCTTCTACTTCCAAAAAAAGGCTACCTATATGAGGTAACCTTTTTTATCAATTTAAAGGATTAAACTAGTATTATCTTTTTAGGTATTTAATTAAGTAATTCAAAAGCTTGTTTTGCAATTTCAGCTTCTTCATTTGTTGGTATAACTAAAATTTTAACTTTAGAATCATCTGCTTGTATCTCTCTAATTTCATCGGAACGAATCTCATTTTTGGACACATCTAACTTAATACCCAAAAAATCCATAGCTTCACAGGCGGAACTTCTTGTTTCTGATGAGTTTTCTCCTATTCCTGCTGTAAAAACTATAGCATCTAATCCATTTAAAGCACTTGCATAAGCACCAATAAACTTTTTTATACGGTAAGCATTCATCAATAATGCTTCTTGACACGATACATCTCCATTATTTGCTGCTGCCTGAATATCTCTATTATCACTATAACCTGTTAAACCAAACATACCACTCTTTTTATTTAGCAAATCATTAGCCTCTTCTATTGAATACCCTAAACTCTTCATTAAATAAAAAACTACCGATGGATCAATATCTCCACACCTTGTTCCCATAATTAATCCATTCATTGGAGCAAAACCTAGTGAATGATCAATACTTTTGCCTTCTTTTACCGCTGTGATACTACAACCATTACCTAAGTGAATACTAATTATTTTTTTTGATTTTTCTTCTCCTAAATATTCTCGGGCTTGTTCAGTCACATACTTGTGACTAGTTCCATGAAAGCCATATAAACGAATTTTATGTGCCTCCAAAAACTCATTAGGAATAGCATATTTGTACGCCTCTACTGGTATTGTTTGATGAAAAGCAGTATCAAAAACAACTACTTGTTTAGCTTCTTTAAAAATTTCTTCGGCCACCTGTATACCCTCTAAATTAGCAGGATTATGCAAAGGAGCTAAATCAAATAATTCTTTAATTTCTTGTTTTACTTGATCATTTACCTCAACCGTCTTAGAAAATTTACTTCCCCCATGAACCACCCTGTGTCCTACTGCTTTAATATCACTTGTACTTGTAATCACTCCAATATCTGAATCTAACAGATAGTTTGCTACTAATTCCAGACCTACTTTATGATCTGGTATTGCGGTTATCTTTTCGTGTTTATTCCCTTCAACTTTATAAACTATTTTAGCATTATCTAAACCAATGCGTTCTACTAAACCTGAACAGACTACACTACCCAATGGCATTTGAATTACTTGAAATTTTATTGACGAACTCCCTGAGTTTATAACAAGTATTTGCATATTTTTTTACTTTAAAATGAATGATATTTAATGAAGTTTCTTTTTTTCTAAAACTCAACTTATCCTAAACTTAGAAATCTTGAGCTTGTATAGCGGTAATAATTACAGTATTATACACATCTGCCACCGTACAACCTCGGCTTAAATCGTTAACAGGTTTATTTAAGCCTTGCAGCATTGGACCTATAGCCAAAGCTCCAGTTTCTCTCTGTACCGCTTTGTAGGTATTATTCCCGGTATTTAAATCTGGAAAAATAAGGACACTTGCTTGCCCAGCTACTTCTGAATTTGGTAATTTACTTTTCCCTACGGCATAATCTACCGCAGCATCATATTGTATAGGCCCTTCTATTTTTAAATCTGTCCTTTTTTCTTTTACTATTTTTGTAGCTTCTCGTACTTTATCTACATCCACTCCCTTTCCTGAATCTCCAGAAGAATAAGACAACATAGCCACCTTGGGTTCAATTCCAAAATTAGCAGCTGTATCGGCAGAAGCAATAGCAATTTCAGCTAACTGTTCAGCATTTGGATTTGGATTTATAGCACAATCACCAAAAACTGAAACTCGATCCTGTAGGCACATAAAAAACACTGATGATACTACCGAAGCTGAAGGCTTAGTTTTTATAAATTGTAGTGCAGGCCTAATAGTATGTTGCGTTGTATTTACTGCTCCAGAAACCATTCCATCGGCATGCCCTTTATAAATCATCATAGTACCAAAGTACGATACATCCACCATAAAATCACGAGCCATATCTAGGTTCACATTTTTATGTTTTCGTAATTCATATAAAGTTTCGGCATAATCATTAAAATACGCTGATTTTATGGGATCAATAATAGTAATTCTATTTAAATCAAAGGGTACTCCAAGTTTGGTTGCTTTACTCTTTATTTTTTGCTCATCACCTAATAAAATTACATCAACTACTCCTGATGCTATAAGCCTAGATGTAGCTCTAATAATTCTTTCATCATAACCTTCTGGCAATACGATACGCTTTTTTTGTGTTTGCGCTCGTTTAAGTAAATTATATTGAAACATTCGAGGGGTGATTACTGTACTTTCAAAAGTAATTAATTTATCGGCTAAACTATCCACAGTCACATATTTCTCAAATGTGGCAATCGAAGTAATAATTTTTTGTGTATTGTCTGCATATATTCCCGATTTAATGTTTCCTACTTTATTGGTAACTTCAAATGTCCCTTCTTTTACAGAAACTATTGGTAACGATATCTTTAAACCTTCAATCAGTTTTAAAATACTTTTTTCAGGAATAATTCCTCCTGTTAGAATAATCCCCGAAATTTTAGGGTAATTACTGGATACACTTGCCTGTAAAGCTCCTAAAATAATATCGGCACGGTCTCCTGGAGTAACCACTAAACTGTTTTCTTTAAAATGAGTTAAATAATTAGGAAGTTGCATAGCACCAACTCCAAAACTACCCGCTTGATTATTTAAAAAATCCTCACCAAATAACACTTCACCATTTAAGTAATCAACAATTTCTTTTAAGGTTGGATCAACTAAGGATTTTATATTAGGAATAACTATTTGATCAATTTTGGGCGGCATTAATTTAGCTAACTTATCAACTATATCATCCTTTAAATTTTCTGAAACTTTATTGGCTATTACTGCTAACACTTCAACATCTTTAACTTTAAAAGTGTCAAAAGCTAATTTTAAATTACCAACTGTTTCCGAAACTTTTTTTTCCGCTCCACTGGCAACAATAACTGCTGGTATACCTAAATTTTTACAAATAAGCACATTAATATCAAACTCAATAATGCTTCCTGTGTCGGTAAAATCAGTTCCTTCTACAATCACTAAATCAAAACGTTCTTGTAACTGACGGTATTTATGTATAATAGTATCAAACACTTCTCCATCTTTACCTTCGTTATATTTTTCCAATACTTCCGAACGTGTAAAACCATAAGTTTCTTCAATAGCTATATCTAATTCAAAATGCGAAACTACAGTTTGAATATGATTATCCACTTGCTCTCCGACTGTATTATCTATTATTGGCCTAAAATAACCTACCTTCGGAGTTCTTCCTAAAAAAGTACGCATTAAACCTAAAGTTACAATCGATTTTCCGCTATGTCGCTCACTTGTAGCAATGTAAAGTCCTTTACCCATTTTTTTTAATTATATTCAAATATACATATTATGCTTGCAGAGCTTTAAAAACTTTTACTTAAAATATATTATTTTTTCAATGCTTTAAATTAAAAAAAAGTAATCATTTTATGCAGAAACTACTAAATTCACAATACTATATTCGTTGCGTGTTTGTTATATTTGCGCTCTATAATTATTGTATTCATGAAAATTTCATATAACTGGCTAAAACAATTTATTAAAATTGATTGGGATGCTGAAAAAACAGGAGAATTATTAACCGACTTAGGTCTTGAAGTAGAAGGCATTGACACTTACGAAAGTGTTAAAGGTGGTTTAAAAGGAATTGTTGTTGGTCATGTTTTGGAATGTTCGCAACATGAAAATGCCGACAAACTTAGGGTAACCAATGTTGATTTAGGTGATGGTGAGCCTGTACAAATTGTTTGTGGAGCTCCAAATGTAGCAAAAGGACAAAAAGTTGCTGTGGCTACTATTGGCACAAAATTATACACTCCAGAAGGAGATACTTTTACTATAAAAAAAGGAAAAATTAGAGGCGAAGAAAGTTTTGGAATGATTTGCGCTGAGGATGAACTTGGATTAGGTCAAAGCCATGATGGAATTATTGTGCTAGATACTAATTTAAAACCCGGCACACCTTTAGCCGAAGTCTATCACATTGAAAATGATCAAGTATTTGAAATTGGCTTAACACCAAACAGAGCTGATGCCATGAGCCATTGGGGAACCGCTCGCGATTTAAAAGCTGGATTACAACAACAAGGAACTATTTTAGAACTAATTAGCCCATCTGTAAGTAGTTTTAATGTTGAAAACAGATTACATAAAATAGATATTGAAGTTAAAAATTATGACTTAACACCTCGTTATTGTGGTGTTTCAATTACAGGTGTAGAAATAAAAGAATCACCTGATTGGTTAAAAAATCGCTTGAAAGCTATTGGCCTTACTCCCAAAAATAATGTTGTTGACATTACAAACTATGTAATGCATGAACTTGGTCAGCCTTTACACGCATTTGATGCAGCCAGTATTTCAACAGGTAAAATAGAAGTAAAAACTTTAGCTGAAGGCACTAAATTTACTACACTCGATGCTGTTGAGCGTAAGCTTAGCTCAGAAGACTTAATGATCTGTGATGGTGATACTCCTTTATGCATTGCTGGTGTACTTGGAGGTGTAAATTCTGGTGTAAGTGAAAACACTACACAACTATTTTTAGAAAGTGCTTATTTCAATCCTGTTAGCATACGAAAAACAGCTAAAAGACATGGTTTAAATACAGATGCTTCATTCCGTTTTGAACGCGGTATAGATCCTAATACCACTGAATACGCATTAAAACGTGCTACACTTTTAATACAAGAATTAGCTGGTGGCTTAATTACTAGTGATATTACCGATTTATACCCCAAAAAGATTGAAGACTTTCAAGTATTTTTATCTTTTGAAAATACCACTAAACTTATTGGAGAAGAAATCCCTGAAGAGACTATAAAAAGTATTTTATCTTCGTTGGATATAAAAATAAATAATGTAACTGAAACTGGTTTAGGTCTTACTATACCTGCTTACCGCAATGATGTGCAACGTGAGGCTGATGTTATTGAAGAAATTTTACGTGTTTATGGCTATAACAATATAGGCTTTACCACTAAGCTAAATGCCTCTATAGCTGGCGTAAATAAAATAGAAGACTATAAAATTCAAAATACTATTGCTGAGCAATTAGTAGGCCAAGGCTTTTCTGAAATTATGTCCAATTCATTAACTACTCCTAAATACACAGAGCTTGTTAGTGAACTCAATGAAAATGAAAATGTTAACATTTTAAATCCATTAAGCATAGACCTTTCTGTAATGAGGCAATCATTACTTTTTTCAGGTTTAGAAGCTATAAACTACAATATCAATAGAAGAAATTCTGATTTAAAACTATTTGAATTCGGAAAAACTTATCATAAAATTGAAGAATCAAATATAGAAAACAAACACTTGAGCTTATTTGTAACCGGAAATCAATACAGTGAAAGTTGGCAAGCACCACAACAAAAAAGTAGTTTCTTTTTCTTAAAAGCTATAGTTGAACGTATATTTGAACGTATAGGCGTGCAAAATCTACAAACAGCTCCAACAACATTTTCTGTTTTTTCTGAAGGTATTAGTTTAAACCAAGGAAAAAAAGTTTTAGTTGAACTAGGTGTAGTATCTCCTAAAATCACTAAATCCTTTGGCATTTCTCAATCCGTTTTATTTGCCAACTTTAATTGGGGAGAAATCATTACTAATCTAAAAAGCAAAAACATAAAAATTAATGAAATTTCAAAGTTTCAAGCAGCTCGTAGAGATTTCGCTTTACTGCTTAATGAAACTATTACTTATAAACAAATTCATGATTTAGCCTTAAAACAAGAAAAGAAATTACTAAAAGAAGTTAGTTTATTTGATGTATACCAAGGAAAAAACCTTCCAGAAGGAAAAAAATCATATGCTGTTAGCTTTAAATTACATGACAACAATAAAACACTTACCGACAAACAAATAGACAAAATAATGAATAAGCTACAACAAAGTTTTGAAAAAGAACTTGGCGCAGAATTACGCTAATTAATAGCTTCCTCGCATTTTTATAAGCCTATAATACTATTTGTTATAGGCTTTTTTTATGAGCAAAATTTTAACTTTTGTCTCCTATGTCTTTTAATTAACTTTAATTAAAATTAAGGTTATGAAGTTACGCGTTGATTTAGAACAAGAATTATATAAGCATAAAGACATCTCTTTACAAAATGATTTTTTAAGGCAGCTCGATAAAATTTGGGAAAAAAGTTATAAAAACGATATTTCCATTTTAGAAAGACTTAAACAAAAAGTAACCGATCAAACCCCTGGAAATCATTTTAAAAAAGATATTTTAAACCCAGAATCTATTTATCATATTAATGATATTAAAAAGATATGTATCGACTATAGACTTCGTTTTTTAAGCACTCATTATTTTAAAGGAAACTACCCAGTTGAGGCTATTTCAAAAATTAAATATTTAGAACGTAAACATGAAACCGCTTTTTATCATTTTAAAATTATTGCGCCTTCAAAATTATTTAAACTAAAAAATGCCGACGACCCACTCTTATTTATACCAATAGGAAATGGATATTATTATTTTGTTCACAAATGGGGCAATGACATTCATCCATTACGAAAAATTTGGGCTTGGTTTTTCAAAAGCTTTGAAAATACATTATTATTATGCTTTTTTACTAGCTTTATAATAACACTACTTATTCCAGACGGAATGTTTTCTACTGCCCACAACCCTAGTGTTGGCTTTTTTATAGAACTCCTTTTTATGTTTAAATCTATTGTTGCTGTTGTATTATATTATGGATTTGCAAAAGGTAAAAATTTTAATACTGCCATTTGGAATAGCAAATATTACAATTAATACTTTTCCTACATTTAATGTCTTGATTTAACAATTTAAAATATTATCTCTCATTAGTTAACATGACTTGATGGGCTTAAAATTTCAGAATTTTCATTTTTTTTTGGACAAAAAAAACAAAAAAAAGCCCAAAACCCCTTAAAACACTGACATACAGATGATTAATTCAATTGCATGAATTATAGTTTTTCACTGAAAAAAGGGGGATATTAGAACTTGATTTTTTAGATATTTACCAGAGTAAAAAACAATAAAATAACATATTATCGATAAAATACAACACATTATCTAATATCATAAAAAAAATCATATTTCTATAAAAATTTATATTATAAAATTCACATATTCACACACTAAACAAAACACACACCTTAATATTTTTTAATATGAAAAAAACTACTACTTTTTTTATTTTACTTTTTATGAACCTTGGGCTATTTGCACAGCCCTCAATCAACAAAATACAAACTACAAATCATAGATATACTACTAAGCAGTATGAAGAAAAAGTTGATTATTCCATATGGAATTCTTTATTAAGTATGTATGTTAAACCCAATGGACTTGTTGATTATAGAAATTTAAAACAACAGGAAACTAAACTAGATGAATTTTTGACTATTCTTTCTAAAACAAAAATTACTAATGACTGGACAACGAATGACAAAATTGCCTACTGGATTAACGTGTACAATGCCTACACATTTAAACTTATAGTTAAAAATTATCCTTTAAGTAGCATTAAAGATATTGACAGCCCGTGGAAAACCGATTTTTTTAGAATCGATGGTCAACTAATGAGCTTAGGCCATGTCGAACACAAAATTTTACGAAAATTTGATGACCCTAGAATACATTTTGCTATTAATTGCGCATCTTATTCTTGCCCAAGAGTTATACAAATTCCATATAAAGGTAAAAACCTTGATCGATTATTAACTCGACAAACTGCTGAATATATTAATGATCAAAAAAATAACGAAATCACTAATTATTCTTATAAATTATCAAAATTATTTTCATGGTTTGGAGGGGACTTTAAAAAAGATAGCCAAACTATAACAGGTTTTATTAATAAATATAGTGATATCAAAATTCGAAATCAAAAAAGCCGTGGTTTTATCCCCTATGATTGGAGATTAAACACATTATAATACCTACCTACTATAAGTCGAGAAAAAAGCCTATTTCAATTAAAAATTGAAATAGGCTTTTTTTATTCACATCTTAAGGTCAAATTATTTTTCTGCATCGCTCCTAAGGCTGTGCAGCAACTAATGATTCTGGTAAAATAACATTATCTATAACATGAATTATTCCATTACTAGCTTCTAAATCTGTTAACCCAATATTAGACACTCTACCGCGTGGATCGGTAATTCGAACAGGGTCTAAATTAATAGTAATATTTTCGCCTAGCAGTGTTGCTGGAGTTATACCATCAGTTAAATCCGTAGATGCAACTTCATTTGATAGTACATGCATTTGCAAAATTCTAGTCAAATTCTCAACCGTTAAATCTGTGTAAGCTACGTTCAATTCAGCTAAAGCAGCTTCAAAAGCTGTATCTGTTGGAGCAAATACAGTAAACATTCCTTCTGCTTCAAATGTGCTAAATAATCCAGTATCTTTTAATGCCATTTCTAACAAACTAAATTCTGAACTTGCCTCTACTACAGCTGCAATACTTATTTTTTGAGTTGGACTAGAACCATCATCATCATCACTACAAGATAAAACTGCAATTGCCATAAGCCCTAACAACGCCATTTTAAAAAAATTCGAAATCGTTTTCATAATTAATTATTTTAAGTTTCTGCTAAAATGAAAAATTATATTCATATTTTGTTTAAGTTTTTGTTAAAAAAGATAAACAAAATTACAAATTACTTAAAGTCAATAATATAACACACATGTTTTCAAATATAAAAAAGAGCTTTTTAAAACAAATATTTATCACAATAAGCTAAAATTTAGCAATTTTAAGCGGCATCTACATTAACAATAACTCGAACACCGCTATAATTTTTAATACTTTCGAATGATTTTAATAATTTTAAAAGGTAAGACTTAGTTTTTGACACACTTTGTCCTGGTGGTATTTTAAGTAAAATATTTTTATTATACTGATTGCGAATACGAGATATAGCTGGAAACTCAGGGCCATATACGTTTTTTTGAAAAGAATTACGCAATGCTTTTGCCAACCAATCTGCGGCTTCATTGGTTTTATTATAATCACGATGACGCAAAGTTAGCTTAATCAATTTGCAAAATGGAGGATACTGATATTGTTTTCGCTCATTCATTTGATCCTTCCACATACTCAAATAATCATTAACAGATACTTGTTGCAAAATTTGATGTAATGGATTAAAGGACTGAATAATCACTTTTCCTCTTTTTTCCGATCGTCCCGATCTTCCAGCTACCTGACTTAATAATTGATAGGTGCGCTCATGTGCTCTGTAATCTGGAAAATTAAGTAGGCCGTCGGCATTCATTACTCCTACCAAATTAACATGTTTAAAATCTAAGCCTTTTGCCAACATTTGAGTCCCTACTAAAATATCAATTTCCTGATTTTCAAACTTTGTAATTATTTTTTGATGTCCATATTTCCCTCTAGTAGTATCTTGATCCATACGGGCCACTACATGCTTCGGGAACAATCCCTTTAGTTCTTCTTCAACTTGCTCGGTACCTAAACCTTTTGTTGTTAATTGAGTACTTCCACATGCTCGACAAGCCAACTGTTCAGCTATTTGATAGCCACAATAATGGCACCGTAATTTTTTAGTGTGTTTATGGTAAGTTAAACTCACATCGCATTGTGTGCATTGTGGTACATAACCACACGTATTACAACTTTGTATTGACGAAAACCCTCTCCTATTTTGAAATAAAATTACCTGCTCTTTAGCATCTAATGATTCTTGAATTTCTTCTAACAAACGATCACTAAAATGACCTTTCATTAAACGTTTGTTGTATTTTTTTTGCAAATCAACAAGTTCAATATCTGGCATTAAAATATTTTTATGCCTTTTCCGTAAAGTAACTAATCCATATTTTCCACTTTGCGCATTGGCATAGGTTTCTACACTTGGTGTAGCAGAACCTAATAACACTTTAGCTTTAAAACTATGTGCAAGCACTATAGCAGCATCTCTGGCGTGATAACGTGGTGCTGGATCAAATTGTTTATACGTTTGTTCATGTTCTTCATCAATTACAACAAAATCTAATTCCTGAAAAGGTAAAAACAATGCTGATCGCACACCTACCATTAAAAGTGGTTTCCCCTTTGAGGCCAATACTTTATGCCAGGCCTCAACACGTTCATTGGCAGAAAAACGCGAATGATACACCACTAAGTAATTCCCAAAAGTCAATTTTAGGCGTTCAATTAACTGTGTTGTTAAAGCTATTTCGGGTAACAAAAACAATACTTGTTTATTATTATCTAATGATGCTTTTATGAATTTACTATAAATCTCTGTTTTACCTGAAGAAGTTACGCCGTGCAGCAAGCATACATTTTTTTCTTGAAATGCTATTTTTAATGATTCAAAAGCAATTTTTTGATGCTCATTAAGCGCATTGAAACTATTAGTTTGTTGATCAGAATAATTTACACGATCTATTTGTTCCTCCAAAACAACAAAAATTTCTTTTTTTACCAAACTGGTCAAACTAGCATTAGTTGCTTTAGCTAGTTCTAATACTTCTTTAGTACTTATTTTATCTTTTTTTCCACTAAGGGTAAAATAATGTAAAACAACTTCTCGCTGTTTAGGTGCATTGGAAAGTCCTTCCAAAATTAATGGTAACTTATCCTGTGTTACATTAGGGTGTAATTTTATCCATTTTTGAAGCTTTGGTGTATATTTTTCAACTACATATTCTTCTAATGAAATAATCTTTTTATCAAGTAAAGAATATGCTACAGGCAACACTGTTTTTTTACCTAAAATTTTAACTAACTCTTGAATTTTAAGGCTACTTGAAAATTGCAAGGCTTCATACACTAAAAATTCATCATCCTTTAATGTACTCACATCAACCTCAACCTCTTTGTTTTTAATCAAAACAGTTTCTCCTTCTAATAATAATACCGAAGGAAGAGCCGCTTTTAATAATTCACCAAGCGTACACATGTAATATGTCGACATCCAAGACCACAAAGCTAATTGACTCTTTAAAACTAAAGGATATTCATCCAGTATACAATCAATTTCCTTAGCTTCATATATTTCAGGATCTTCATTATGAATAGCAACAACTATTGCAGCATATAGCTTTCGCTTACCAAACGGAACCGAAACACGCATACCTACTTGCAAAAACTTGGCTTCTGCTTCATTTACTTGATAAGTAAATGTTTGCTTTATAGGAATAGGTAATAAAACATCAATAAAATAAGTCATAATAAAACTGCAACATACTGAATGGGCTTGCACATTTCAAATTGTCTATAAAAAGAAATTCCAAACCAATCCAAAACGAATTAAAAAATCTCGACTTGGATAGCCTGGAGCAATTAACTCTGTATTTTGCTTAAGCAAATGCTGTGCGTTTTCGAGTTTAAAAAATATACGTGTCTGACGTACTTTGGCATTTAAAAACAAATCCACTAATGGAACACCTCCGAATTTTTGCGAATTCTGAACAAAATTCTCAGCAATTAACGGATCGTACCCATCTGTATAATAACTACTAAAATACTTAAAATTAATACCGATTTGAGCAAACATAGCACGCTTAAACACATGGTTTTGATAATATAAAGTATTACGAGTTACCAATTGTGGCACATTGTATATTTGTTCAATATTATCACCTATAGCCTGTTGAAATAACAGCGTATTTGCTAATCGAAAGTTATTAAATTTAAACTCCCGAAATGCCTTTACTTTAAATAAGTTAATTACTGTACTGGTTTGTATTGGTGTCGAAATTTCTATATTATCAGTAGTTTCTACACCTGATACAATAGCAGTTCTTTCAATTGCTCTTCTACCAAAATAAGTATAATCGTTGATAATACTATACGAACCTTCAATATCAGCTATTTTCTTAGCCTTAATAGTTGCAGAAAATGTATTTGTTATTATGTTATCAAAATCATTTTGCCAATTGTAGCCTGTAAAATTACTTTGATTTAATAGAAAATTATAATTTGGAGCTTCCGAAGCTAATCGATATCCAAATTTAACACTTATATCATCTCTATATTGATAGCCTAATTGCCCAAAAAAGTATTGATTTTCAAAATCACCTGAAAGTGTTGATTCTACATCACCTTCTAACAAAAAACCTTTGTACTCATTTTTATAATGTGCCACTAATGATACTATATCTCCAATCAATCTATCTTGAATAATACCTTCGTTTATAATTACTGGAGTGGTGTCTTCATTTTCAATTCGGCTTCTAATAATAATATTATCATAACCATAATTATAAGTGCTATGCTTCACAAAAAAACCTATAGCTCCTAAATTGTCATTTGCATATTGTAAGCCTAATTTATTTGTAAAGTATGCTAATTCTGTTTTATCCCTAAAATTTGCTGAGTTTTCTGCTTCTCCAAAAAAATCTTCGCTAGCATTTTGTTGCGAAAATGTATATTGTTTAGTAGAATACTCTAACTTATGTCGGACAGATAATTCATTAGCTTGTAAAGTATCCTTCTTTAAAATTCTGTATTCGTGATCTAGATATAAACGCTTACCTTCTAATTCATTTTCCGTATTTATAAACGCAGGATCAAACGAAGCTCTATTTTCTAAATTTTCATCTGCATCTAAAAACTGTATTAATGACGTTTCTGAAAATCCTCCATTTTCTTCGTTTAATAAGGTTTGATCTGCAAAATGAATATTAGCCGAATAACGTTTGTTAGGCATGGTATAACTAAGTGTACTCCTAAAAGCTCGTGTACTAGTCAATGAACTTACATAGGCTCCTAAGGTACGTACTCCTTTGTAGGCTACCGAAAAATTAATATTTGGCGATGTATTAACTGTTAGAAACGCATCTAATTGTTGTCCTTGTTCCACTGCTGTTTGATAGTATAAATCCGTTAATGGGGTTGGAACTCTATAATAATTAATATCCTTTGCTTCTAGGTAACCTAAATGCCGTACTCTTGCCCCAAAATGTGGCATTACCTCAAAATACTTAGATTGTTTTGCTAATTGCACATAAGGACTTCCTACATTCGGAAAAGGAACGAATTCAAAATCATCTTTTCTTAAATAGTTAAACTTATAATCTTTTTGAATACTCAAGGTGGTATCTAGATAAGTCGTATCCCGCTCAGCAGTAATAATTTGATACAATTCTATCGGTGGCTTTTTTTTCTTCTCCTTGGGTTTTGAAAATTTACGCTTGGAGTCTCCTTCCTCCTCATTTAAGGAATCGGTATTACCTATATCTCCTGGATTTATTTGTGCTTTTCCCGCTATGGAAACTGCTATTAAAAAAATTATTAAACTGAATTGTTTCATACTACTAACTATAGATACTGAAACCTGTTCAGTATAGTGACAAAAATATGTTTTTTATACATATATTAGGCCTTTCAATTTTGTATTTTGCTTATACTTAAAAAACATACCCATTTAATCGAATGTGGCACCGACGAAGCTGGCAGAGGTTGTTTGGCTGGCCCCGTTACTGCTGCTGCTGTACTTTTGCCAGATAATTTTAGTAACCCTTTACTAAATGACTCCAAACAATTGAGCGAAAAAAACAGAAATACTTTACGTAAAATCATTGAAAAAGAAGCTATATCATTTAAAGTCACCCATGTTTTTATGGACGAAATTCAAAAATTGAATATCCTACACGCTTCCATTGCCGCTATGCAACGTTCCATTTTACAATTACAACCTACACCTGAATTTATTTTAGTAGACGGCAATAAATTTACACCTGTTGCAAACATTCCTCATGAATGCATTATTAAGGGCGATGGTAAATATGTAAATATTGCCGCAGCATCGGTATTGGCAAAAACTTACCGAGATGAATACATGCAAAAAATTGATGCAGAGTTCCCAATGTATGGGTGGAAAAAAAATAAAGGCTACCCTACTAAAACTCATAGGAATGCTATACGAGAATACGGTGTTACAAAATATCACCGTTTAGGATTCAAGCTATTACCCGAACAATATACTTTAGAGCTATAAATTAATCAACAAGCTACTTTTAAAACACAAAAAAACTTCAAAAACGAATAAAAACGAACAGTTTTACGTTTCAATTAAAAAAGTTTAAATCACTTCAGTATTTTTGTAAGGAATTACATATAATTTCATTTACAATAAAGCTACAGCAATACCTATATGTCTGCACAAAATAGTACTCTTAAATACAAGTCGACACTTTTAAAATCATTCTTTTTTACTTGTATACTCATCTTTGTAGTTGGGTGTACTCAAAAAGCACCTAAAACAAAGTCTTCCATCCCTTTTATTCCGGCCAATACAAGCTTTATTATAAAAGGAACTCATTTAAAGAAAATACAATCTCACTTTTCAAACAATTCATTGTTAGCAAAAAACAAAACCAATACTTTGGTCAATTATTTTAAAAATATTGGAGGCTTTAAATTATTAACCAAAAAAAAACATGATTTTTATTTATGCTATTCCCCTATTGGGAAAACAGATTTAGGCTATACGTTAATAAGCCCTTTAAAACATAGTTTGCTTAGCGCTGAAAAAATAAAAAAATACACCACTGGTAATTTCTTATACAATAATACTACATACAATGAAATTACCATAAATGAAGAAACATTTTACACCACAACATTGGATAGTACTTGGGTAGCTTCAGATAATAAATTATTGGTCGAAAACAGCATCCGTCAGTACCAAAACAAACCAAAAAAAACAACTAATCCTTACGCCGAAAGTTTAAAAGTATTAGAAGCTGATGACAATTCGTTTTCTGTAATAATAAACAACAAAAATAATCTTGATATCATTAAACGATTATTACCGAATTATGAAACTAGTACTTTTGAAACAAAAAATTGGAGTGGTTGGACTGCTGGTGATTTCAAAATAGATAGTAACGCTATTACTTTTGATGGTATATACAAAGCCAAAGATTCAATTTATGATTACATGAATCTTTTTAATAACACTCAAGCACAGACTAATCAATTAGCCAAAATTACACCTGCAAATTTTAAAAGTTTCACCTCATACACTTATGATAATTATTTGCTATTAGCTAATAATATTGCATTATATAACCATCAAGAATCGGATTTAAAAAATGATACCCTTGATGATTTTTTAACCGAAACTGATGAATTTGGAATCATTCGATTAACTAATGCAAAGGTACTTGCCTTTTCATTAATTAATGAAACACTAGATGTACCAACATATCTCCCTACCGAAGAAAACAATGAAACTTTCAGAGATTACAACATCTACAAATTAGAGGATAGCATTAATTTTAATTCAAAATTAGCGCCACTAGTTCAAAGTGTTACAGAAGCTAATTATTATATTCAACTTTCTAGTTTTGTTATTTTTGCGAAAGATAAAAATGCATTAAAAGATATCATTACTGCATCAAAAAACGAAAATATACTGCCTAATAAAAATTGGTATACTAATTTCTCAAATCAAATTGCCAATCAAAGTAGTTTGTTACACCTTCAAAACACAAAAAGTTTAATCGATAAATTAGCCCTAAATGTAGCTGAACCTTTTGCCGAAAATTGGAAAAAAACAAAAAATGCTGACTATAAACTTTTCGCAATCCAATGTACTGCTGATAATGGCTTTACACATATTCATCAAGTCATTTCAAAATCAGAATCCAAACATTCCGATTTCATTAAAGTAGCTCAAACAACAAGCACCGTTTTAGAAAATCCTATAATAAATACACCTCATTTTGTAAAAAACCATCTTACCAAAGGGATGGATGTTGTTGTACAGGATAAAAACAATGAACTAAGCTTAATTGACAATGCCGGGAAAATTTTATGGCAAAAAGAAATTGGCGCTCCTATTTTAGGAAAAATCAAACAAATAGACATGTACCGCAATGGACGTTTGCAACTCATTTTCACAACACCAAATCAATTACATGTACTTGACCGAAATGGCAACAATGTACCCCCTTTTCCTTTAACATTTACCTCTACTATAACACAACCTGTAGCCGTTTTTGATTATGATAAAAAAAGAAAATATCGTATTGCAGTTGTATTAAATGACAAAATTAAAATGTTTGACAATAAAGGTAAATCTGTAAATGGCTTTCGTTTTAAAAACAAATCAAAAGGAACTATTACTCATGCTCCAAAACATATAAAAGTAGATACAAAAGATTATATTGTGGTTAACGAAAGTAATACAGGCGTACACTTTTTAAACAGAACAGGTAAAAGAAGGGTAAAAATAAAACCAGGCTCAACAGAAACTACTAATGAATGGTTTTGGTATAATAATTCATTTGCCTCTCTTACTTCTGATCAAAAATTAACTCAAATAACTACTTCGGGTAAGCTCAGCAAAAAAAATGCGCCTATTTCTATTGAAAACACTCAAATTGATGCCACGTTAAAAACTTGGGTTTCCTTTGCCGAAAATACATTAAGTATAAAAGACAAAAAAGTTGATTTAGAATTTGGAGTATATTCAAAACCAAAAATATTTTACATTAATAATAAAGTTTATGTGAGTATTACTGATACACAAACCAGTAAAATTTATTTATATGATAGCAATGCCAAGCCCATTAATGGTTTTCCTATTTATGGTAATAGTTTAATTGATATGCAAAATTCGGATAAAGATAATGCCTTAGAAATTATTACTATTGGCGAAAAGAATAGTATACTGTTCTATGAGATGAATTAAGTTAATTTGGATCTTCTTAAAAGGCTTATTTAGAAAATAGCCTGATTCTCACGAATCGTACATGAAAAATCCAAAATTTGATAAATTCAAGTTTTGGATTTTTTTTTAAGATTATATCATTACTTCTGATTTTCAGTTTTTACAATATAATGACAGTAGCATTAAAAATTATCTACTCCTAAATGAATTCAAAAAAACTTACAATACAGTCATTTTGAAAATACAATTGCCGCATTTTAAAACATAAAAAACTTACTACAAAGAGCCAAAATAAATTCAGGCTTTAACATATCGTATTCAATCACAAAATGCTATTTACTTTCCAATAGACCTTTTTTGATTAAAGTCAAAATAAAAAATCTAAGAATTGATTTATTTCAATTCTTAGATTTTTTGAAAAAGTGATTCTATTATTACTCCTTAAACTATTAGGATTTTTTGAATATTCTTTGATACCACTTATCGTTCACCTCTTCACCATATCCATACCCATACTTAGTACCATAACCTAAGTTATTTTCCTTAACATCATTTATTACAAAGGCCAAACCTTTTAGTTTATTTTCTTCTTTTAGTTGCTTTGGATATTGCAATAATCTTGTATCTGTAAATCCTGCTCTGGTAACATACAAAGTAATATCAGCGATCTTACTTATCAATAATGTATCTGTCACTAACATAGTCGGTGCCGTATCTACAATTATAATATCATAATCTGCACTTACACTTTCAACTAACTCCTGAAGTCTTCCATTATTTAAGAGTTCAGTTGGATTAGGCGGTATACGCCCCGAAAACACAACATCAACATTAGTTTCATTATGATTAATATTAGTAATAACTTCATCAACTTGAACTGAATCATCATAAAGATATTCTGCTAAGCCTTTAGCCTTTTTCTCTTCTGGTTGTTCAAATCTATGTAATTGAGGGTTTCTTATATCAGCACCGATTATCAAAATTTTATTTCCAGCTTCAGCTAGTGATAAACATAAATTATAGGATACGAATGTTTTTCCTTCTCCTTTAATTGTTGAAGTCACAAAAATATTTAACGCTTTACCATCAATATGCTTTCCTTTTGAAAAATAATTCAAATTTGTAGTTAAAATCCTAAATGATTCTCCCAATGGCGTTCTATCATTACGCCCAATTACATCTTTATTATTCCTTTTTATTCTAGGTAATTCTGACAATACAGGAATTCCACCAGCTATTAATTCCACATCTGATTTAGAGTGAATTTTGGTATCCATTAAATCATTGATATAAATAATTGAAAAAGGAATCAACAATCCTAACATTAATGCAGCCAATAAAATAATTTTCTTATTTGGGGCAATTGGTCTTTGCAAACTATATGCTTTATCTATAACTTTAGCCACAGGCTCTGTTACAGACATTGATATAGATGTTTCCTCCCTCTTTTTCAACAAAAACAAGTATAATGATTCTTTAATTTGTTGTTGCCTTTCAATTACTCTAAAATCTTTCTCTATAGCCGGAATTGAAGCTATCTTATAATCTATCTTAGATTGCTCTTTCTGGTAATCTTTTTTGGTTATCAAAAAGTTATTTCTCTGATTTTGTAATGCTTCTAATAAATTTATTTTTTGAGCTTCAATATCTGAAGTTAAATCAATTACTAATGGGTTCAATTCGGTTGAATTAGTAAGTAAACGATCTCTTTCTAAAACTAATTTATTGTACTGATCAATAGAATTATTCACTCCTCCATCATTCAATCCTATGTTAGGCGGTAATATATCTGATTTTCTATTGGAATCTTTTAAATATGATATCATTGAATTTGTTAAATCCAATTGTGTCTCTATATTTAAAATTCTTTTCTTTGAATCACTAACTTCATCAATAAAAACTTCTGCTTCCGCTTTCATATCAGTTAGCTTATTTCCTTTTTTAAAAATCTTTTTTATAATCTCAATAGAATCCAACTCTCTTGATATTAAACGAAGCCTTTCTGATATAAAATTTGCCGTATTCTTTGAGAGTAAATTTTTATCATCAATGGCTTGTTGATTGTAATATTTAATCAACGTATTTAATACATCTCTTGACTTATATTTATTAGTAGTCTTAGTAGAAATATCAATAATACTACTTCGCTTTCCTTTTTTTTCGGCTGAAATTTCTCTTTGTAAAATAGAGACATAAGAGTCAATAGGTAAAATAGACAGACTAACACTCTCTATAGGTTCCTTTGCTTTTTTGTTTTGTAAAAACTGATTTGATTTTTCTATTACAAGATTTCCTTGTTCAAAGGATATTACAGAACCATAATTGTATTCTTTAACAATATCATTCTCAATATCATTTAATATAAAACTTTGATCAGACTTTAATTCTAAAAATATTTCATTTATTGAGAATAAATCATCTTTTCTAATATTTTTATTCCATTCAAATTTAATCTTAAAAGGGGTATAACTATATGCATCAATAGTTTTTAATCCTTTTTTTGTTTCTTGGATAACATTTAAATTTAATTCTTTTGTTAAAGTAGTTAATAAGGTTTTTGATTTTATAATATCAATCTCATCATCAATATCCGTATTTCCTCCTGCTACTCCTAAATCTGCAAATACAGCTAATTCAGACAAACCTCTACCTTCTGTTTTATCTTTAATCAAAACAGTTATAATTGACTGATACACAGAATTAGACCTTATTAGATATATAGATGCAAATAATAAAGTAATAAAAACAGATATTACAAACCATTTCCAATGAATTAGGTATTTTTGTAATTCTTGCATTAAAGAAAATTCTTCTTCTTTTCCTAAAGAGTTATTCATATAATATTTAATTCAAATGTTGTTTAATTTCTATTTAAAAAAGTAAGTATTGATAGTATTGCCCCTGCAACACTTATTATCAAAGGAGTATTTTTAATTATAGATGAACTTGATTGAACCCTCACACTAGATGGGGAAACCAAAACAACATCATTTTGTTGTAAAAAATAATACGGAGAATTTAATATTGAAGAATCTCTAAAATCTACTTTATTGTAGGTCTTTTTACCATCTTCTTCTCTTATTAACAAAACATCTTCTCGCTTACCTAAAATAGTCATATCACCTGCCCTACTTAAGGCCTCTAATATTGTTATCCTTTCATCTTGAATACTGAATGTTCCTGGCTGATTTACCTCCCCTAAAACTGAAACTTTAAAATTTATAATCCTTAAGTTAATTATTGGGTTTATCACGTACTTTGAAATTTCTTTTTTCAAATACTCTACTGCATCTACTTTTGTTAGTCCTGATAAACGTATTTTTCCTAATACTGGAAACTCAATATTGCCATTCGCATCAACTAAATACGACTGTAATCGTTGACTTCCATTAATAACGTCTCCACTACCTGTTGCAATTATAGGTAAATTAAATGGCTGAGCAGATTTTTTATCAACTGAAGAAACTGTAATCGACAATAAATCATTTTTTCTTATTCTAGGCTCATTCTTAACAAATTTATTAGTATCAACATAAGAATCTATATCTTGAAAATATAGTATATTTTTTTTTGAAGCACAAGAAATTATCAGCATTGTACTAAAAATTATCGCTATTTTTTTAAAATTCATATCTAAATTTATTCTTTTGCCAATTACAGCTTTTTTAATTTTGGTTTGATTAAAAAATAAATTCAAAAATATACAGTATTATCTTATTATCCCAGAAATTAACGACCAATTAAAATTTTATTTTAAATAAAATCAATTTTTAAGAGTTTACATAGTTTTTTAAATATTTATCCCTATTTATATAAAATTCAAAAAAAACACTTTTTCACATCACTCTACGTCTAAATTTATTCAAAAAAAAGAAAGCAAATTGAATTAAAATTATTCCTAAAATAAAACTTGATAATTTATTTATTGAACTATATAAATCCCCTCTTAATAAATAAAATTCAAATCCTAAAAAAAACAAGAAAATAATTTTATAATAAATATTAATCTTTAAATTATTGAAAGCATAATCATAAATTGCATTAAAAGCAACTAATAAAATTAAAAAAATAATAACCCCCCATAAACCAAAATTAGCATAACCCTCACCCCAATATGGCATAGAAACATTAGTATAGTTGTAATTTTTCACTTGAGCCATCATTCTACCCGTTCCAACAGGTCTACCAGGCCACATGCTTTCTTGAACAAAGAAAAAAACACTTCCTAATAATTGCCTACCATTAGTTATAATTCCTATAGTGTATAATTGAGCAAAATTATAAAATGCATCTAAGTGAGCTGAAGTAAATAAGCTCTCTCCCAAATAAATTGTATTTTTTCGAATCCTAAAAAAATTTAATACGGGAAATATTAAAAATACCCCAAAAAAAAAGGAAAGAGAGTACACTAAATGCCTTTTCATCAAAGGCACAAAAGTTATAATTAAGGGAAGATAGAATGCAACCATAGTCCCTCTAGATAGAGATAATGGGAATGCTGTTAATATTGCCAAAAAAATTAATATAATATTAAATCTTTTATTTGTGTATGTATAATTATAAAGTAATAATACAATTATTGGAATTGCTCTTATAATTAACAATAAAGCATATCCAAACAAACCAAAATTGGTATTATTTTTTTGCCAATCGTTTGGTGGTGGTCTCTTAAAAACAATATCAACATCATAATTAATCAAAATCAAAAAAAACAAAAACGAAAGACTACTTATAATAATATAATCTAGTTGATTATTTTCTATTACTTTCATATTTGATTTTTTCCATTTTACTTTCTTTAAATAAGAAATTACAATATGATATATAAATAAATATAGTATTTGAATTAAAATTAAAATCAATCCTAATTTTTGATAAATATTATCTTCAATACTATTTGCTTCGTAAAAACCTACTTTATTTTTAAATTGAATTACTGGCGCAACAGCTAAAAAAAAATATGTAAAAATATGATAGGTTTTATTAAGTGAAAAGCTCCATTTATCAATTGACAAAAAAACCCCATACAGAGAAAGAAGTGCCACTATAAAAAATTGTGTAATGGCAGTCAAATTATACTTAGATCCAGAATCAATATAGAATATAATAAAACTTACAAAAGACAATATTACAAAAACTATAACATTTTTATTGATTGTATACTTTGAAAAAAATCTATTCATATATAACTACTATTGACATAAACACCTTTGCCTTATAATATTATAAACTTTTCAAACTTTGACTATACATCTTCTCAAAAACTTTTTTGTATTTATGTATGACTATTTCTTGATCAAAATCTTTTTCTGCTTTAATTCTTGATTGCCTTCCAAATTCAATCCTTTTGTTCTCCGATAATATTAAAACTTCAATTTTTTCTTTTAATTCTTTAACCGATTTTACGGATACTTTGAATCCATTTATTCCTTCATCTACACATTCCCAACATCCTACAGCATTTGTTGTTATTATAGGTAAACTCATTGCACATGCTTCAGCCAACACTGTAGGCAAACCTTCACCATAATATGATGGAAATACAACAATATCCGATTCTTCATATACTGAAACCATATCTTTTTCAAACCCCATCCATTCTAAATATCCTTCTATTTTAATTCCATTAAGATATTTTTCAGGTACACATTCTGGATTCCCTTCGTCAATCATTCCATAAAGCTTAAAAAAAACTTTATCTCTATAATTGCTTTTTATAGCTGTAGCCGCTTTGACAAATTCTTTTACTCCTTTATCCCAGAGCATTCTACTAGGTAAAATAATCTGAATTTTCTGTTTAGAGTTTGATCTTTCTGAATCTGAAACTTTAAACTTTTCTAAATCAACCCCTACTCCATTTACTACAGAATAATTATTTTTTGAATTAATAATGTTTAATTTGATAAAAGAAGCTAAATCATCTTTATTTTCAAAAAAGATATGTGAATCTAAATTATTAAAAGCTATTCTGTATAAAGCTACCACCACTCTTCTTAAAAAAATCTTATTCTCATTAGAAAAAACGTAACCTAAACCACAAATAGTATTTATAGCCTTAACCTTAAAAAATTTTGCAACTAACAATCCATAAATTATTGGCTTTATAGTTACTTGATAAACTATTATTGGTTTAAACTTTTTATATATCCTATATATTTGTATTAAAACATTAATTTCTGCGAATAAATTAATGCCTTTTCTATCAAAATCTATATTAACAAACCCAAAACCTAACTCTTTAATCTCTTTACTTCTTCCTGTATCCTTTGAGGCTATAATTATATTAACACCTTCAATATTAAATGAATTTACAATAGGTATTCGATGCATTAAAAAAAACCAATCCGTATTAACAATTACTAAAATGTTATTATTCATTTTTATATATTCCTATTTTAACATCGCACTCAAATTATACTCAAAAAAAACTACCATTAAATATTTTATAAAACTTGAATTTGAACATTTTTTTATTTGTATTTAAAAATACTATTACATTTTTTTTCGTGACAATGAATATAAAAAAACAAAAAACCTAAAAGGTAAAATTCTCAATGGTATCTTAACCATAAAATTCTTCAAAAAGTCACTTAAAGTGTAAAAACCTATTTTATAAAATCTTTTATAAAGTTTAATTTCATCCATTGCATATTTAAAACCATGTCTTCTTTTGAGCATTTGATTTTTATCTCCTAATCGAAACCATAAATAGGCTTTTTCCATATTACCAAATTTTGCAGAAGCTAAAAAAGCTCTTACAAAAAAGTCATAATCTTCTGGAAAGACAGAACAATCATAGCCATTAATTTTATTAAAAATAGACTTTCTAAAAACTATAGAAGGATGAGAAAAAGGACTCCTAAACCTCATGAATTCAACTATTTCATCATGATGTAGTGGTACCTTTCGCTTAGAAACGACTTCAGATATATCATTAGAAAACTCAATCGTCTGCGAGCCTACTATATCTAATTCATTTTCTATAATATAATTATATTGCCTCTCAAATCGCTCTGAAAAACAAATATCATCTGCATCCATTCTAAATATTAGATCTCCAAAACTTGCATTTACACCAACATTTAATGCATTTGCTAAACCTTTATTTTCATCAAGATATATCACCTTTATTAAATTTACATCTTTTTGAAGTCCTTGTAAATATTTTTTTACAATATCACATATAAATCCATCAACTATTATTAAAAACTCATCAGCTGACTTAGTTTGATTCAACACACTATAAATCGCTTGCTTTAAAAATTCAATTTTGTCGTTTTTATAAATAGCCATTACTACGCTTATTCGTAAATCTGTATCCATAATAGATTTAACCATAATTTTCTAAACACTCTTATTTGTTATAAATTTCACCAACGTTTCTCATAAATTTTAATCTACATTTAATTCTACATAGCCATGTATGCTATAAATATTTTGTACAATGCATAAAAAACTACATATTACAACTAGTTAAAATTCATAATTAAAACCTACTAAAAATGACATTCAACAAATTCTAATTAGTATTTATTTCACTATTCAAAATAATATAGCAAATTAGATAAATTTGATTGAATTGACACTATAACAACCTACATAATTAAACTTTCCATACCATGATTATAAATTATATAAAACCTCATACAATATCAAACACAACCTTTAACAAATCGCTTTGATTTTTTTTTAAAAGAATTATAAAACTTACTATGAACTAAATAAGATGTATTAAATCATTTTAAGATTTGTTTGAAATTATTTATTACATATAACCTACTTAAACAACCACATTTATTTCTGATTTATTCATGTTATATTTAAATACAATTAAAAACTTTATATATTTATAAAATTAGAATCTAAATGACTACAAACAAATTAATCTAATTATGATAATTTATAAGAACACCTAAGAAAAATATAGAGATAATTACTTAATAGCATGATTGTAAATTTCAACATATTTATTTACCATTTTTTCACTTGTATAATGACTCATGTATTTATTGAAAATATTTTCTGAATAAAATTTAGTTTTTTTATCGATTATTTTTATTGCACTTATTAATGATTCTTTTTTATCTAATTCAAAAAAAACAACTTCTTTTTCCGAAAACAACTCCCTGTGTATTTCTATATCTGAACATAGCGATGGCAAACCAAATTGAGCAGCTTCCAGAAGAGCCAAAGGCAAGCCTTCAGAATACGATGATATAACATAATAATCAAAAAGAGAATAGTACCCAGATACATTTGATCGATATCCTAAAAAAAAACATCTTTCTGTAACTCCTAAATTTAAAGCTAATTCATTTAATTTTTTTATTTCTTCTCCTTCTCCAATAATTACAAAACAATAATCTTTTAAAAAAGGTAAAACTTTAATAATCTGATGAAGTCCCTTTCTTTTTGTCACAACACATGCTGTTCCTATTATTTTATAATTCTTTTTTAAATCATTAAAAAAAAGAGAATCATCAGAAAGAACTAGATTATTATCTTTATTCAATTTACGTCCATTATTTACCACAAAAAAACTACTATTAGGCATAAGATTTTTGTAATAATTTTTCATAATTTGTGTCAAACAAACTATATGATCATGTTCTGATAAAGAAAACTTCCAAATAATTTCAATTAATTTAGCAGTGTAATGATTATAATTTGATTTATATTCTTCATAAACTATATTATGAGTAGTTGATATTTTTTTTATTTCATTGATTTTATTATTCAATTTTAAATACAAATCCGGTCTAATACCATGAGAGTGTACAATCTGAAAACCTTTTAAGAATCTAAAATCAAAAAAACCAACCTTTCTTGTTAAACATGGAAAGTCTAATTCAACCTGATCACTAAAGTAAAATACTGTTATATCAAAACCTTTTTTAACTACTAACGATGTTACAATATCCTTAACTACAATTATTGGACCTTTGTTCGCTAAAGAAGGTATTAAAAAAGCTATTTTCATCATTATTTTAAGTATTAAAAACAAACTTTAAAAGTTCTAAATCTTCCCACTTAACGTAAAACGCAACATAAGTATATGCCAAAATTCCAAGAAAATAGATTTCTTTCCCTTTTAAAAAAAGTAACGAAGGTATCAATATATGCTCAACATTAGAAAACAATGTAGAAATTCTAGCTGCAAATATCGAAAAATCATTAAAAGCTGACAACCAAAAGCATGCTACAACATAACTAGTCAATAACACCTTCAAATAAGGCACTTTTACCTCCAGTAAATCATAATTCAAAATTACTATCAATAGAATTATCAATTGCTTTAACAAAACAGGATTTAACAACCCTAGAGACTTCTTATACAACTCATTACCATGAAGGTACCAATGTAAAATATTTATTTTAGTCAACTTAAATAAATATTCAAAGAAAGTTAAGTTAATTACCATACCCAATAAAAACCCTAATAAAACTATATATATAGCTCTCTTCTTTGTTAAAAAAGGATATAAAAAATAGACTAAAACAAAAAAATAACTTAAAAAATGAAATAGACCTGCAATACTTATTATTATTATTGCTTTTTTTAAAGATCTTTGCTCAATATATGGTATTGAAAACATAACTATACCAATTGATAATGCCGATCGTATTTGAAGCATATCTCTCAATAAAAAAACATGTGAAAAATAAATTAAAACAGCTAAAAAAACAAAAGGCGTATATTTTCTAAAAAATATAAAGGCAATTGTAACACTTAATATAGAGAATATAAAAATAAACGCTTCTGCAGAAAATCCGAAAATTTTCAATAAATATGCCAAATATCTATATCCAATTTCCATCTGCATAAATTCACTATCCCATAATGGTGCTTGATTATATCCGTTTATATAGTTAAAATAATCTCTGTCCCCATATCTTAATCCAGAAATAAAAATTAATATAAAACCTAAAAAAACGTAAATTACTTTTTTTAACTTGAGAGGTATTAAAATTAAATCAAGAAAAGAACAAAAAGCAATTAACAGATACACAAGTATTAAACTCTCTAACATTTATTAAATATTGATTTAAATGAATTAAAGAATTTTTGCTTATTCATATTGTCATTATAATAATTATTAAATATTGATCTATAAGCTCTTTTTAACTCATCAATTCTTTTTTTAGATTTATGGTGCAATATAATTTGATTAGATATACTCTCAATTGTATCTAAATCTGGATCGAACTTCAATTCATGAATCCCTAAATCAATATTTTCTTCAAAAGATTCAATCACATTTGTATAAATAGGAATTACACCTGCTGCCATGTATGAATTCATTTTAGTTGGAGTAGATACTTGATTAACAATATCACGTTCTCTATAAATGAAACCATATTTAAATTTTTTTAATTCTTCTTGTAAATCTTCTAATTTCACGTACTTGACAGTTACATTTCTAACATTTAATTTATCAATTAATTCTTCTGCTTTTTCTTTGTGAAATGTCAACAGCGTTAAGTTTGATTTTTTTTCATATTTATTAATTTTTTTAAAAATTTTCAAAGTTACCTCAACACATTGCCATTTATTCATTCCTCCTGCATATACAAAATTTAAAATATCATATTTATCTTTATAATTAAAAGAATTCTCATCCAAATGTTTATTGTAACATGGCAATATAACATTTCTATCTTCAAAACCTAAACCATACTTATTCTCAAAATGATTTTTCATTTTTTCAGACACAAAGACAAACATTTCAGATTTTTTTATAGCATTTTTTTCTATCAAATTAAACAAAAAAACACCTAGCATCCCCTTAAAACTTCTTCCCTTTATCAAATAACATTCTTCAGGAGGCACACCTTGAAACCAAGTAATAATTTTTGCTTTAGGGTTTAACAATTTTATTAGAAACAAATCAATTAATCTAATTACAAAAATTACTTCATTAGATTTGACTCCTCTAAATAAATTAAAACTATTTTCAACATCAACTCCATTTTGAACTAAAGACTCCTCTATTAATTTAACATAAAAATCTGTAGCCTCATTAATAGCTATTTTAGGTATATAAAATTTAACTTTATTTATCATCTTTAAATTTTGCAGAAAATTCACTTAACATGTTATTTGACCTTATTCTCAAACTATTTAACGATTTATATGAAATATTATAATCTAAAGAATTAATCAGTTCAACTAAATCAGCTTCTTCAAATGGTTTTCGCCATAATTTCAACTCCTTTAATTGATTAGTAAGTAACTCCAATTTAGGCTCTATTTCTACACAAATAACAGGTTTAGATAATAAGACACCAATTATTGCTCCATGATATCTTGCAGATATAAAGGCATCAAAGTCGTTTAATTTAAGAACAAAATCATCTATCGAATCCGTTTTTGGCATCCATAACAAAATTTGCTCTTGCTTTAATCTCAAAATCCAATCCTTATCTTTTATTGAAGAAAAAATAATAAATTGATATTCTTCATCATCTTTTTCTTTATTCTTTTTATAAAAATTAAGCAATTTTTCAATATATGCCTCACCTTCTTCCTCCCAACCCCAATCTCTTACTATTAATCCTATTTTCTTTTTTTTATTAGTTTTTAATTCTTTTGATAATTTTGGAAGCTTAAAATAATCTGAAAAAACAACATCTGCCCCAAATATCGCATCTATATTAGAATTCAAACAATATTTTAATGAAACATCATCTCTAACTCCTATATACTGAGCATTTCTCAACTTCATTTCTACTTTTCTAAAACCAGAATCATTTCCTTTAAAAGGACCTATTCCGATACCTAAAAAACAAATTTTACTATCATTTATGTGTATTTTAGATTTTTTATAAAACTTCTCCCAAATCTTCTTAGGATTAACTAAAAAACCAATTAAACTATTAAAAAACAAGGATTTATTAAATTTCTTTTTACCAAAATAAAAAAACTGAGTACCTCCCCCATACACTAACCAATCTCCATTATAATCGCTTAAATATGTAGATTTATCTTTTAATAATTTTAACACATAATCTGATTCAGCTCCGATAAAATTTAACTTAACATTACCGACTTCTTCATAAAAAAAATTTTCAAAAATAACCATCAACAAATCATCCCCAAAATTAGCTTCGCCATAAGCCCCTTTAATATTAACCTTCATAATAACCTTCATTATATTGAGGAACTATTTTCCCTTTTAACTTATACTTAATATAAATTCTCCCCTCTTTTTTTAATTTTTCATAATTCTCCTTATTTCTCTTACTAATAACCCTACATGGATTACCTATTAAAATGGATAATGGTGGTATTTTTCCTGACACAACACAGCCTGAACCAACAACAGACCCCTCTCCTACATATGATCCAGGAGTCATTATCACATTACCCCCTATCCAAACATTTTCACATATCGTTACTTTTTTGAAATCAAAAGTCTCATCATATGGTAAATATTTTGGATCCTTATAATTGTGATTAGCTGAATGTATAATTAAATTAGGACCAATAATTACACCCGCTTTTATATCTACTCCCCCTAACCCATTAATTTCAGCATTGGGACCTATGTAAATATAGGAATCTATCATAACTCTTTCCGGGTAGTGTATTCTTATATCAGGTGAAATATCATTCGAATTACCAATTCGATACAGATTTTTCTTTAATGACTTAAATTTAAAATAATTAACAAGAGACCTAATTCTTAACATATATATTTTTTTATCAAATTAATTATACTCTTCTTTTTAAACATAATAACCAATATTAATGAAAAAATAAAAACACATAGTTGATTAAAAAAATTAACTTTTGATTGAATATATGCAAAAGTTAAAAAAATAAAAATAAAAACTAAATGAGAAAAATAATTTATCTCAAAATCATACTTACCTTTAACATAATATAATCTAAGGACTAGCATAACTAAATATCCAATTAGAAAAGAAAATGAGATAGCTTGTAATTTATAAATTTCAACTAATAAAAATGCTAAAACTATTGAAATTATTCCACCTATAAAAGTTGTTACTGTAATTTTAAATGTATCTTTTTCTTTCTGAAAAACTAAACTAACTAATGCTCCAACTGTATTGAAGCAGACTCCCAAATAAAGTAATGCCATATAAATCCAAGATTCATAAAATATTTTATCAATTAAAATCCTTACATAAATTGGCGCACCTAAAGAAAGTAAAAACACTACTATCAATTCAAAATAAATAAATTTATTTACAAGTTTTTTAAACTCTTCAAATGTGTACTTACCACTTAAATAGGCATCTTGGATTGGCAAAATTAAAACAGAATTTACAATAATTAAAATGGAAGGAAATCGAGATGAGACAGCGTAAATACCATTAGCATCCACCCCTAAAGAATTAAATATAATAAATTTACTAGCCGAATTAATTAACCACCAACTCATTAGATTAGGTATCAATGGTAAAGAATATTTAAGCATTTCAATCATTAACTTCTTATCAATCCCAGTTATATTAATCAATCTATAAAACTTATAGTAAAAAAAAATAGAAAAAATAGAAATAACATAGCTCAAAATATTAGCTATTAAAATACCCTCTACTTTTAATTTTACTATATAAATAAAGATAAAATTCAATACAACCATTAAAAAAGTAGTAAACATCCCACTGACTGCAAATTCTTTTGTTTTTTTCAACCCCCTTAAAACACTTTGCAATAATGGCAATAGACTATTAACAAAAATTAGCCCGATGAAATAAACAAAGAATTTGTAATCTCTAAAAAAAAAAACAAAAATAATAAGAAATAAAAAAAAAGAGATTAACCACAAAAATAAAGCATTCGTAAATACTTTTTGCTTATGGATATAATCATTATAAATCTCTTCATCAGATATAAACCAACGATATACCGAATCCGTGATTTGCAATGATATTAACGGTACAAACAATGCCACTGTTGTAGTTATTAAATCATATTCCCCTAAATTTTCCTTTGTTAAAAAAAAAGTATAAAGTGGTATTAATAAAAAAGATAATATTTTAGAACCAAAACTACCCACTGAATAAACGAATATCTCCTTTACAATACTATTACTCACAACTAAATGACCTTAATAAATTCTACAATTTTTTCACATGCATCTCCATTGCCATAAGGGTTATGCAGTCCACTCATTTTTTTATATTCAGATTCTTTTGTTAACAATTTTGTAGCTTCAGAAACAATTTTCTTTTCATTCGTCCCTACCAACAAGACAGTTCCTGCATCAACAGCTTCTGGACGTTCAGTTGTATCTCTCATTACTAATACTGGCTTACCAATACTAGGAGCCTCCTCTTGTACACCTCCACTATCCGTAATTATTAAATATGATTTATTCATTAACCAAACAAATGCAGGATAAGATAAAGGATCTATTAATTTAACATTATCTATATCAGCTAATAATTCATAAACTGGCTTTTGCACATTAGGATTTAAATGTACAGGATACACGATTTCAACATCAGCATTTTCTTTTGCAATTTGCTTTAAAGCTTTACATATATTTATGAATCCTTGACCATGATTTTCTCTTCTATGACCTGTGACTAAAATAATTTTTTTATCCAAATCAATCCCTTTTTTCAATTGATCAATTTCTCTATCTTTTATTTTCTCTACTTTTCTTACACTATTTTTTAAAGCATCAATAACTGTATTCCCCGTCACTAATATATCTTTTGAATCAATATTTTCTCTTAACAAATTTTGTTTTGAAATCTCTGTTGGTGCAAAATGATAATCACAAACCCTACCTGCAATACTTCTATTAATTTCTTCAGGAAAAGGAGAACGCTTATTGAATGTCCTTAGACCAGCTTCCACATGACATACTTTAGCACCAGAGTAAAAAGCTGCAATACTAGCTGCCATTGTTGTAGTTGTATCACCATGCACATAAACAAAATCTGGCCTAAACTCTTCTAAAACATCTTTAAGCCCATTAATTATATCCGCCGTCAAAGAATACAAATTCTGTCCAGGCTTCATTAAATTTAAATCAAAATCAGGCTTTATATCAAAAAACATCAAAACTTGATCCAGCATTTCACGATGCTGGGCTGTTACACATACTTTAGTTACAAACTCATTGTGCTTTCGAAATTCATTTACCAGAGGGGCCATTTTAATTGCTTCTGGTCTAGTTCCAAAAATTATTAGATTTTTTTTCAAAAAAAATATGATTTTAATTTGTTTTACTTTCTACTATAATTACTCTAATTAACAAAGAGCTTTATTCCTTTACACATTGAAATCCAACTATCATTCTCTATTCCTTTTTTAACCATAAAATTAAATCACTTCTTGGAGATAACTCTTATCAGTAAAATACTTTTTTTAGTTTCCTTTATTTTGTATGACATTTACTAACAATATATATAAAATTTTACACTTTTATTACTCATAAAAACAAACACTTCATATATAACTCTAAACCTTGAAGATGTATATTTACAGCTTTGCATAATCTTCATTATAGTGTAATTAAAAAAAGCATCTAGTTAATATTCGTTACTGAACATCTTTATTCTACATCATATAAAACAACTCTAACTTCATCTACTTTTATCGAAAAAAAAAAAATTCCTTCCTCGCGCTTCTTTTACTACATGATCTAAACAAGGCTCATAAACAGGTAATTTCGAAAAATCATCTGCATTCCAATCGTCAATACGCTGTTCATTTAAATCAACTACGTGTGCTTTTATATCTGGACATTTATTCGCTATCACTGCCATGGTTGGACCTCCAACATAACCAGCTCCAATACAACAAATATTTTTTATCATAAACGAAGGAAAATAATTTACGCGAAAGTAATCAAAATAACTTATTACAAGAATTATAATAAACATAAATACTCTTTCATTTATGTATTTCAACTTTCATTTAATCCAAAAGACTGGATTTTTTGTTTAAAAAACCAATCTACTTAACTAAAATAATTTACATAACATTTAACAAAAAATTACTCTATTTCATTTTTTGTTTAAGGTAATAAGTCTATTTTTAAAAAAATAGTTATAAACTGTTATAAACTTTTTTATATTTTTGATCACACTACTAAATTTATAATAAAAAATTATGAAAAAACTACTACTAACAATTACAACGATATTTCTAATAAATATCTTGTATGCACAAGAAATCGAATATAACAAATGGTCTATTGAACTTGATGCAGGTGCCTTAAAAACTTTTAACCTAGCTTCACCTGGTCATTTTTCACCTGTACCTGAATTTATAGCTGGTAATTTTGGTGTTCGATACGCATTGAATACCAAATTTGGCATAAAAGCTGATTTTGGATACCAAGACATTAATAGTGATGACAATTCCATTGAATTTGAAACCAAATATTACAGAGGTTCCATACAAGGTGTAATCAACCTAGGAAACATTATGGGATTCCGAACTACTGCCTTTAAAAATATTGGACTATTATTCCACGGAGGTGGAGGACTATCTTCATTTGATTACAATACCACTAACAACACTGGCGACGAACTTGCTGTTAATTTCATATTAGGTCTAACCCCTCAGTTAAAACTCTCTAAAAGAATTTCTTTTCAAGTTGACCTGAGCTACTTAAGACATTTAAGCCAAAATTTTAATTGGGATGGTGCCGAAAATGTTTCTGATTTTGGATCTGTATTAACTGCTACTGCTGGTTTTGCTATTAATTTAGGAAAACATGAAGATCACGCCGATTGGACTATTGAAGATGGAGCTAACTCCAAACAATTGGAAGAGCTAAAAACAAAAATATCAAACATTGAAGCCGATCTTATTGACACCGATCAAGATGGTGTTGCGGATTATTTAGACAGAGAACCAAATACCACTTCTGGAGTTACTGTAAACACAAAAGGAGTTACTGTTGACAATAACAGAAACGGCATCCCTGACGAATTTGAAACCGCCATGGACAGAAAATATGCAAATGACACTCCAACAAAAACAGCTACACCTGAAGTTTCATATGATGAAGCTATTAAAAAGCTTTTAGGCGAAGGCTATGTGAATGTTTATTTTAATACCGCTAGCGCCACACCAAGTATCTATTCACTTGACGCTATCAATTACCTAATTGAATATATGAAAGAGCACCCAGAAGCTAAAGCTGAATTAATAGGTTTTGCTGATCAAAGAGGTAGCGATTCTTTTAATTCCAGTTTATCTGCTAGAAGAGCTAAAAAGGTATACGACATATTAATTGAGTCTGGCATTACCCCAGAAAGATTATCACACACAGGTAATGGAGAAACTGCTTCTGGCACTTCTAAAGAATCTTTACAATTAAGAAGAAAAGTTACTTTCAAGCTGAAATAAGCAAATAAACACACTTTTCTTTTAAATTGATAAAAAAAGGCTACCATATAGGTAGCTTTTTTTACACCCAAATCTCACAGTGTATTTCACCTTTTAATCAACACAAATATTATGACATTATTTAATTTAAACACAACAAGCCCGATATACTAAAATCAAGAAAAAATTAATCCGATTTACTGACAAGAATTTCATATAAATAAGTTGAATTATTTTTTCACTAGTCTAAGGCAGGGCAGCACGATAGTGATGAGTCAGTTGATGCTTAGACGAAAAAGCACAGCCTTAGCTACGGTTTAATTTTTAAACCCGGATTATGATTATCACTAAAACTTTGCAATGAGGTATTAAAACAAGTACTTTCTCAATTTCAACATAGCATCGCTATGGTTAAATTGAAAAGTGCAACAAAGTGTTTGTTTTTGAAGTGATTTCATAACGTAATAAATTTTCTAATGCATAATTTGGGTTAAACGCAAGAATAGTAAAAAAAGAAACGAAATATATGCGAAATTTTCGTTAATAAATCGTACAACATCTATTCTATTTAAAAATCCCTACCAATATTTCGAGTTTAAACAAAAAAAATAGGTCAAGCAAATAAATACTTAACCTATTTTTATACTAGACTTATTTAAATATTATTCCTCAGATTGAGAAGTATTATCATCATTATCAACTTCCAGATCAGTCTCTGCAACATCACTATTACCCACATTTACATTAACATCAGCTCCTTCCACTAATTCTGCATCATCTATATCCTCATCATCATTCATCACCTTTGCTACCGCCGCAATTGAATCTTTCCCCTTCAAGTTAATCAAACGAACACCTTGCGTTGCTCGACCCATAACTCTCAATTCTTCAACAGAAAGCCTTATAGCAATACCTGACTTGTTTATAATCATCAAGTCATCTGCATCCGTAACATTCTTTATTGCTACTAGCTCCCCTGTTTTTTCGGTAACTGAAATAGTTTTAACCCCTTTTCCGCCTCTGTTAGTAATACGATAATCCTCCAAACTAGATCGTTTTCCATAACCATTTTCAGAAACTACTAAAATATTACTTTCAGGATCATTAACAGCCACCATTCCAATCACTTCATCTTTATCATGAGCTAAGGTTATACCTCGTACACCAGAAGCCCCCCTTCCCATTGGACGTGTTTTTGCTTCTTCAAAACGAATTGATTTACCTGATTTTAAAGCTAACATTATTTGACTATCTCCATTTGTTAATTTTGCTTCTAAAAGCTCATCACCCTCTTTAATTGTAATTGCATTAATTCCATTTACTCGTGGACGAGAATATTGTTCCAAAGATGTTTTTTTAACTTGACCCTTTTTAGTAGCCATAATCACATAATGACTATTTATATATTCTTCATCTTTTAAATCCTGAGTACAAATAAAAGCCTTCACCTTGTCATCTTGCTCAATATTAATTAAGTTTTGAATTGCCCTACCTTTTGTCGCTTTAGCTCCTTCTGGAATTTCAAATACACGCATCCAAAAGCACTTTCCTTTTTGAGTAAAAAACAACATATATTGATGATTTGTACCTACAAACAAATGCTCTAAGAAATCCTCATTACGAGTTGTGCTTCCTTTTTGCCCAACTCCTCCTCTATTTTGAGTTTTATATTCAGTAAGTGAAGTTCTTTTTATATACCCTGCATGAGAAATAGTAATCACTACTTTTTCATTAGGAATCATATCTTCAATACTAAAATCTCCTCCAGCATATTCAATTTGAGAACGACGCCCGTCATCATATTTTTCCTTAATTACAAGAAGCTCATCTTTTATAATTTCCATTCTACGCTCTTTTCTTGCTAAGATATCTTTCAAATCTTCAATAGTTTTCATGATATCCTCATACTCAGCTCGTAATTTATCTTGCTCCAGACCTGTAAGTTGACGCAAACGCATTTCAACAATAGCTTTTGCCTGAATTTCAGTCAATTTAAATCGCTCAATTAACTTAGCTCTTGCTTCATCAGCATTGTTTGACGCCCTAATCAAAGCTATCACCTCATCTATATTATCAGATGCAATAATTAAACCTTCTAAGATATGTGCTCGTTCTTCAGCTTTACGCAACTCATACGTTGTTCTTCTTACTACCACTTCATGACGATGCTCTACAAAATAGTGAATCATATCCTTTACATTAAGCAATTGAGGTCTTCCATTGACTAATGCTATATTATTTACACTAAATGAAGTTTGCAATTGTGTATGCTTATAAAGCATATTTAACACAATATTTGGAATAGAATCACGCTTTAACACATAAACAATTCGCATTCCTTTTCTATCAGATTCATCTCTAATAGAAGAAATTCCATCTATTTTTTTATCATTAATTAATTCAGCTGTTTTTTTAATCATTTCAGCCTTATTCACCTGATAAGGAATCTCACTAACAATAATACACTCTCGTCCTTTTACTTCTTCAATATTAGCTTTAGCTCGCATAACAATACGACCTCGACCTGTTTTAAAAGCTTCTCTAACGCCATCATAGCCATAAATTATTCCTCCAGTAGGAAAATCAGGTGCTTTGATATGTTGCATTAGCTCCTCTATCTCAATATCATTATTATTAATATAAGCAACTGTACCATCAATAACTTCTCCTAAATTATGAGGAGGCATATTAGTCGCCATCCCTACAGCAATACCCGATGCTCCATTAATTAATAAACCTGGCACACGTGTTGGAAGCACAGTGGGCTCTTTTAAGGTATCATCAAAGTTTAATGTATGATCAACAGTTTCTTTTTCAATGTCAGCAAGCATATCTTCCGATATTTTTCTCATTCTTGCTTCCGTATATCGCATTGCCGCAGGACTATCACCATCTACAGATCCAAAATTTCCCTGCCCATCAACTAACATATAACGCATACTCCATTCCTGAGCCATACGCACCATTGCATCATATACGGAAGTATCACCGTGTGGGTGATACTTTCCCAGTACTTCCCCTACAATTCTTGCCGATTTTTTATGAGCACTCGAAGCCCTAACTCCAAGTTCGTGCATTCCAAATAATACCCTACGGTGCACTGGTTTTAATCCATCACGTACATCAGGCAACGCCCTAGAAACTATTACAGACATCGAATAATCGATGTATGCTGATTTCATTTCCTCTTCAATATTAATAGGAATCAGCTTTTCTCCGTCAGCCATATATCTAAAAATTTAATTTTTTTTAATTCAATTCTAACAAGCAAAATAGTGAATTAAACCAAGTATTACAGTCAAAATTCAGCTAATTATTTACAATTTATTAACAAAAGACACCCAGTGCATAATCCATAAAACAAAACCTCCTAAAAACACCTTTAAAACGCCCTGTTATTTAAAATCAATCTTAACTCAAGTAGAAGTATATTGTTACTTGCTATAAAAAATAAAAAACTATGAGTGATAAAAAAACACCTATTAAAGTAACTTTGGAATCAGGCAAAAAATATGCCTGGTGCACCTGTAGCCATAGTGAAAACCAACCCTTTTGCGATGGATCTCACAGAAAACACAAGGCCACTCCATCATTAACGTTTGAAGTTGAAGAAACAAAAGAAGCCTCATTATGCACTTGCAAGCTTACCAACAATCCTCCATATTGCGATGGATCACATAGGAAGTAAACATTCAAAATCAACTTACATTTTTAAACTAAAAAATGAAATAAAAAAGCCAGCGTTGGCAGACGCTGGCTTTTTCGCACAAAATACTAGTTAAGTGTTTATCGTAATCTGTCCACAGATTTTACAAGTTGTTCATCCTTTTTGATAGCTTTATTAGCTAACACAATTAAAACGATAGATAGAACAGGTATGAACCTCCCAATACCCTTCTCAGAAGCAAAAACCTCTCCAGATACATTTAGTGTCAAATACACGAAAACGCCTAGTAAAATAACATTCAATAGTATATTTAAACGCCCCAATACAAATTGAAGCTTTCTATTTTTGTAAATAAAAATAATAACAAATGATAAGAATGCCGAAATTAACAAAAACTCATAATAAAATGGAGCATTAATTTCACCTACCTTATCAAAACCAGTTGGAAAAAAGTAAGACAAAACTCCGGATACTAATGTCGCTAATAATAAATAAACGCTTTGAATACGTTGAATCATACTTTTTTTCTTCTTAATATTACAAAAATAGTAGTTTCTTTTTATAATTCAACAAATAAATAAAAAAAAGAATCCTTATTAAAATGACTGAAAAATACAATCAACAATTTTTTATTTATTAAAAAAAACTTAAAACATTAATTAGCAAGTTATTCAACAAAGAGTTTTTCTAATAAAAATATTGTTGTATACTTGCAATAGCAAATGATATCAAGTCATTTAACAATCTTCAAAGACTCAATACATATTTTCTTGTATTTATTCTCTATAAATAACAAAGACAATTAACAAAATACATGTTAGAAATTTCTGATTTAAAATCAAAAAAATTACCTGAGCTACAAGAAATGGCTAAGGCATTAAAAGTTCCTAAATTTCGTACTTTAAAAAAACTGGATTTAGTATATCAAATTTTAGATCATCAAGCTGATGATCCTACTAAAGTTGCTAAAGTAGCCTCCGTACTTACCGAAGAACCTATTGAAAGTAAGCCAAAGGATAATAAAGCTAAAACCACTGTTAAAGACAAAGAAGTAAGCGAAACACCTGTTGCTGCACCAAGCAAGCCCAAAAGAGAACGCAAACAACGAATTACTCCCCACAAAAAGGAAAGTAATAAAATTGTCGAAAAAGCAACAACTGACCCTGTGGCGCAAGATAAAATTACTCCGCCCACAAAAGAAGTTACAAAAAATGAAAAAGCGACACCAAACAAACCTCGCTTTGAAAAAAACGAACGTAACAACAACCACAAAAACAAAAATCACAAAAATAATAACGGGAATTCTCGAGATAACAAAGGAAATCGAGATTCGAGAAACCGCTATAAAGAGCCTGATTTTGAATTTGATGCCATTATTGAAAGTGAAGGTGTTTTAGATATAATGCAAGATGGATATGGCTTTTTACGTTCAAGTGATTATAATTATTTATCATCACCCGATGATATTTATGTATCACAATCACAAATTAGATTATTTGGTTTAAAAACCGGAGATACAGTACTAGGACAAGTACGCCCACCTAAAGAAGGTGAAAAATATTTCCCATTAATTAAGGTGAATAAAATTAACGGTCTTAGCCCTCAAGTAGTTCGAGATCGTGTATCGTTTGAGCATTTAACGCCGCTTTTTCCTCAAGAAAAATTTAATATTGCCGAGAGACAAAGTACCATTTCAACTCGAATCATGGATTTGTTTTCGCCAATAGGGAAAGGCCAACGTGGAATGATTGTTGCCCAACCAAAAACTGGTAAAACCATGTTATTAAAGGACGTTGCCAATGCTATAGCTGCCAACCATCCCGAGGTATACCAAATGATTTTACTTATTGACGAACGTCCCGAAGAGGTTACCGACATGCAACGTAATGTTCAAGGTGAAGTGATTGCCTCTACCTTTGACAAAGAAGCTCATGAGCACGTAAAAGTAGCTAATATTGTCTTAGAAAAGGCCAAAAGATTAGTTGAATGTGGTCATGATGTTGTTATTTTACTTGATTCCATTACTCGTTTAGCTCGTGCATACAACACCGTACAACCAGCTAGTGGTAAAATTTTAAGTGGTGGTGTTGACGCTAATGCGTTACACAAACCTAAGCGTTTCTTTGGTGCTGCACGTAACATTGAAGGAGGTGGCTCACTTACTATTATTGCTACAGCTTTGACCGAAACTGGCTCTAAAATGGACGAAGTTATTTTTGAAGAGTTCAAAGGAACTGGTAATATGGAATTGCAATTAGATCGTAAAATATCTAATCGCCGTATTTTCCCAGCTATTGATTTAGTTTCGAGTAGCACACGTAGAGACGATATTTTACTAGACGACACTACAATGCAACGCATGTGGGTACTTCGTAAGTTTTTAGCTGACATGAACCCAGTAGAAGCTATGGAATCAATAAATCAACGTGTAAAACAAACTAAAAATAATGAGGAATTTTTAATATCTATGAATAGCTAAAAACTCATTTTAACCCAACAAAGCCCTCGCTATTTTTATAGTAGAGGGCTTTTTTGTATCTTTATTAGAAAGGTCTACTCCCCAAAGTAGACTATTACCTATATAAAACCTACAATCATGAAATCATTCGTCCTTTTATCCCTTTTTGTTTTGGGCATTAATGCTTGCATTAATAATCCTAAAAATCCTATTTCTAAAATTAATACTGACCCCGTACAAACTACACGTAACGATGGCTTACAAAACGCATATTTTGCCAGTGGTTGCTTTTGGTGCGTTGAAGCTATTTTTGAAAATATTAAAGGGGTTAAAGAAGTCGTTTCAGGGTATTCTGGCGGTATTACCGAAAACCCCACTTATAAACAGGTAGGCTCTGGAAATTCAGGTCATGCCGAAACTATTGAAGTACAATACGACCCTAAAATTATAAATTTCAAAACGCTTGTAAGAGCATATTACGGATCACAAAATCCCACAACCTATGGGCAAGCACCTGATTTTGGCTCGGCATATCGTTCTATTATTTTTTTTCAAAACGAAAATGAGCGCCTTATCGCTTTTGATGCCAGAAAAGAAGTTCAAAAATCAATTTCCGAAAAAGTTAGAACTGAAATTATTCCTTTTGAAAAATTTTATAAAGCAGAAGCTTATCATCAAGATTACGAAAAGAGAAATCCGAATTACCCATATATTGTTAAAGTTTCCATACCTCGTTTAAATCGATTCAAAGCAAAATTTCCAGAACTCCTTAAAAATGAATAATGAAACCTTTTTATTTGTTTACGGCACATTACTTCAAAACCAAAAAAATCATTTTGCTCAATTGCTTGAAAAAAATTCTATAAAAATATCAGAAGGATTTATTTTTGGAAAGAAATACAATTTTGGTAAATTCCCTGGAGTAAGGCTAGACAGCTCTAAATTTCATAAAACCTATGGTGAATTGCTAAAAATTACATCTAATGAAAAACAGGTTCTTTTGGAACTTGATTTTTACGAAGGTTATAATCCAATACAAAAAACAGGTAATTTATTTATAAGAAAATCCACAATAGTACACTTTAAAAACAAAACTATTGAAGCTTTTGTTTATGAATATGCCAAGTAAGTAAGCACAAATTGATTTTTTACTGGAAATTCTAAAAAAATAATCATCTTTCCACACCTCTTTTCCAAACCTTTTCTTTCTCTTCTTACAATTCCAATTGATTTTAAACACTAGTAACTCTTCCACAAATAGATTTCAAAACCTAGTATCAAAAAATTGCAACACACACCTAAACATCCTTTTGAGACTTGTAAAAGAAAAAAAATTATCTAAAAATATAGTTTTAACTCAATAATATACCACCTTAAACTTACACTTAAAAGAAATTAATACACTTTTAAACGTTTTTGTTGTTTTTTTTAACTTTTATTTTAGAAAAATAGACGTTTTGTCAGTAGATTCGCTCTATAAAAATCACAAACAGCGCTAAATAAAACAATAACAATCAACAACTATTTTTTAAAATTAAACTAATAATCGATTTTAATCTACTATAATTTTTATTCATGAAACAAAACAACTTTCTAATTCCAAGCATTAAGCAACCTAAAATAATATGGTTACTTCTAACATCGCTTTTAAGCTTTTCAATTTTTGCTTCTACTAAAAATATTGAAAATTTAAAAGAAACCAGTTACCACGGAATATCTGTAGGTACAATTGTTGCATTAAAATCTAATAACAGCAGGTATATTTCTTCAGAAAATGGAACAAAACCAATTACAAGTAATCGAAATAAAATAGGTGATTGGGAAAAATTCAGAGTTGTAAATGCTGGTAATGGATTGATTGCCCTGAAAGCCAATAACGGCCGTTATATTTCATCTGAACATGGAAAAAAATTCATGACAGCTAATAGAAAATATATAGGTTGGTCTGAAAAATTCTATTTTATCAAACTAAGTAATGGTTATTATGCTTTAAAAGGAACTAACGGACGCTTTGTTTCATCTGAAAACGGAAATAAACCACTAACATGTAATCGCAAAAATATTGGCCCATGGGAAAAATTTTATGTAAAAATATTACACAATCCCTACACCGATGTTATTACTAATGCTGGAAAAATAAAAAACACTCAAGTTTTTTGTGGAGCATTCCAACCTGAAAAATTTATTGGTACAGCTGCTAAAACAAGTAAAGGAACTAACCCGATCTATCAATGGCAAGTTAAAACAAATATGGAGGCTAAATGGCAAAATATCGCTGGCGCAAATAACATTCATTATTTACCAAAATTTGCTAACCTTGGTTCCAAATGGTACCGCAGAGCAGCCAAAGCTGAAAATAGTAACAAATATCTTTATTCAAACGTAATTGATATTCATGCCAGAGAAATTCCTGATGCTGAAGTTACAGTAACTAATATTGACTGTCTTAACGAAAAAGGTAAAATAACTTTCAATTTCAAAGATTTTTCAAGTCGTTTATACCTTCAATTTTCAATTAACAATGGAGCTAATTTCATTTGGGTATCCGACAAATTAGGTTCATATACTTTTGACAATTTAAATGAAGGTGAATACAAAGTAATCACAAAATGGGGAGATAATGACTGCCCTGTATCATTAGGAACTTACACAATAAAGAACGAAACAATCACTCTTGCTCCTATTAATGTTCAAAATCAAACAATTTGTTTAGGTCAAACTACAAGCCTTACTGCTACTAGTGAAGGAAATATTTTATGGTCAACTGGAGAAACTACAAAAACTATTGAAGTTACCCCTAACCAAACAACTACCTATTCTGTAACAGCAACAAAGGGAAATTGCACACTAAGTGAAGAAGTTACTATTAATGTAAGCAATCCTACTGTAACTGTTGAAAATCAAGAAATTTGTAAAGGTGACACTACTACGTTAACTGCTATCGGCGAAGGAAATGTGGTTTGGTCTACGGGCGAAACTACTCAATCTATCGAGGTAAGCCCTAGCAAAACTACTAATTACTCTGCTACACTTACTAACGAACAAGGATGTACTGTTACTGCTGAGGCTACTGTTACTGTTAATGTAGCTGATGTTACTATAGATGGTCCTATTGATATCAATATCTGTTTAGGTGAAGAAGTAACTATTACCGCTACTGAAGCAGACACTTATTCTTGGTCTACTGGTGAAACTACTCAATCTATTACTGTGAGCCCTACTGAAGATGCTTGGATTTTCCTTAATTCAACTGTAAATGGATGTAATGCAATCAGACAAGTGGTTGAAATTTTGGTAAGCAACCCTACACTAACTATTGAAAGTCAAGAAATCTGTAAAGGTGACACTACTACGTTAACTGCTATCGGCGAAGGAAATGTGGTTTGGTCTACGGGCGAAACTACTCAATCTATCGAGGTAAGCCCTAACAAAACTACTAATTACTCTGCTACACTTACTAACGAACAAGGATGTACTGTTACTGCTGAGGCTACTGTTACTGTTAATGTAGCTGATGTTACTATAGATGGTCCTATTGATATCAATATCTGTTTAGGTGAAGAAGTAACTATTACCGCTACTGAAGCAGACACTTATGCTTGGTCTACCGGTGAAACTACTCAATCTATTACTGTGAGCCCTACTGAAGATGCTTGGATTTTCCTTAATTCAACTGTAAATGGATGTAATGCAATCAGACAAGTGGTTGAAATTTTGGTAAGCAACCCTACACTAACTATTGAAAGTCAAGAAATCTGTAAAGGTGACACTACTACGTTAACTGCTATCGGCGAAGGAAATGTGGTTTGGTCTACGGGCGAAACTACTCAATCTATCGAGGTAAGCCCTAGCAAAACTACTAATTACTCTGCTACACTTACTAACGAACAAGGATGCACTGTTACTGCTGAGGCTACTGTCACTGTTAATGTAGCTGATGTTACTATAGATGGTCCTATCGATATCAATATCTGTTTAGGTGAAGAAGTAACTATTACCGCTACTGAAGCAGACACTTATGCTTGGTCTACCGGTGAAACTACTCAATCTATTACTGTGAGCCCTACTGAAGATGCTTGGATTTTTCTTAATTCAACTGTAAATGGATGTAATGCAATCAGACAAGTGGTTGAAATTTTGGTAGAAGATTCTTTAAAAGATGTTACTATCAGTTCTGACTCAACTATTGAAGAAGGAGAATCAATAGAACTTATAGCTACTGGAGGTGATACATACTTATGGAATGATGGCGATACAAATAGTACTAAAATAGTTGCTCCTACAGAAACTACAACTTATACTGTAACTGTAAATAAAGGCAATTGCTCTGCCAACTACAATACTACTGTAAACGTAACTAAACCAATCGATCCATGTACTAAAGAAGTATATAATGTTACTGCATTTCCAAATCCAATATCAACTATTGGCGATTTAACTGTAAATGTTTCTATACAAGAAACTCAAAACATTAGTTATGCATTTTACAATACCGATGGAAGTAAAATTGGTCCTTTGACAGAAGTTCTTCTTAATAAAGGATGTAATGAAATTCCAATTAATTTAGGTTCTCATTGTAATTTTAAACCTTCGGAAAACTATTTCTTAATTGTAAATGGTACTGGTTGGACTAAAAACATTCAAATAGTTACCCTTCCAAACTAAAAAATAAGTGTTTAATTTAATATAGAAAAGGCTACCCCAAAAGGTAGCCTTTTCTAATACAATACATATCTGATCACAAACACATCAGCTCCACCGAAAACTACCTTACTACAAATATTGAAAAGTTAAAAAGTAGTGTTGTTACCTTTCATCCGTTGTAAAAGCTACTCTTTTTACAGAATAGCTTTGTTTGATTTACTCTCATTGTAGACACAGAAAACATTTCTGCGCTATCCCTTTTGTTTTTTAATATTTTGTATGTCCGGTCGGAATCACTTTGCTTGACCTATCCACAAATTACCATTAATACTATCCCTATAAGTTATTTTAACAAATCCTCTTTTTTTACTTGCCCATATTTCTTCTAAACCATAACCTAACTTATCTCCTTCTGCATCAGACCAATCATAGTTAAAAATATAAATAGAATCATTTAGTTCTTTATCCCACAAAATTTTTTTTAGAAAAATATTATAATAGCCATTATACCCTTTAAACCCTTTCTTAAATGCCATTAATTCAAAATAATTATACTTATTATGAATCACTACAGTGTCATTTCTTATTTCTATTTGATTATAGGTACTTAAATTTTTATTCTCTAAAGGTGGTACTTCAAAAATAAGTGAATCGCTTTTCTTTTTTGTCTTAATAATTTCAACTCTAAATTCTTTTGCTTTTTTTTTCTCCTTATTTATAAATGAGAAAATTTTACAAGCCTCTGTAAAATATATCTCATCTTGACTTCTAGCTATTTCACTATTTTTACAAAAAACAATAAAACATCCACAAAAAATTATAAACAAAAAAGAATATCTCATTAGAAATCTCTAGGGTTAATTATTCTAGAATTACCATTAACATCAGGTTTAACGTCAAAGTTTTTTCTAAAATTAAATATAAAACTTTGATTCCTCAGTTGATGCATAAAGTGCGTTAAAATCGATGCTCCAACATCATTTTTAATTTCATGAAACAAGCTCTTAATTTATCTTTCTTGTGAATTTTTTAGTTTTTCATTAAGAAGAATTATTTACACCATCTTTACCAGAGGCATTATTTTTATTTAAACTTGGGTGATTAATTGCTTTTACCCCTAGTTTCGGCATATTTATATTTGGCATTCTCTTTAAATATACTATTATCTGTACATGTCTCTACTTTTGTTAGTTGCCCTTTTATATTATATGTATACTTAAGAATTAACTGCTCTGCAATTACTCCTTTTTGAAAAAAGACCGACTAAATAATTTTTAGACGGCCTTATATTATTATCAATCATTTTTTAATTGATTTATTCTTTTACTATACCTTTAAATACAGCTGTATTTATTAACTATACATTTTTTGCCTCATTTCCTTTATTTTGGGATCATTCATGTACTCATCAAAAGTGGCATAACGATCGATTACCCCATTAGGAGTTAATTCAACTACTCTTGTCCCTACAGTTTGAGCAAATTCATGATCATGTGTCGTTAAAAGCACTGTTCCTTTAAAATTTGTTAACGAATTATTGAATGCAGTAATAGATTCCAAATCTAGGTGATTTGTAGGCTCATCCAACATTAATACATTTGCTCTTGTCATCATCATTCGAGAAAGCATACAACGTACTTTTTCTCCTCCGGATAATACATTGGAGGTTTTAAAAGCATCTTCTCCACTAAAAATCATTTTCCCAAGGAATCCTCGAATGTGAACCTCTTCACGCTCTTCTTCCGTTTTAGCCCACTGGCGTAACCAATCCACAAGTGTTAATTCATTTTCAAAATACTCACTATTATCTAATGGCAAATAAGCCTGATTAGTAGTCACACCCCATGCAAATTCACCCGCATCGGCTTTTAGTTTTCCATTTATAATTTCATAAAAAGCAGTAGCTGCTCTAGAATCTTTCGAATAAATAACCACTTTATCCCCCTTAGCTAAATTTAGGTCAATATTTTTAAACAACACATCTCCATCCTGACTTGCTGCTAAACCTTCAATATTTAAAATTTGATCTCCTGCTTCGCGTTCACGCTCAAAAATAATAGCAGGATACCTTCTACTTGATGGTTTTATATCTGCAACATTTAACTTTTCAATCATTTTTTTACGCGAAGTTGCTTGTTTTGATTTAGCCACATTGGCACTAAAACGCGCAATAAACTCTTGTAATTCCTTCTTTTTCTCTTCTGCTTTTTTATTCTGTTGCGCACGTTGCTTTGCTGCTAATTGCGAAGATTCATACCAAAAAGTATAATTCCCACTATAGTGGTTTATTTTTCCAAAATCAATATCAGAAATATGTGTACACACCGCGTCCAAAAAGTGACGGTCATGCGATACTACAATTACTGTATTTTCAAAATTTGCTAAAAAGTTTTCTAACCAAGTAATTGTTTCATAATCTAAATCATTGGTAGGTTCATCCATAATTAACACATCTGGATTTCCAAACAAACACTGTGCTATCAAAACACGTACACGTTGCTTACCATCCAAATCGGCCATCATAGTGTAATGCAAATCATCTTTTATACCAAGATTTGATAACATTTGTGCTGCATCACTATCTGCATTCCAACCATTCATTTCTTCAAACTGCACTTGCAATTCCCCTATTCTATCTGCATTTTTATCATCATAATCTGCATAAAGTGCATCCATTTCAGATTTTACTTTATACAAATCCTTATTCCCCATAACTACAGTTTCTAAAACTGTATATGCATCATAGGCATAGTGATTTTGCTCCAATACAGACATACGCTTACCTGACTCTAAATGTACATGGCCCGAAGTAGCTTCTAACTTACCTGTCAATATTTTTAAAAACGTCGATTTTCCTGCTCCATTGGCACCAATAATTCCGTAACAATTCCCTTGCGAGAATTGTGTATTAACTTCATCAAACAATACACGTTTTCCGAACTGTACGGATAAATTTGAAACTGATAACATAGGGTACTTTTTAAATTTGCTGCAAAAATAAACAAACGGGTGATAATTAGTGATATTTAATAAAACTAATATCTAAATTATTGCTATCATATTTAAATATAAAAAAAGTGAAATTGTCTATTACAATTTCACTTTTTTAAATTATTCCTGTTTTATACTTAAAGTCTACTGCCTAATCAATTTATTCAACTTAGCATTCTGTTTTTTTATGGCAACTTTAAGTTCTTCAATTTTCAACTCTTTCTTCTTAACCTTTAGGTCTGAAAGTTTATGTTTTTGAGATTTCAATTGACTTTCGGTTTTCTTCAATTTTTTTTCCAGCTTTTTAATTGAAGTTTCTTTGGCCGTAATATTTTTTGTTAGCTTTTCTCTTTTCTTCTTTAGTTTCTCTGTTTTAACTATCTCTTTTGCCTTTTTCTTCTCAGCTAGTTCTTGCTTCTTTTTTAAGCTTGCCTGCTCCTTAATTCTCTTTTTTTCTAATTTTTCGATGTCTAGCTTCTCTTCCGCTAATCTGTCTTTTTCCTTTTCAACTACTTCTAACTCTTTACCCTTAACTTTTTCAAGTTGTTCAACTTTATTTTCTAACTTTATTTTAGTTTCTTCAGTAACTTTTTTATCTACTTTTAAAGGTATCTGTCCCGAAGTCCCTACCGCCTTAAGACTATCTAAAACTTTTATTTCAGTTTTTTGTTCTTGAGCAAATGATATACTAATCGTAAAAATTGTAGCTAAACTTAGTATTGCTTTTTTCATAATAATTAAAATTATTTAGTTTTTATAAACTGATGAATCAGTTCGAAGTTATTGTCAAAAATTAGACCAAAACTACTATTATATCTCACAATAAAAACCATCTTAGATTAAAAAAACTAATAACAAACTAATAATAAAACAATTAACTACAGTTTATTATTCCTTTTAACATTTCTATTTTAAAAAAACACACATCTCAACAATATTAAATATGTTAAAAAAAACAAAAATATAGTACTTTGTTTTGCATAGTACCTTTTTTTAGACATATATTTGTATAAGAAAATAATAGGTAATACTTTTTTACTTTTATTTAAAAAATAAATATTGACCATAAAACCTTCATATGAAGATTGAAAACACAAAAGCGCAAATGCGCAAAGGAGTGTTGGAATACTGTATTTTATCCATATTAAATAATAAGGATGCCTATGTTGCAGAAATTCTAAAAACACTAAAAGATGCTAAAATGTTAGTTGTAGAAGGTACTATTTACCCACTACTTACTCGACTTAAAAATGCAGGATTACTCAATTACCGTTGGGAAGAATCTACTTCGGGGCCACCCCGGAAATATTATGAACTTACCGAAACTGGTAAATTATTTTTAAACGAATTAAATTCCACTTGGAGCGAACTACAACAAGCTGTTAATCTAGTAACCAACACTTCAAAAAACGACTAAAATGAACAAGACTATAAACATCAATCTAGCTGGTATATTCTTTCATATTGACGAAGATGCTTATTTAAAACTTCAAAATTATTTAGAAGCCGTTAAGCGTTCTTTTGCCAGCGAACAAGGTAGTGACGAAATCCTTTCTGATATTGAAGCCCGAATAGCAGAGCTTTTTAATGAACGTATTCAAAATGAAAGACAAGTTATTGGTACCACTGAAGTAGATGAGATCATTAAAATTATGGGGCAACCCGAAGACTATAATGTAGGTGAAGAATCATACGAAGAAAACCAACAAACTGACACCTATCAAAAAAGTAAAAAACAACTTTTCAGAGACCCCTTAAACGCCTATGCTGGTGGAGTATCATCTGGTTTGGGATATTATTTTGGTATTGATCATATATGGATTAGACTTATATGGGTCCTGTTAACTTTAGGTTCTAGTGGTACGTTCATTTTAATTTATATTGCACTTTGGATTTTTGTACCAAAAGCCAATAGTACCGCCGATCAATTAGCCATGCGCGGAGAGGCAATAAATATTAGCAACATTGAAAAAAAAATTAAAGAAGGATTTGAAAACGTATCCGATCATGTAAAAAATGCCGATTATAAAAAATACGGAAATAAAGTAAAATCCACTTCTTCAAATTTTTTTGAAGGGCTGTCCGAAATTTTAAGATTCTGTGTTAAACTCATTGGTAAAGGAATTGGATTATTTTTACTCTTTTTATCTGGTGTTGTCATTATTAGTTTATTTTTAGCCCTTTTTGGTTTAACTACATTTAATGTTTTTGATGCTCCATGGATTGATTATGTGGATGTGGTAAATATTGGAGCTCCCTTTTGGTTAATTTCAGTTCTTACTCTATTTGCTGTTGGTATTCCTTTCTTTTTTCTATTTATCCTTGGACTTAAAATACTAGTTAAAAACTTAAAATCAATTGGTAAAACTGCAAAAATAAGCCTAGTTGTCTTATGGCTTATTTCGGTAGGTGGACTCATTTTTCTAGGTGTAAAACAAGCCACTGAACGCGCTTTTGATGCTAGAGTAAACAGTACCGAAGATTTATATTTAAACAGTAGTGATACTTTAACTGTAAAAATGCTTGGTGATGATCGATATGTAAATGAATTTGACCACTCTGACGGCTTTAGCATTCGTACAAATGACAACAACCAACAAGTACTTGTTTTTCAAGACATCAAAATTAACATAAAGTCGACTTTAGAAAAAACTGCTCACTTAAAAATTACTAAAAAAGCACAGGGAAATAGTTATGAAAACGCTAGACAACGTGCCGAGAAACTTCAATATAATTATCAATTTTCGGGCAATACTTTATTTTTAGATTCTTTTGCCTTATCGGAAATAAAAAATCAATTCCGAAATCAAAAAGTTACTATTACACTATTCCTTCCTGTTGGCATGACCTTGTATGCCGATGGAAATACCTATGATTTTAATACTTGGAGTAGTCACAACAATATAATTCCAATTAAAAGCAAAGAAAATCAATATTTGAAAATTAACACCAATAAAGTAAACTGTTTAAATTGTAACGATCAACATTGGGGAGAAGAAGATTATGACGAAGATCACAATCATAAAGATGGAAGAATTAACATCAATTTTAATAGTGATGATGAAGAATTTAACCTACAAATTGATGAAAATGGAATTAGGATGAAGAGTAAAAATTAGACAAGTTACTTACCTAATTACACAAAAGCCAACATGTATTTGTTGGCTTTTTTTATGTAATAAAAAAGACCGTCCTAAAACTGGACGGTCTTTTGTATATAAATTGTATCTATAGCTATTAGTTTCCTTTAGCGTAATCTTCTAAAAATTTAGCTAAACCAATATCTGTTAATGGATGCTTTAATAAACCTTTAATAGCACTTAATGGTCCTGTCATTACATCAGATCCTAACTTAGCACAGTTTACAATATGCATTGTATTACGTACCGAAGCAGCTAAAATTTCAGTTCCAAAACCGTAGTTATCATACACTAATCTGATTTCGTCAATTAAATTCATTCCATCAGTTGAAATATCATCTAAACGACCTAAAAATGGAGACACATAAGTTGCTCCAGCTTTAGCTGCTAAAATAGCTTGACCAACAGAAAATACTAATGTTACATTAGTCTTAATTCCTTTGTCTGAAAAATATTTACAAGCTTTAATCCCATCTTCAATTAATGGTAATTTAACTACAATTTGAGGATTTAAAGCAGCAAGTTCTTCTCCTTGTTTCACCATACCTTCGTAATCTGTAGCAATTACTTCTGCAGAAACATCTCCATCAACAATCTCACAGATTTTTTTATAGTGATTCAAAATATTAGCTTCACCAGTAATGCCTTCTTTAGCCATTAATGATGGGTTTGTTGTCACACCGTCTAAAACTCCTAAATCTTGTGCTTCTTTAATTTGATCAAGATTTGCTGTATCAATAAAAAATTTCATTATTATCTATTTGAATGTTATTAATAAGGTAATTACCACGCTTTCGCGAAGTGACACAAAATTACAATTTATAATGGTTTAGTAGTAACTTTTCATAGGTTTTATCTGGTAAAATTCGTTTTAAAAAAACAGAAAATTTCTGCATAAAAGCGCCTACCTTATAATGAATTCGTGGATTTGGTGTTAAAATAATTTTTTCAACCATTACACCTACTGCTTTGGGATCTCCTCCTTGATCCACATGGGCATCCATTAAATCTAAGGATAATTGATAGTTTTTTTGATAATCCGAACCATTTATTACTGGTGCATGATACCTTCCTCCCGCAATATTTGTAGCAAAATCACCCGGCGCCAAATTGGTGATTTTTATGCCAAAGGCTTTAGTTTCCATACGAATTGCTTCGGTGGTTACCTCCAAAGCTGCTTTGGATGCACTATATACCCCTCTAAAAGGCAAGCCCATATAGCCTGCAATGGATGTTACGTTAATAATTAATCCCGATTTTTGTTTTCTCATTTGAGGCAATACCCCTTTCATCATCTTTATGGCTCCAAAATAATTAGTTTCAAAATGAGACACGATTTCCTGATCAGGAATTTCTTCCACAGGGCCCGTAATTCCAACCCCTGCATTATTTACCAATACATCAATACCATCTTCTTTACTTAGCAATTCTTTAACCGCGGTTTGGATAGTATTTGCTTTGGTAACATCCAATTCTAACAGTGGAAAATGTGTAAAATCAGGGTATTTAGATACATTACGTGTAGTTCCATAAACAATATATCCCTTTTTTGTTAAATAAATTCCTATAGCCTTACCAATACCCGAAGACCCCCCAGTAATTAAAACTACTTTTTTAGCCAATGACATAAATAAAATGATTTAAACGAAAGATAATTTGATTTTTACAATTCACAAACATTTCAATTTTTGGAATTAAATAAATTTAAACCTTTTTGAAATTTTTATAAGTGATTTATAAAGTTGTTGTTTTGTAAAAAAATACGCAACAAACTAGCCTTTTAATTTTTAGTTGATAAGAAAACATCTGGTAACAAGGCACAAAAAAAGGCAAGCTACCTACATCACACTGCTACGACCGTCTACCCTTGCTGCGTTCCCACCCTGGGGGATTCAACAGGAGCTAGTTGTGTAGGACTTGCCGGGTGCAAATATACAACGCTTTTTAGATTTTAAAACTATTATTATAAAAAGTTTTGCAGAATAATTTAATAGCCTCCTAACCAGTATACCAAACGAATAAAAATCATTTATCTATAATTTTACTCCATCTAAAATTATATGCTTGTCTACAATTTTGCTTAATCAAATTAGAAGATCATATAGATTTATAATCATTACTATCCGATAAAGATTCTGGTCTACTTGGTTTAAAGAAATACGAACTAAGCTAAATCTATTAATATATAATAATATGAATAAAAATAAATATATTCGTTTGATATAAAATAGAACAAATGAACACTTTCAATATATTAAAAATTAGTTTACTGACCTTATTTATTACTTCTTGCGGAAGCGATAAAAAAGCAAATGCTCCTAAATTTTCATTAGAAGCCACTCAAAAAGGCACTTTTAAACTAGGTCAAACCTTAACAATTACACCTAAAAGTAAAATTAATGCTGCTATAGATTCTGTAAAATATAAATTTCAAAACAAAACTACCTCTCTGAAAGGGAATACTCCGTTCCAAGTTAAGCTAAGCAATCACCTACTAGGGAATCATATTGTTAATGCTACTATTTTTTCTAACGGTAATGAAGAAAAACAAACCCAGAAAGTAATTATTTTAAATGATAAAGCTCCCAAAATTTATAACTATAAAATTATAAATACCTACCCACACAATACTGAACACTATATACAAGGTTTGGAATTTAAAGGAGATGATTTATACGAAAGTACCGGACACTACAAACATTCTAAACTGTTACAAAAAGACTTAAAAACAGGAAAAACTATTAAAGAACATTCTTTAAAAGACAATTATTTTGGTGAAGGTTTAACTATTATAGGAAATAAAATTCATCAATTAACATGGCGCGAGGATATAGGTTTCACTTACGATATTGACACTTTCAAAGAATTAAGTTCATTTGCTTATAACAAAAGTAAACAAGGATGGGGTTTATGTCATAGCGATCAATATATTTATAAAAGTGATGGTACAACTAAAATTTGGAAGCTAAACAAAGAAACCCTAGCCGAAGAAGGTTTTATTGAAGTGGCTACAAATACAGCTATAAAATCTCGCTTTAATGAATTAGAATGGATTAATGGAAAAATTTATGCTAATACTTACCAAAAACCAAGTATTGCTATTATTAATCCAAACAATGGTGCTATTGAAGGCATTATAAACTTAAAAGGTTTGCTCAAAGAAGTTGATGTTGATCCAAATGACTCAGACTATGTTTTAAATGGCATTGCTTACAAACAAAAAACAGATCAACTATATGTTACTGGTAAATTTTGGAAGAGTTTATTTGAAATTGAAGTTATAGAATAGTAACTAAATTAATTACGCAGTATTTATAATTTTGTCGATACAAAATTATAAATACTGCTCATTGTATATTCAGTAAAATACTTATATGCAAGCTCAAGAGACATATGAACTAAACTGAATTTAATTTCTAGACAAGCAAAAGAGCATTATAGTCTTTTGGCGGTATCAATAAAAAAATTAAAACAAGCCACCTTGAACAGGACCCCTTGTTTTTCCTAAATGTGTATAGGCTAATTCCGTTACTTCCCTTCCGCGAGGTGTGCGCATAATAAAACCTTGCTGAATTAAAAAAGGCTCGTAAACCTCTTCAATAGTTTCAGCACTTTCACTAACTGCGGTAGCCAGTGTAGTGATTCCAACAGGTCCACCTTTAAACTTATCAATAAGCGTTGTTAAAATCTTATTATCCATTTCATCCAAACCATGAGCATCCACATTAAGGGCTTTAAGCGCAAATCTTGATATTTCAATATCTATGGATCCATTCCCTTTAATTTGAGCAAAATCACGTACTCTACGCAATAATGCATTAGCTATCCTAGGTGTTCCTCTACTACGACCTGCAATTTCGAATGCAGCTCGTTCATCAATAGGTACATTTAATATAGAAGCACTTCGCTCTACTATTCCTGCTAATAATTCAGTCGTATAATACTGTAACCTGGATTGTATTCCAAAGCGAGCTCTCATAGGAGAAGTTAACAACCCGGAACGTGTAGTAGCACCAATTAAAGTAAACTCATCTAAATGAATTTGAACCGTTCTGGCATTAGGTCCACTTTCGATCATGATATCAATCTTAAAATCCTCCATTGCCGAATAGAGGTACTCTTCTACTACGGGACTTAAGCGATGAATTTCATCAATGAATAACACATCACGAGGTTCTAAATTAGTAAGTAAACCTGCTAAATCTCCTGGTTTATCTAATACAGGACCTGAGGTAATTTTTATACCCACACCTAGCTCATTGGCTAGTATATGAGCCAAAGTAGTTTTCCCTAACCCTGGAGGCCCATGAAACAAGGTATGATCTAAAGACTCTCCACGCATGTTTGCAGCCTTTACAAAAATTTCTAAATTTTCAAGTACTTGAGACTGTCCTGCAAAGTCACCAAAGCTTAGTGGACGTAAAGCTCTTTCAATATCATGATCTTGTGGAGTAAAATCTTCTCCTGTGGGGTCTAAATTACTATTCAAAATAATTATATAAAATATAGGTTATAAAAATAGGCAAACTTCATAAATAAGGAATTAACAAAAACTAAAAAAGCCCTCTTTTAGAGGGCTTTTGAATATATATTTACATTTTAATGATGTAATTCTTCTTCATTTTCCTGTAAAGGAACTACTTGAGGCGCATAATCTTGACCTGCTATTACATATTCACCATCAGCATTTGTTTTACTGTAATCATATGCCCAACGATACACAGTTGGTAGTTCACCTGGCCAGTTACCATGTACATGTTCTACCGGAGTAGTCCATTCCAATGTATTAGATTTCCATGGATTTTGAGTTGCTTTTTTACCATAAAATATTGATGATATAAAATTATACAAGAAAACCAATTGAGCAGCTGCAGTAATAATTGCAAAAACAGTAATCAAAACATTGGTATCAGCTAAATCATCAAAATATGGGAAGTTAGTATATGTATAATATCTACGAGGTAATCCAGCCATTCCTACAAAATGCATTGGAAAGAAAACTCCATAAGCACCTATAGCCGTTACCCAAAAGTGAACATATCCTAAATTCTTATTCATCATACGACCGTACATTTTAGGGAACCAGTGGTAAACTCCTGCAAATAAACCATACAATGCAGATATCCCCATTACTAAATGGAAGTGTGCTACTACAAAATAAGTATCATGCACGTTAATATCTAATGTACTATCTCCTAAAATAATTCCTGTTAATCCTCCTGTTATAAAAGTAGATACTAAACCTATTGAAAATAACATTCCCGGGTTAAACTGTAAATTACCTTTCCATAATGTAGTAATATAATTAAATGATTTTACAGCAGATGGTATCGCAATTAATAATGTTGTAAATGTAAATACCGATCCTAGGAATGGATTCATTCCAGATACAAACATATGGTGACCCCATACAATTGTAGATAAGAAAGCAATAGCTATAATTGATCCTACCATGGCACGGTAACCAAAAATTGGTTTACGTGAATTTGTTGCAATAATTTCTGAAGTTATACCTAAAGCTGGTAATAATACAATGTATACTTCAGGGTGACCTAGGAACCAAAATAAGTGTTCAAACAATACTGGTGATCCTCCTTGATTATGCAATACTTCTCCTTTAATGAAAATATCACTTAAATAGAATGAAGTACCAAAACCTCTATCCATAATTAATAACAATGCTGCCGATAATAATACTGGGAAAGAAACAATACCGATAATTGCAGTAACAAAGAATGCCCAAATTGTTAAAGGCATACGCGTCATTGACATTCCTTTTGTACGTAAATTAATTACAGTTACTACATAATTTAAAGATCCTAATAATGAAGAAGCAATAAATATAGCCATAGACACTAACCATAAAGTCATTCCCATTCCAGATCCTGGCATAGCTTGCGGCAAGGCACTTAATGGAGGATATATTGTCCAACCTGCAGCTGCTGGTCCAGCCTCTACAAATAAAGAAAAGACCATAATGATACTACTCAAAAAGAATAACCAATAAGACACCATATTTAAGAAACCTGAAGCCATATCACGTGCACCAATTTGCAATGGAATTAATAGGTTACTAAATGTACCACTCAATCCCGCTGTAAGCACAAAGAATACCATTATAGTACCATGGATTGTTACCAAAGCCAAATATACATTAGGATCCATAACACCATCAGGCGCCCATTTCCCTAACAATACCTCAAAAATTGCAAAAGATTGTTCAGGCCATGCAATTTGCATTCTGAATAAAATTGACATTGCAATACCTATAATACCCATAAGCAAACCAGTAATTAAATACTGCTTTGAAATCATTTTATGGTCTTCACTAAAAATATACTTAGTGATGAATGTTTCTTTGTGATGTCCGTGTCCGTCTGCTGACATAATTTAAAACCTTTTGTATGTTTTCTATTATAAATATCTTATAAAATATCGATACTATATATCGAACAAATTATAAAATTATACTTCTTTGATTATATTTTTCTTACCCCTATTTAGAGACTACTTGTCTAAATGTTTTTTGTTCTGCTAACCAATTATTATAATCTTCTTCCGACTCAATAATAATTTTCATTTGCATATTAAAGTGTGAGGCACCACAAATTTTATTACACAATAAATAGTAATCAAATTCATAAGGCTCTAATGCTTCTTCACCTTTAGCTAACAAATCTTTACTTTTAGCTTTTCTTATTGTATTAATTGTTTCTACTTTTTCAACCATAAACTCAGAAGCTCTCATTTCCTCTGTAGTTTTTGTAGGCGTATATGAAAACTCAGTAATCATTCCTGGTACCACATTCATTTGTGCTCTAAAGAAAGGCATGTAAGCTGAATGTAATACATCTTGAGATCTCATCTTAAAAATTACTTTTTTACCTACTGGCAAATGCAATTCGTTAACAATGATATCATCTTGAGCATAGTTATCAGATGCATCAACTCCTAATATATTTACGCCCTCAATAAAACGAACATTTGCTTTTCCCAATTCATTATCCGCTCCAGCATAACGTGCTCTCCAGTCAAACTGATAAGCATATAATTCAACCACTAAAGCATCTTCATCATCATCAATACTCATAATATCTACCCAAGTATACAATCCGTAGATAATTAATGCTGCTAATGTAACAATCGGAATAGCTGTCCAAATAATTTCAAGTAAATTACTATCTGCAAAAAAGGTAGCTTTATTTTCTTTTTTCCCTCTGTATTTATAAGCAAAAAAGTGTAATAAACCTTGTGTTATGATTTGAACAAACATGATCAATACTACCGAGATCATCATTAATCTATCATAGTCTGTTCCGTGCTCAGAGGCAGCTTCAGGCAAAAAATAACTATCGTACTTTACAAAACACCAAACTGTCAAAAAATATAAAAAACCTACAAATGCAAGCATGAGCTTTCCTTGCATGGAATTGTCTTTATCATTAGCCACTTGTGAATTATCGGCTGATCCTTGAGACAATTCTAATATTTTAGAAAGTTGCCAAAAAGTGATACCCAAAAGGGCTACTACTAGTAAGATTAAAAAAATCGTCATTGTAATCTATCTTAATTTAATGTCTAAATTCTATTAATAATGGAAATGTTTACTCTCATCAAGTAATGGATTCCCTTTAGGTACTAATGGTGCTTTTGTTAGTGCATTAAACACAACGTAAATGAAAATTCCTAAAAATAATAATACGGCGCTTATTTCCGAAATTCCAATAAACCATGATTTACCAACTGTAGCAGGCATTACCATATTAAATACATCAATATAGTGACCTAACAATATTACAATTCCTCCCATAACTACTAACCAATTGATTCTTTTGTAATCTGAATTGATTAATAATAATATTGGGAATAAGAAATTCATTATTAACATACCAAAGAATGGTAATTTAAAGTCGTTTATACGTGTTATAAAATACGTTACCTCTTCAGGTATGTTTGAGTACCATATTAACATAAATTGAGAGAACCATAAATACGTCCAAAATACACTAATACCAAACATGAATTTAGCTAAATCGTGAATATGACTATCATTTACCTGCTCTAAATATCCTTTAGATTTCAAATAAATAGTAACTAATGCAATTACAGTAATTCCACTCACAAATAAACTTGCAAATACATACCATCCAAACAATGTACTAAACCAATGTGGATCAAAACTCATAATCCAATCCCATGACATCATTGATTCTGAATAGATAAAGAATACCAAAAATACGGCAGCTAATTTAAAACTCTTTTTGTACCATACATTCCCTTCTGGACTTTCATCTTGATTACGAGAATACTTTACTGCAAAGTGACGGTATAAACTCCACACTCCAATGTAAATAGCGGCTCTAATTAAAAAGAAAGGTACATTTAACCATCCAGATTTACCTTGTATTAACTCATCATGAGCAACAACTTCTGGGTCCATCCAAACAAACAAGTGATTCATATGGAAACCAGATAATGCTAGAATCACAAATAGTATAATCCCTCCAGGTAATAAATAAGCAGTAATACCTTCCATTACTCTTAATAACAATGGTGACCAACCAGCCTGAGCAGCAAATTGAATCGCATAAAATGCTAACACTCCTAATGCAATCATAAAGAAAAAGAAAGCTGCTACATATAATGCAGCCCAAGGCTTATTCTGTAATTGATGTAACACATGCTCATAATGCTTATCGCTATCATGCGCATCATGAGATTTAGCAGCGTGTGCACCATGCGTGTCTGCTGCTTTATGAGTGTCGTGTCCATGCCCATGCTCTGCATTGTTATGAGCTCCGTGAGCTGCTGCAGGTGCATGAACTGCTCCATGAGCATCATGATGACTTGCTAATTGCTCTTTTACTTCCTCAATTGTACTAGGTGTAGTAGTAAAACCTATAGCTAACCCAATAGCTCCTACAACCATCAATATGATAGGAATTAATTTTAAATTTTTTGATAACGTATACATATCTTAAAAAAATCGTTAATCGTGCTTAATTATTTTTTACCAGCTTCTTTGTGTGAATGATGTGATTTACCTCCCAATAGATCTTTCTTACTATGAGAAACTTTATCTTTTACATCTTCTTTAATATCTGAATGCTCATCAAATTCACCTTCAAACTCAACATCAGAACTATGATATCCTTCTGTATTAGCTAATAAAGCGTCAACTATTGAAACATCTGATTTACTACCAGAAACTTTATCTATTCTTGGTTTTTTACCCTCTAACGAAGCTTTCAAAGACTCCACATACTGAGCAATTTGCCAACGCTCTTCAATACTTGTTTGAGCTGCATAAGATCCCATAGAGTTAATACCATAATACATCACATGATAAATACTACCTGCAGTAATATTACGTCCTGGATCATCATAACTAGGTACCCCCAATATTTTTTCTCTTTTTACTAAAGTTCCTTTTCCATTTCCTTTACCACCATGACAAATAGCACAGTAAATATCGTATAATGCTTTTCCTTTAGCTGCATTCTCCTTGGTGTAAGGCAATGGATTTTTCAATCCTGCTTTAGCAGATGCATAACCTGCTGGAGAATTTGTATAGTCGTATGGTAACCATCCTCGTTTAACCGTACCTTCAACAGGCAATAAAGCTTCGGATGTGTTATTATCAGCAAATACTTCATGAGAACTATAAGCTTCATAGCCTACAGACTCATACATATTTGGAAAATACTGATAGTTTGGCTTTTTCTTACTATTACAAGAAGTAACCAATGCAACAGCTGCAAACGCAAATAGTGAATTAATTAATGTTCTCATAAAGCTACTCCTTATCTTTTAAATTAATTTCTACAGCACCAGTATCTTTCAAAAATGCTGTTAACTCATCGACATTTGTATGACTTGCATCAACCTCTACTAAAAAATGATCATCAGTAGTACGCTCATCTGGGTTTTCAGCTTTTTTAAATGGCCACAATTTACTTCTCATGTAAAATGTAATTACCATTAAGTGAGCTGCAAAAAATACCGTAAGCTCAAACATAATTGGAATAAACGAAGGTAAGTTTTCGATATAACTAAAACTTGGTTTCCCTCCGATATCCTGTGGCCAGTCTTCAATCATGATGTAATTCATCATGGTAACGGCTACAGTTAAACCAACTAATCCATATAAAAAAGAGCATATCGCCAAACGTGTGTGTGGCAAGCCCATCAATTTATCTAATCCGTGCACTGGAAAAGGTGTAAACACCTCTTCAATGTGGTAGTGCTTAATTTTTAATGCTTTTACTGCATCCATAAGTACCTCTTCATCAAGGTAATAGGCATGAACAACTTTTGAAGCCATCTATAGTTACTTTTATAGTTTAGTGATGGTCGTCTTGACTATCCGCTAATAATTCAACAATTCCTTCAGCTCTTTCATAAGTAGGCTTTCCGGCCTCTCTTAATTTCTTATACTTCTCACCTGAAGATTTAAGTATCGATTTCACTTCCGCTTGAGCAATTACAGGGAATGTACGTGAGTACAACAAGAATAACACAAAGAAGAAACCAATGGTACCAATAAATATTCCGATATCAACAAATGTAGGTGAAAACATAGTCCATGATGATGGTAAATAATCACGGTGTAGTGATGTTACAATAATCACAAAACGCTCAAACCACATTCCTATGTTTACCACAATTGATATAAAGAAAGAAAACATAATACTTCTTCTCAACTTAGGGAACCACATAAATTGAGGTGAAAATACATTACAAGTCATCATTGACCAATATGCCCACCAATAAGGTCCAGTTGCTCTGTTTAAGAAAGCATATTGCTCATACTCTACTCCAGAATACCATGCTACAAAAAGCTCGGTAATATATGCTACACCAACAATAGATCCCGTTAACATAATAACGATATTCATCAATTCAATATGTTGAAGTGTAATGTAATTTTCTAAATTACATACTTTACGCATTATAATAAGTAACGTATTTACCATAGCAAACCCCGAGAAAATTGCCCCTGCAACAAAGTACGGAGGGAAAATCGTGGTATGCCATCCTGGTATAACCGATGTAGCAAAGTCAAAAGATACAATGGTGTGTACCGAAAGTACTAATGGTGTTGCTAAACCTGCCAATACCAATGACACCTCTTCAAAACGCTGCCAGTCTTTAGCACGACCAGACCAACCAAAAGAAAGTACACTATAAATTTGCTTTGTAAATGGTGTTACCGCTCTATCACGTATCATCGCAAAATCAGGTAACAAACCAGTCCACCAGAATACTAATGAAACCGAAAGGTAAGTTGAAATTGCAAATACATCCCAAAGTAATGGCGAATTAAAGTTTACCCATAACGAACCAAATTGATTAGGTATAGGCAATACCCAATATGCCAACCATGGACGCCCCATGTGTATAATTGGAAATAAACCCGCTTGCATTACCGAAAATATGGTCATAGCCTCCGCAGAACGGTTAATTGCCATACGCCATTTTTGACGGAATAATAATAATACTGCTGAAATTAATGTTCCTGCGTGTCCGATACCTACCCACCATACAAAGTTGGTAATATCCCAGGCCCATCCTACTGTTTTATTTAATCCCCAAGTACCAATTCCAGTTGAAATGGTATAGGTCATACAACCCAATCCCCATGCAAAAGCTACAAAGGCAATTGAAAACACAATCCACCATTGTTTATTTGCTTTTCCTTCCACAGGCGCGACAACGTCCAAAGTTACATCGTGGTAACTTTTATCGCCTGTTACAAGAGGTCTTCGTATAGGTGCTTCGTAATGAGACATAATATACTATCTATTAGTTTCTTTGTTAATTAATTAAGCTTCTTTAGTGTTACGTACTTTTACTTGATACTGTACATTTGGTTTTGTTCCCACATGCTCCAACAAGTGATACATACGATCTCCTTCTAATGATTTTGCTACTTTACTTGATTTATCATTAATATCTCCGAATGCAATAGCGCCACTTACACATGCATTTGAACATGCTGTTTGGAATTCACCATCTTTAATGACACGTCCATCACGCTTAGCATCCAAAATAGTCTTCTGTGTCATTTGCATACACATTGAACATTTTTCCATTACCCCACGAGAACGTACTGTTACATCAGGATTAACTACCATACGCCCTAAATCATTGTTCATATGGAAATCAAATTCATCATTTTGGTTATACAAGAACCAGTTAAAACGACGTACTTTATAAGGACAGTTGTTTGCACAATAACGTGTACCTACACAACGGTTATACGCCATGTGATTTTGACCCTGCTTACCATGAGAAGTTGCCGCTACTGGACAAACTGTTTCACATGGTGCATGATTACAATGCTGACACATTACAGGCTGAAAAGCTACCTGAGGATTCTCAGAAGCTATTTCAAGCTCACCAAATCCAGATAAACTATCACCTAAACCATCAAATGCATCTTTTGTTTCGTTATCACCTTCAAATGTTTCTTCCGAAGAATAATACCTATCAATACGCAACCAATGCATATCACGTGATCTACGCACCTCAGACTTACCTACAACAGGCACATTATTTTCTGCATGACATGCTACTACACACGCCCCACATCCTGTACAAGCATTTAAATCTATAGATAAATTAAAATGATGCCCGATTGTTCGATCAAACTCATCCCATAAATCCACATCTGGAGAAGTTACTGGTGTTTCCTCATGATCCAATGAAACCATTGGCATCGGGTTATACACAGGCTTATCCTTAGTATTGAATATCTCTAAAGTCGTTTCTTTTATAATATCACCACGACCCATCAATGTTTTTTGCAACTGCACGCAAGCAAATTCATGCTCTCCTCCAGCCTTATCAACCTTAACCGATTGTACGTTATTAAAGTTTTGATACAATTCAAAAGCATTCACTCCAACTTGCATCTCTTCTTTTAAACCTTGTTTTCTTCCGTACCCCAAGGCCAAACCTACAGATCCCTTAGCTTGTCCTGGCTGAATAATCACCGGTACATTTTCTAAGGTAGCTCCACCAACAGTTACTGTAGCGTAACTACCATTTAATGCTCCGTTAGCTACATTTTTATTTTCTAGACCTAAGCTTGCTGCATCAGCCTTAGAAACTGTTAAGTAGTTATCCCAAGAAGCTCTTGTTAATGGATCTGGCAATTCTTGCAACCAAGGGTTTGCAGCTTGATTACCGCTACCCATAGCTGTTTTTGTATATAATGTAAGCTCTAAGCCTTTCGCTTTCGCTGAAGTTAAACTTCTAACAGATGTAGCAAACGAACTTGTAAAAGCAGTTTCCTCTGCACCTTCTTCAACATCACCTTCAGCAGCAACATTAGACACAATAGCTGTTTTAAACACCCCATCATGCAAAGCCTTATTAAATGAAGCTCCTCCTAAAATTGAAGACTTCCATACATTTTTCATGTATGCATCATAAGTTAAGCCTGAACCGATTAATTGCAATAATGTATCTTGAAACTGACGTGTTTTAAACAAAGGTCTAATAGTAGGCTGTACCAAACTATACACTCCTTTATTGATTTCAACATCACCCCATGATTCTAAATAATGTGGCGTTGTTGCCACAAATTCACATAAAGCGGCAGTTTCATCATTACTTGAAGCAAAAGAAACTGTTACCCCTACTTTTTTCAAACCACTAACAAATTCCTTTGAATTTGGTAATGAATATACAGGATTCACCCCCGCTATTAACACTGCACCAACTTTACCAGCATTCATATCTGCAACTAAAGCGCTCACTTTAGCAGCATCACCTTGACTGGTTAATTTAGGTCGCTCAGCATTAAACACTTTACTTCCTAACTTATTATTAATTGCCAAAGCAATTACTTGCGCATCTTTATCTTGTATCCCCGTAACAACAACCGCCTTACTGCCAGCAGCTTTCAATTGTTGCGCCGCTTTTTTAGCCGCTTCATTTATTGGAGCTGGCAAGCTTGCATTTACTGAATATCCCATTACATACCCATACAACGCAGCCAATACTTGCTTCTGTTGTGATGGCGTAGTCGGTATACGCTTATCAGCATTTGCTCCAGACAATGTCATATTCGCTTCAAACTGCACGTGACGTGACATTTTACCATGCTGAGGAATACGCCCTTTAGCATACCCAGCATCATATCCTCCACCTTGCCAATCACCTACAAAATCAGCCCCAACACTTACTATAGTTGATGCTTTTTCAAAGTCATAATCAGCTAATCCACGAACTCCGTACACCTGCTCATAAGCAGCTAAAGCTTCAGAATTAGAAACCGAATCATAAACTACATGAGAAACATTTGAGTATTTAGAAGCAAATTCACCAATTAACTTACTCGTTGAAGGACTAGCAAAAGTTTGTGTCAACAACACAACTTTACCAGAAACCCCACTCAACTTTGATGCTAATTGTTTATCAAACTTAGCCCAATCAGTAGATTTACCACCAATTTGAGGAGTTTTTAAACGCGTATTATCATACATTGACAATACCGAAGCATGCACACGTGCATTAGCCGCTCCATTTGCACCCGCTAAACGATTGCTTTCAATTTTAATTGGCCTACCTTCTCGAGTTTTTACAAGTACATTTGCAAAATCAAATCCATCTGCAATAGTAGTTGCATAATAGTTAGCAACCCCAGGAACAATTTGTTCCGGCTGCACTACATAAGGAATAGCTTTTACAACTGGGCCTTCACATGCCGCTAATGTAGCAGCAGCAGTACTAAACCCAACATACTTCAAAAAATCTCTACGTGATGTAGAAGATTCATCAAGCATTTCTTTATCTCCCAAAAACTCCTCTACAGGAATATCCTCAGAAAACTCATTTTGCTTGAGCGCCTCAACCATAGAGCTATCACTTAGCTCCTCAACACTTTTCCAGTATTTCTTGTTTGATGACATATATATAACTTATTTGCTTCTTAAATTATTTTTAAAGTTTCCAACCCTCAATCTAAACTCAAGAGTACACCGACTTCTCGGACAAGAAGAAAAACTTCTTAATAGTGACACTTTCCACACTCTAAACCACCCATTTGAGCAGCCGTAAGCTTATCTACACCATACTTTTTCGAAAGCTCTTCATGAATTTTCTCATAATAAGCATTTCCTTCCACCTTCACATTAGTCTCTCTATGACAGTTAATACACCACCCCATAGTTAAAGGCGCATGTTGATACATAATCTCCATTTCCTCAACAGGACCATGACACTTCTGACACTTAACCCCTGCCACCATTACGTGCTGAGAGTGATTAAAATATGCAAAATCTGGCAAGTTATGAATACGTACCCACTTCACAGGTTCGGTTTTACCTGTATAAGCTTGCTTATCCGCATCCCAACCCACAGCTTTATACAACTTCTGAATCTGTTTATTATAATCAACACCATATTCAGCCAATCCTTCTGCTTGCGTCGCCTCAGCAACTTCGCCAATTGACTTATGACAGTTCATACACACATTTAACGAAGGTATACCTGAATGCTTAGATACTCTTGCAGATGAGTGACAGTATTTACAATCTATCTTATTATCACCAGCATGTATTCTGTGAGAATAATGAATTGGCTGCACGGGCTCATACCCTTGATCAACACCAACCTGCATCAAATACCCATATACAAAATAGCCACTTAACAAAAGTAAAAACACCGCAGAAACCAATAATAAAAATTGATTCTCAATAAAAGCTTTCCAAATTGGCTTTCTTTCTTCTTTAACTGGTAAGTCTATATTGTTAGCTTTCGCAAATTGACGCAATGTCTTGTTCACCATAAACAACACCCCTACCAAAACAAGCAACACAATAGCTAACAAACCTAAAACCCAAGAATTCACAGAACCTGAACCCGAGTCACCCGTTGCTTTCTGAGCTCCACCCGCAGGAACTACACCTGGAGCAGGAGCTGCTTTTGGCTCCATTACATAAGCTAATATATTATCAATATCCGCATTTGACAATTGCGGAAACGCATTCATTGGCGTTTTATTAAACTGCTCATAAATCTCAATAGCCTCAGCATCTCCCGAAGCAATTAAAGCAGTACTATTTTTTATCCATTTATAAAGCCATTCCGTACTATGACGTTCCGTAACACCAAATAGTGCTGGACCTGTTGCTTTTTTGTAACGTTTGTGGCAAGCTGCACATAATGAATTAAACAACTCTTTACCTTTTCCCGCATCGGCTTGAGCGAAAGCAGTTGTTGTTGTCGAAAACGTAAGTAGAAACGCAAGACCTAAAAGAAGTAGTTTAGAAACCGAATTTCGGTGTTTTACCTGTCTCATATTAAATTATAGAGTTATCATCTAATTTTTGGCATGAATTCTGTAGTTAATAACCACAAAAAAGCATGCATAAATTTGCAGAGCAAAAGTACTACATAAAGTCGGTTCGTAAAATGTTAGCCAAAGCTTAAAACCTAATTTATAAAAATTCTAAATAATAATTTTCTATTAGAGTATAAGCTTTTCTTTTACATTTGTACATATCATAAATTACAATCAAATGAAAGTCAGATTTCAACTCCCTCTTTTACTTTTCGTTTTATCCAACCTAGCAAGTCACGCCCAAAAGGACACAAACGAAACAAACCCCATAAACACACCCCCAGCAACAGCTCACATAAATGTTAATCAAAACATTAAAAAACTAGTTGAAACTAAATTTTCTGAAAACAATAAAGACAACTACAAAATCCAATTATACTACGGAAACCTAAACAAAGCACACGGAGTTTTAAGTAATTTTAATACAAAATTCACCGATTGGTCTGGCAAAATAGAATATGAAACCCCTAATTACAAAGTATGGGTTGGAAATTTCCAAACAAGACTTGAAGCCGACAGAGCCTTGATGAAAATAAGCGAAAGTTTTCCTCATGCTTTTATATTTAAACCTGAAAAATAGCCACTATAATCACGAATAAAAAAAAATAAGGCCACAACTAGAATATCTAATTGTGGCCTTATTTTTCTTCACATTTAACCTAAAACTTAGCTTTTTTTCTTCTCAATCATTTAATTTCTTTTTCATAAACTACCTTTCCAGGAATACCGATAGTATCATCCAATAACGATTCAGAAAACCGTTCTATTATAGTTTCATTAACAATTGGAAATTCCTCAACGCCTCCCGAAAACTTAAGCAGTATTTTCGTTTCTTCCTCATTTAAAGACCAAGTCATAGGATTCTCCTCATACTCAACACAAGTTAAAGGAAAAGGGGTTGTCTGCCCTTCTGCCTGTCCATGAATATTAGCTTTAAATAAACCCGTCCCATCTGGATTAAGAGTTATATTTTGAATTAAACACGGCAACTCTATTTTATAATCTACATTTGGAATTCCATCATTATTAAAATCATAAGCTTCATTAACCAGAAACTTTGTTCCTATCCAATTCCCACTAAAATCCATTTCTTTTGAATTGGAATTAGAATTATCATCATTAGAACAGCTTAAAAGTAACAAGGCCAGCAATAACAAGGGTAGTTCATTGATTTTTTTCATTTTTTCATTTAATTTATATAATGCTTCGTTCTCATTTTAAATTCTAAATTATTTAATGCAAGAATACACGGATTATACTTTCCTTAAATAAGATGAATGATTAAAAAAAAGGTTGCGTTAAAAAAAGCATTAAACAAAAACGTTACACAAAAACCAAATCACACCTTAGCCCTCGAACAATAATTAAAACTAAAAACTTCAATAAAAATCCAAGAATTAACAGATTCTATCCTCGGGTTTTCTTTTTTTTCATAAAATATTCATATGATTATTTTTATATTTTCAACTCAAACAAAACGCAACCCCATAACTTTTCTATTTTTAAAAATTAGGCTACTTTTTCTAGATTGACTTGATTTTTTTCTACCTATTTCTAAAACATTAGCAATATAAATTTCATAAAAAAAAAAAAAAAAACCGAAACCACATTAATGTGATTTCGGTTTATACTTATCTTACTGTATAGTAATTATTTCAATTTCTTTTTAACAGCAACTTCTTGGAAAGCCTCAATAATATCACCTTCTTTAATGTCATTATAATTCTTGACTTGCATACCACAATCATATCCTTTAGCCACTTCCTTAACATCATCTTTAAAACGTTTCAAAGCTGCTAATTCACCGGTGTAAATTACTACACTTTCACGAATCAAGCGTATCTGATTGTTTCTAAATATTTTACCCGTAAGCACCATACAACCTGCAATAGTACCGATTTTAGAAATCTTGAATGTTTGACGAATTTCTGCAGTACCAGTAATTTCTTCTTTCATTTCTGGCGAAAGCATTCCTTCCATAGCATCCTTCAAATCATTTATTGCATCATAAATGATTGAATACATTCTGATATCAATTTCTTCCTTATCAGCTACCATTCTAGCATTCCCTGCAGGACGGACATTAAATCCAATTATAATTGCATCTGATGCTGAAGCCAACAATACATCACTTTCCGTAATTGCCCCTACTGCTTTGTGAATAATATTTACATGAATTTCGTCGGTAGACAACTTCTGGAATGAATCTGTTAATGCTTCAACTGAACCATCCACATCACCTTTAAGAATAATATTCAACTCTTTAAAGTCTCCAAGTGCAATACGACGTCCAATTTCATCAAGTGTAATATGACGCTGCGTACGCACAGATTGCTCACGGTGTAATTGCGCTCTTTTTGAGGCTATATCTTTTGCTTCACGCTCGTCATCCATTACATTAAACTTATCACCTGCTTGAGGTGCCCCGTCTAACCCTAATACAGACACTGGTGTTGATGGCCCCGCTTGTTGAACACGATTACCGCGTTCATCCTGCATTGCCTTTACCTTACCGCTATTTTTACCAGCCAATAAATAATCACCCACTTTCAGAGTCCCTGACTGAACTAATACCGTAGATACATATCCACGTCCTTTATCCAAGAAAGCTTCAACTACTGTACCTGTTGCTGTTCTATTTGGATTTGCTTTCAACTCTAACAATTCAGCTTCTAGCAATACTTTTTCCAACAACTCTTTAACGCCTAAACCTGTTTTAGCTGATATATCATGAGATTGTATTTTACCACCCCACTCCTCAACTAGCAAGTTCATAGCTGCTAATTTTGTTTTTATATTATCTGGATTTGCCGCTTCCTTATCCACCTTGTTAATGGCAAATATAATAGGTACTCCTGCTGCTTGCGCATGACTAATTGCTTCTTTTGTTTGAGGCATAATATCATCATCCGCTGCAATTACAATAATAGCTATATCTGTTACCTGAGCTCCACGTGCACGCATTGCTGTAAAGGCTTCGTGACCCGGCGTATCTAAAAAGGCAATTTTCTGACCACTATCCAACTGCACCCCATAAGCTCCAATATGCTGCGTTATTCCTCCACTCTCTCCTGCAATTACATTCTCTTTACGAATATAATCTAGAAGCGAAGTTTTACCGTGATCAACATGTCCCATCACCGTAACAATAGGCGCTCTTTCTAATAAATCCTCAGGCGCATCAACAACCTCTTCAATTGCTTGTTCGATATCGGCTGTTACAAAATCAACTGTATACCCAAATTCATCCGCAACAATAGTTAATGTCTCAGCATCTAGACGCTGATTCATGGTAACCATCATTCCAAGTGACATACATGCTGATATAATTTGAGTAACACTCACATCCATCATTGTTGCCACCTCACTAGCAGTAACAAATTCCGTAACCTTAATTACCTTACTTTCTGCTGCTTGCGCTGCCTGATCTTCTTCTGTCTTTTGACGGTGTTGATCTCTTTTATCTCTTCTGTATTTAGCTCCTTTTCCTTTCCCTGATTTCCCTTGAAGTTTCTCAAGAGTTTCACGCACTTGTTTTTGTACTTCTTCCTCTGTCGGCTCAGCCTTAACAATTGGTGCTCTTTTTCCTCTTGGTTGAAATTTACCTCCACCTCGATTATTATTTGAACCTCTTCCTCCTCCAGATCCTTGTCCAGAGTTAGGACCTTTACTTATACGCTTACGCTTACGCTTGTTCGCATCGTTTGAAGAAGGTTTATCATCCTTTTTCTTTTCTGGTTTTTTAAATTGAGATAAATCAATTTTTTGACCTGTAAAATTAGGACCATCAAGTTTTTTATATTGTGTTTTCACCTTTTCGGAAGGCGCATCTCCTACTTCTGCATGCTTAGGACCAGATGATGCCACCGAAGGAGGCGCTTGCTTCGTAACTGGTGTTGTTTTCGCCTTCACTTCATCAACCTTAGTCACCTTAGGCTTCACTGGCTTAGCTATAGGCGCTTGACCTGTAATTTTAATCCCTTGTTTTTTAGGTCTATTCGAAACCACTTGCGGTTCTTCAGGAGCTTTTTTCACTTCCTCTTTTGGAGCTGTTTCTTTTTTAGCAACTACCTCCTTTTCAACTGGAACCTCCTCTTTTACAGGAATTTCTTCTTTTTTTGACTCAACAGGCTCGGGCTTTGAACTTGTTTCCGGAGCAACTTCTTGCTTTGGTTTGTTTAACTCAATTTTCCCTACCTGTTTTGGTCCATCAAGTTTTGCTTTCGCCTTGACCACCTCGTTAGAATGAGCTTTTTTACGCTTTTCTTCCTGCTCCGTTTCAATTTGAATACGGATTGCCTCCTTCTCCTTGCGCTTTTCCTCTCCTTTTTCTTTTGAGGCTACCTTTTTCGATTTATCCCCCTGAAATTCATCAGTCAGTAACTGATAAATTTCCGCAGAAATTTTGGTAGTAGGTCGCGCTTCTATTTCGTGACCTTTTGCACTTAAAAAGTCCACAGCCCTGTCTAACGAAATATTAAATTCGCGCAAAACCTTGTTTAATCTCATGTTGTTAACTCCAGCCATAAATGCCTATTCTATTCTGTATCTAATATACTACTATTATAAGGTTTCCTTGTTATTTTTAATCGTCAAATTCCGATTTCAAAATACGCATTACCTCATTTACGGTTTCTTCCTCTAAGTCCGTTCTTTTCACAAGATCAGCCACATCTTGCTCCAATACACTCTTAGCTGTGTCTAACCCAATTTTTGAAAATTCTTCAATAATCCATGCATCTATTTCATCTGAGAATTCCGTTAATTCCACATCTTCTTCAACCCCTTCTCTAAACACATCTATTTCATAACCCGTTAACATTCCTGCCAAACGTATATTATGCCCTCCTCTACCAATAGCACGCGAAACCTCTTCTGGCTTCAACATTACTTCAGCACGTTTACTTTCTTCATTAATTTTTACTGAAGTCACTTTAGCTGGACTTAATGCTCTTGTAATATACAACTGAACATTATTTGTATAATTAATAACATCAATATTTTCATTTCCTAATTCACGTACAATTCCATGAATACGAGACCCTTTAACTCCAACACATGCTCCAACCGGATCTATACGATCATCATACGTATCTACTGCCACCTTTGCTTTATCACCCGGTGCACGCACTACATTTTTAATCGTAATCAACCCGTCAAAAACTTCTGGGATTTCAGACTCAAATAACTTCTCCAAAAATGCAGGAGCTGTTCGAGACATTATAATCGAAGGCTTATTTCCTTTAAGCTCTACTTTTTCAATCACCCCTCGTACATTTTCCCCCTTACGGAAGAAATCAGACGGTATTTGTTTCTCCTTAGGGAGAATTACCTCGTTACCATCATCATCCAACAGAATTACCGCTCTATGACGAATATGATGCACTTCAGCCGTATACATTTCACCTTCAAGCTCTTTAAACTGCTTGTATAAATTTGTATTATCATGCTCATGGATTTTTGCAATCAAATTTTGACGCAATGCCAAAATTGAACGACGTCCTAAATCCATTAATTTCACTTCTTCAGAAACATCTTCACCTACCTCAAAATCAGGCTCAATTTTACGTGCCTCAGAAATTGAAATTTCTTGATTTTCATCTTCAACCTCTCCATCATCAACTACAATACGATTACGCCAAATTTCCAAATCACCCTTATCTGGGTTTACAATAATATCAAAATTATCATCTGACCCATACTTTTTCTTAAGGGCGCTTCTAAAAGTTTCTTCTAGAATTGACATTAACGTAACTCGGTCGATAGACTTATCGTCCTTAAACTCCGAAAACGAGTCTATTAGCGCAATGTTTTCCATACTCAGTATTAATTAAATTTTACGACTACATGTGCTTTTTTCACTTCTCCGTAAGGAATAACCTGTGTTTTATTAACCGTTACCTTCCCCTTACCTACTGGCTTTGGTTCTCTAGCCTTCCACTGAAGTGTAAAATCATCAGCTGTTGTAGCTATAAGTTCACCTTCTATTTCTTCTTTTTCAGTAATTATACTCAAAGTCCTTCCCATATTTTTAGCATACTGCCTAATATGTATTAAACCTTCTGTAATTCCCGCCGACATTACTTGCAACGAAAAATCTTCTTCCTCTCTATCTAGATTATGTTCAATAGCCCTACTCACCTCAATACAGTCATCAACACTTACTCCATTATCTCCATCAACAATTACCTGAATAACATTTGCTCCGGTAATTTGAAAACTGATTAAAAACAAATCAGGTTTTGACGCTAAAGCCTCATTTAATAGGCTCTCTACTTTTTGTTTGAACATTTTTTAGTATAAAAAGAGGGGACTTTCCGTCCCCTCACCCTTGTTTTTTCATTTTCAACAGTGCAAATATAGCTAATTATATTCAATAAATAAAAAGCTTGAAGTTTTCATTATTTTTTCTTAAATTGTTAGATACATTTAATTAAAAATCAACTAGTTATGAAAAACATATTAGTACCCACAGACTTTTCACCTGACGCACACAATGCCTTATCGGTTGCCGCACAGCTAGCAAAAAAAACCGATAGCACTATTCACTTGCTTCATTTACTTGAACTCCCCTCACACATTAACGACCCCATACTTGGCTCCAATGGAAATTTTCCTGAAGCCATTTTATTTATGAAAAATGTCCACTCTAAATTCAAAGAACTTATTGACTCCAAACTACTTAAAGACATAAAGACTCACGAAGATGTAAATACACAACCTATCCCTCAAGGTATCACCAAAAGCTGTAATGACAATGAAATTGACTTTATTGTTATTGGCTCCCATGGCAAAGAAGCTTTTTCAGATTTATTTGTCGGCTCAAATACCGAAAAAATAGTTCGCACATCAAATAAACCCGTACTTGTTGTTAAAGAACCTACCGATATAAACAAAGTAAAAAATATTGTTTTTGCCTGCACCTTTAAAGACGAAGAACTACGTACGCTTAATGCACTACATGATTTTGCAAAAGAAGTTAACGCCAAAATTCACTTATTATACATAAATACACCCAATCATTTTAAAACTACACACAGTATCGAAGAGGAAATGAAAGCTTTTATAACAAAAACACCATTTAAAAAAGACAGTCTACACATTTACAACGATACCACCGTTGAACGAGGCGTACTTAATTTTAGCAACGACATAAATGCCGATTTAATCTGCGTTGATGTACACGAAAGAAAAGGACTATCGCACTTTATCAATGGTAGCATTAGCGAAGACCTAATTAACCACACCAAAATTCCCATACTTACTTACAAACTTAAATAACAAATCCATATTATTTACATATGACAAAAATCTACTCTGTACAAAAACATATCTAACAAAAAAAGAGCTTTCAAAAATTGAAAGCTCTTTTTTGTTGGTCTACTAGGGCTCGAACCTAGACTCTTCTGTACCAAAAACAGACGTGTTGCCAGTTACACCATAGACCAGTGTTTTAAACACGGGTGCAAATATAGAACTTAATTCCCTTGTGACAAATTTTTTTTAGTTAAAAATTAAACTTTTTTTCAAAGCCACACTCACTCAGATTCTTTCCCCTTGAAAATCAAAGACAAAATAATATACAAAATAATAACTGAGGTTATTCCTATATATTTAAATAGCAAAAGCAGCACTATTGAAGAAACAATTAACAAGTAACGCACCCAATTATCTTTAAAATTCAAATTTTTAAATTTCAAAGCAAAAAGCCTCATTTTTGAGTTAAGTAAATAGCAACTTAAAATTGTTATCATCATCAACACCCAAATATTATCCAACATAACCTCGACAACTCCTGAAGATTGATATATACTTATCAAACCTATACTAATTACCAATAAAGTATTTGCTGGTGTTGGCAAACCAATAAATGAACTTGTCTGTCGTGTATCAATATTAAAATTTGCCAAACGATAACACGACGCCAAGGTTATCAAAAAACCAAAAAAAGGCACCCACTCAACAGCATTCCAACCTACAACCTCAATTGGAAGCGCATCATTAACAGCACTAGATTGCAACATTAATTGAAACATAAACACACCCGGAACAACTCCACTTGTGACCATATCTGCTAATGAATCCAATTGCAATCCCAACTCACTATTTGCTTTAAATAAGCGTGCAAAAAAGCCATCAAAAAAATCAAAAAATATACCCAATGCTGTAAACAATGCCGCGACAGTCAACTGATTTACACAAGCAAAATAGACTGCTATACAACCCGAAAACAAGTTTAACAATGTTATTATATTAGGAATTTGTTTTTTTATAGACATATATTTGTAGGTATTTACTTATTACTTTAAGTGCCTTATACAATAAGCACAAGTAAATAAAGTTTAATATATTACAAAAATGTAACATCTTTGCAAAAAAAACAGCCTTTGAGAAACATATTTTTTTTAATGTTATTGACCGGGACTATTATTTCGGTTAAATCTCAAACTCGTAAATATTCAAACGAGTTTTTAAATATTGGTGTAGATGCCGCAGCGTTTGGAAAATCTAATGCCGTAGTTGCTTCAACAAACGATGTTAATGCCGCATACTGGAATCCCGCCGGACTGATCAACATTAAAGACAAACAATTGGCTTTAATGCATGCTTCATATTTTGCAAATATTGCAAATTATGATTACGCCGCCTTTGCCACACCCATAGACGAAAAAAGCGCCTTAGCTCTTTCTATTATCCGATTTGGTGTTGATGATATTCTTGACACAAGAGCCTTAATTACGGCTGGCGGTGACATTACCCCTTTTGAAGAATTACCAAGATTCTCAACTGCCGATTATGCTTTTACCTTGTCATATGCTCGAAAACCCTTTAATAAAAACTTTAGCTATGGTATAAACGCCAAAGTTGTACGCAGAATTATTGGAGATTTTGCCTCAGCTTGGGGCTTTGGACTCGATGCCGGCTTACACCTTACTAGCAAAAATAAAGCATGGAAATTTGGTATTATGATTCGTGATTTAACCACCACTTATAACTCATGGCAAATTGAAGATGGAATTTTTGATAATGATCTTGGAGATAACCCTAGAGGGAATGGCAGTCCGAATGCTTTAAACAGACAAGAAGCGCCACAAACTACCGAAATTACACTTCCAAGTGTACGAATGGGACTTAATAAAACCTTCACTATAAATAGAGATGTCGGTATAGATTTTGAGGCCGATGGAAATTTTAGATTTGCTCAAACCAATGACGTAATTAGCTCCTCTTCATTTAGTATTTCACCTGCTTTTGGATTTGAAGCTAATTTTAGAAAATTCATTTTTTTACGTGGTGGTGTTGGAAATTTCCAAAAAGTAAAACAATTTGACAACACCAATGAACTTGGATTTCAACCTAATTTTGGCTTAGGCTTTCATTATAAAGGAGTATCTGTTGATTACGCCCTTACCGATATTGGTGACCAAAGTGCTTCTTTATATTCTAATGTATTTTCAATTCGAATTGACTGGAGTCTTTTTAGATAGTAAAGACCAAAGACGCAATAAGCTTTTCGTTCTCTTATTATATTCTTTACCCTATTTTTTTATACTATCATCCACAAATTTAGCATTCATCACATAGTATAGAAAACATCAAATATATCAATCAGTACTCATTAGTTAAGAACCAAAAAAACGTGTAGTTAATAATTCGTAGTTTGATAATTAACACTTAGTTTTACCAAAAATTAAAGATTTTGATAAATTTTGTTTCTGTTGAAAATGTTTCTAAAGCATTTGGAGAGCGTGTATTGTTTGAAAATATTTCATTTGGTATTAATGAAGGACAAAAAATTGGTTTCGTTGCTAAAAACGGAACTGGTAAAACCTCCTTGTTAAATATTGTTACAAAAAGTGACCCATCGGACACCGGCCAGGTTGTTTACCGAAAAGGCCTTAAAATAGCTTTTTTACCTCAAGAGCCTAATTTAGATCCTAAACTTTCCATTGAAGAAACTATTTTTACTGGTGATAATGAAAGCTTACAAGCTATTGAAGCCTACGAAAAAGCCGTCCTAAACCCCGAAGATACTGAGGCATTTCAAGCTGCTTTTGATCAAATGGATCAAGCACAAGCATGGGATTTTGAAACAGAATATAAGCAAATACTTTCTAAACTTAAACTAGATAACTTATCCCTTAAAGTAGACTCTCTTTCAGGTGGACAAAGAAAGCGTTTAGCTTTAGCAAACGTACTTTTGAGCAAACCCGAACTAGTATTTTTAGACGAACCTACCAATCATTTGGATTTAGAAATGATTGAGTGGCTTGAAGAATACTTTGCCAATGAAAAGATTACACTTTTTATGATTACTCATGATCGTTATTTTTTAGAAAATGTATGTAATGAAATTGTTGAATTAGACCAAGGTAGATTACATAGCTACAAAGGGAATTATGCCTATTACCTAGAAAAGAAAGAACAGCGTTTAACTGCTGAAGCTACCGAACTAAGCAAAGCAAAACATCTTTTTAAAAAAGAATTAGAGTGGATGCGCCGACAACCTAAGGCACGAACCACCAAATCAAAATCGCGTATAGATGACTTTTTTGAAATTAAGAAAAAAGCACATCAGCGCAGAGCCGACCACCAAGTTACCTTAGAAATTAACATGGAACGCATGGGAAGCAAAATTATTGAATTCCACAAAGTTTCTAAAAGCTATGGCGATTTAGTAATTACTGATAAATTTGATTATGTCTTTCAACGTGGTGAACGGATTGGTATTATTGGAAAAAATGGAACAGGTAAATCTTCATTTTTAAATCTACTAACAGGTATAGAATTGCCCGATAGCGGAAAAATTATTACCGGTGAAACTATCAAAATAGGCTACTACACCCAAAAAGGAATCAAAGTAAAAGAAGGACAAAAAGTCATTGATGTTATTCGCGAATTTGGCGATTATATTCCTTTAAAAAAAGGAAGACAAATTTCGGCAGGTCAGTTATTGGAACAATTTTTATTTGACCGTAAAAAACAGCATGACTTTGTTGAAAAACTTAGTGGAGGCGAACGTAAGCGTCTTTATTTATGCACTGTTTTAATTCAGAATCCTAATTTTTTAATTCTCGATGAACCTACTAATGATTTAGATATTGTTACACTAAATGTTTTGGAAAGCTTTCTTTTAGATTTTCCTGGTTGCTTGGCTGTAGTATCTCACGATCGTTATTTTATGGATAAAATAGTAGATCATCTTTTTGTTTTTGAAGGCAAAGGAATTATTCAAGATTTCCCTGGTAACTATTCTGATTATCGCGTTTACGAAAGTAGTTCTAAATCAAAAAAAGAACCTACAACAACCACTAAAATTTCTGAAACTAAACAAGACAAAAACTCCTGGAAAAAAGAACAAAAAAGTACATCCCTATCCTTTAACGAACAAAAAGAATACAACAAAATAGAACGCGAATTAAAAAAACTCGAGCTTCAAAAAAAGGAAATTGAACAACAATTCGCGACTGAAAATTTTGAAGGCGATGCACTTATTGAAAAATCAAAAGAATTAGGCAAAATCACTAATACTATTGAAGAAAAAGAAATACGCTGGATGGAATTAGCAGAAAAAATGGGATAAATATGTTTGATGTTTGATGTTTGATGTTTGATGTTTGATGTTTGATGTTTGATGTTTGATGTTTGATGTTAATCTAAATTTATTTAAAATTGTGTCATTACTTTTTAATATATTCTTTTCAATAAATTTTAAACATCATATCTGGAAAAATCGTAATTTTTAAATGATGTCCGTTTTATTACAAAAATCATATTGGTTGTTTTTATTAAAATCAACAAATGAACATGGAGTACACTCCCCTTTTGTTTATGATTTGGTAACACGTTGCTTTTATAACAAAAAGGAAACAAATTCTTTACCAAAAAAAATCACTAAAAACACCACAAAACCACTTAAAACAAAGCATATCAATCTATTGAATCGCATCATCGATTATTTAAAAATCACAAAAATAGCTGGTGAATTTAAAATTACTCACCTCCTTACTCAACTAACTGAAACTGAAAAAAATATTATCACTACCCAGTACGCTATTGCTGATTTAATTTTTATTCCTAAAAACTCACAAGAGACCAAACAAATAGACCAACTAAAACCTAATGCCCTTGCTATAATTGAACTACCCTACTCAAATAAAGATTTCTGGAAAAGTATTAAATCTCATAAAAACGCACACGTTGTAGTAGATACTTACTATTTTGGTTTTATTTTTAACAGAAAGCAACAAGCAAAAGAGGAATTTTATATACGTTTGTAAAAATAGAATTGCTTCAATTTTAAGCATAAAACTTTTAAACCTTAAGCTACAAAAAGCTTTCTATTTAATTCAATCACAAGCTAAGGCTCTCAAAACACAACAATGAAAATATACACCAAAACAGGAGATGAAGGCTTTACTAGCCTATACGGAGGTAAGCGTGTTCTTAAAAATAATAATCGCATTGATGCATACGGAACAATTGATGAGTTAAATTCTTTTGTTGGGCTACTCAGAGATCAAGAAATTGCTATTGAACATAAAAACTTTTTAACCCAAATACAAATAGAATTATTTAGCATTGGTTCCATTTTAGCTACCCCCCATAACAATCAAAAGAAAAAACTAAATATTCAAAAAGTAACTCCTAGTAAAATTGAAGCACTGGAAAATGAAATTGATCGTTTAGATACTTCTCTCAATCCTATGACTCATTTTATTTTACCTGGAGGCCATACAAGCGTGTCATATTGTCACGTTTCACGCACTATTTGCAGACGTGCAGAGCGTTTAACATATAGCTTACACCATAATGAACCCTTAGAAAAAGAAGTTTTAATCTATTTAAACAGGCTTTCTGATTATTTATTTGTACTGGCACGAAAGTTGTCAAAAGAATTAGAGGTTGAGGAAATCAAATGGATTCCTGAAAAATAACAAGAAGCTATACATCTCAACATTAAGTTCTTATAAATTTATAATTAAAAAAATAAGTTTTCACTTGCATTTGTTAAGTAAAAATTTATTTTTGCAAAAAAAATCACAGACAAATGTATTGGACACTAGAACTAGCATCTTATTTAAGTGATGCACCTTGGCCAGCTACCAAAGATGAATTAATAGATTATGCCATCAGAACTGGAGCCCCATTGGAAGTTGTAGAAAATCTACAAGCAATTGAGGACGAAGGTGATTCATATGATTCCATAGAAGAAATCTGGTCGGATTATCCAACTGATGAGGATTATCTCTGGAATGAAGATGAATACTAGCCTTTACCCTAAATAAAACAACACAAAAAGTCTCGATAGAGGCTTTTTTTTTGCGTAAATTACGCCAAATAAACAATATCAGATTCCAACTCACGTTGGGATTAATCTAACGCATACTTTTAACTATTTTTAACAAATAATTAAAGGATGTTTCATTAACAATACAATCATGGGAATTTTAGATTCTGTACTTAAAGTATTTGTCGGGGACAAATCCAAAAAAGACGTTAAGGCAATACAGCCTATTTTAAATAAAATTAAAGAAGCGGAAGCCAAATTAGCCAATATTACTAACGATGAGCTAAGAGCAAAAACAAATGCATTCAAAAAAATTATTATTGAGGCAAAAGCAGATGTTGTTTCGCAAATTGAAGCCTTAAAAACAAAAGCTGATAGCACCGCCGATATTGATGCTCGTGAGGATATTTATACAGAAATTGATAGCCTTGAAATAAAAGCACTAGAAATAACAGACAAAACATTGAATGAAATTTTACCCGATGCTTTTGCTGTTGTCAAAGAAACTGCTCGTCGTTTTACCAATAATGACAGTGTCGAGGTTACTGCTTCTGAATATGACCGTCAACTTTCGGCAACAAAAGAATATGTTACATTACATGACAACTCAGCAACATGGGCCACAAGTTGGAATGCTGCGGGTACACTAGTTTCATGGAACATGATCCATTATGATGTACAATTAATAGGTGGTGTTGCTTTACACAAAGGAAATATTGCCGAAATGCATACTGGTGAAGGAAAAACTTTGGTAGCTACCCTACCCGTTTATTTAAATGCGCTTACTGGAAATGGTGTACACTTAGTAACCGTAAATGATTACCTAGCACGTCGTGATAGTGAATGGATGGCGCCATTGTTCCAATTCCATGGATTAAGTATTGATTGTATTGACAATCATAGGCCAAATTCTGAAGCTAGAAGAAATGCTTACAACTCTGATATTGTATATGGAACTAACAATGAATTCGGATTTGACTACCTAAGAGATAACATGTCTCACGCACCCGAAGATTTAGTGCAACGCAAACACAATTACGCTATTGTTGATGAGGTGGATTCTGTATTAATTGATGATGCCCGTACACCTTTAATTATTTCTGGTCCTGTACCAAAAGGGGATATCCATGAATATGATTTACTAAAACCAGGTATTGCAAGTATAGTTAATCTTCAACAAAAATATTTAACTGGTGTTTTAGCCGATGCCAAAAAATTAATTAAAGAAGGGAATACAAAAGATGGTGGGTTCAAATTACTGCAAGCTTACCGAGGTATTCCTAAAAACAAAGCTTTAATTAAGTATTTGAGTGAAGAGGGAGTAAAACAATTACTTCAAAAAACTGAAAATCAATACATGCAGGATAACAATAGGGACATGCATCTTATTGATGTTGACTTATACTATGTTATTGAAGAAAAAAACAATCAAATTGACCTTACAGATAAAGGAATTGCTCATATTTCTAAAGAAGGAGATTCTGATTTCTTTATTCTTCCAGAAATTGCTGTGGAAATTTCTAAAATTGAAAAATTAGGATTAAACGCCGAAGAAGAAGCCGCTAAAAAAGAAGAATTATTTCGAGATTATAGTGTTAAAAGTGAACGTATACACACGGTAACTCAATTACTAAAAGCCTACTCTCTTTTTGAAAAAGATATAGAGTACGTGGTTATGGACAATAAAGTAAAAATTGTCGATGAGCAAACAGGTCGTATTATGGATGGGCGTCGTTTTTCAGACGGATTACACCAAGCCCTAGAAGCTAAAGAAAATGTAAAAATTGAAGATGCCACGCAAACTTTAGCTACCGTGACTCTTCAAAACTACTTCCGTATGTACCACAAACTATCTGGTATGACAGGTACAGCGGTTACTGAAGCTGGTGAATTTTGGGAAATTTATAAATTAGATGTTATCGAAATCCCTACAAATAAACCTATTGCTAGAGATGACCGTCAAGATTTAATTTACAAAACAAAACGTGAAAAGTACAATGCTGTTATTGAAGATGTTGTGAAAATTTCACAAGCTGGTCGCCCTGTTCTTATTGGTACCACTTCCGTAGAAATATCTGAACTACTAAGTCGTATGTTAAACATGCGCAAAGTAAAACACAATGTACTTAATGCTAAATTACACCAAAAAGAAGCCGACATTGTTGCAGAAGCAGGTAATCCTGGCGTAGTAACCATTGCTACCAATATGGCTGGACGTGGTACGGATATCAAGTTATCAAAAGAAGTACTCGATGCAGGAGGTTTAGCTATTATTGGTACAGAACGCCATGACTCGCGAAGAGTTGACCGCCAGTTACGTGGTCGTGCAGGTCGTCAAGGAGATGTCGGTAGCTCACAATTCTATGTGTCATTAGAAGATAATTTAATGCGTTTGTTTGGCTCAGAAAGGATTGCCAAACTGATGGATAAAATGAATATTGAAGATGGCGAAGTACTCCAAGCCAAAATGCTCTCTAACTCAATTGAACGCGCTCAGAAAAAAGTAGAAGAAAACAATTTTGGTACCCGTAAGCATCTATTAGAATATGATGACGTAATGAATGCGCAACGTGAAGTTGTTTACAAACGAAGACGCCATGCATTATACGGAGAACGTTTAAAAGTAGATATTGCAAATATGCTTTATGAGTTATCGGAAAATGTTGCTGAAGGCAATAGTATAACTCAAGATTATAAAAACTTCGAATTTGAATTAATTCGTTATTTTGCTATGCCAAGCCCTGTAACTGAACAAGAGTTTAATTCGCTTAGCGCAGAAAAGTTAACTGGAAAAGTATATCATGCGGCATTAAAACATTATGAAAGTAAAATGGAACATACTTCTACGGAAGTATACCGAGTAATTAAACAAATTTACGAAGACCCCAACAACCAATTTGAACGTATTGGTGTGCCTTTTTCTGATGGTATAAAATCTTTAAATGTAGGCACTAATTTAGAAAAAGCATATAACAGCGAAGGAAAACAAATCATATCTGATTTTGAAAAAAATATCACTTTAGCGCTTATTGATGATGCTTGGAAAACTCATTTACGCAAAATGGATGAGCTAAAACAAAGTGTCCGTTTAGCCGTTCATGAACAAAAAGATCCTTTACTTATATATAAGTTCGAAGCCTTTGAACTATTTAAAGCCATGCTTCAAAGCTTAAATAAAGATGTAATTTCTTTCTTATTTAAAGCTGAATTACCATCAGCAAATCCAAATGAAGTTCAAGCTGCAGAACAACACCAACAGCAAGAAATGCATACTCAAAAAGAAGAAATTCAAAATTTAGAAGAACGAACAAATCAAAATAGAGCTATTGCCAATGCACAACATCAGCAACAGCAAGCTCCCGTTGAAACTATTGTTAGAGAAGAACCTAAAATAGGACGTAATGACAAAATTGTTATTAAAAATTTGGTAAACGGAGAAACCAAAACAGTAAAGTTTAAACAAGCTATTCCTTTACTAGAAAAAGGATGGGTTGTTGTTCAAAAGGCTTAATTTTTTAACATTTGATGTAAAAAATTAACATTTTTCTTAATGTAAAATAATTTTTAAAAATAATTTTTAAAAAAGGTTGTAGTCCTACTATTGGATTACAACCTTTTTTTTATACACTTAATCGACAAACTGTTATTTACCAATATTTTAGGCAAAAAACAGGCTTCCAAACACAACATTCTGGGCTACAATATATTACAATAAAAACAAGAGGTAAATATTGTCAATTATTCACATTTTTAGGCTTAATTTTAAAAATACCATAATTAAAATACTAAATAAATAACAAATGTTAAATATTTAAATAAATTCCTACGAAATCGATTTTTATATATATTTGTAGTATAATTAGTATAAAAACTCAAAAAAAAGCTCAGATTATGAAATTAAAATCACTATTATTCGCTTTTGCGTTATTATGTTCAACCGCTGTTACATTTAGTCAAAGAAATGACAGAGGGCTAAATTTTGGTAATACACCATTACCAAATAATTTACAAAGTTTTGCCTCATGGGATTTAATCACTGGATTGTCCGATGACTTTAATCACAATAATAAAAACAGTGCTAAATTCCGAGATGTTTGGGCACAAAGTTATTTGCCCGATCCTGGGTTTAGAGGACCTGGTTCTACAGTTTGGCAAGGAGGAAATTTAGTAGAAATAAGAAATGGCCGTATGGAAGTTAGAGCTCGTCCTGGTTCAAACGGTCTTGTAAATTGTGGTATTGTATCTTCAAGAAGAACAATAAGATATCCCGTTTACATGGAAGCTAGAATCAGAGTTTCCAACATACGTAATTCTTCTAATTTTTGGATGTTAAACAAATGTGACAATGAAGAAATTGATGTGCTTGAATGTTATGGAGGTGACCCAGACGAATTTTACTCCAAACAAATGTCAACCAATTTTCATCTTTGGCACAGAAGAGGTGGACAGTCACATGGAGGTGCACAAACAACTACAAATTGTGGTGGAGGTGATTTAACGGACTTTACGTATCAAACATTCTTTAGAACAAGTAATAATGATTTCTGGAGAAATGATTTTCACACCTTTGGTGTATACTGGGCTAGTCCTACACAATTAGAATTTTACATTGATGGTGTGCCTAGATTTGATGGACAACATTTTGTGCCAGGAAGAGCTGCCAGTAATTTAACAGGAAATTTTGAAAGTGCTAGAATGCAATGTCCAAATGCTGCTGTTTTAAATTGTACTACAGAACAACTTTTAAGAAATGTGCAAGGTCAAAGTGGTGGGGGTGTTCCTTATCCAAATCGTGAATTTAACGATCCTACACACATTATTATTGATACCGAAGCACACGCTGGAAGACCAGTTGAATCAGTTTCTAATTTGAATAACAACAATAGAAATGTAATGCTTGTTGATTGGGTACGTGTTTATCGACCTACTATAGGAGGAGGCTCAACGCCACCACCTCCACCACCATCAAATCCTACCCCACCACCAACCGCTGGTAACGGTGATGGTGCTCCAATTGGAAGTATCATTTCATTAAGAAAAACAGGTGGTGACCGTAGATTTGTTTCTGCCGTAACTGAGCTAAGCAATGATTTATATGCTAATAAAAATAGTGTTGAAGGTAATCGCCAAAAGTTTAGAATTGATAGACATCGTAGTGGAGTAGTGGCATTATATTCTTTATCTGCTCGAAAATATGTACAAAGTAATCGAAACAGTCAAAACACCATATTACGTGCGCGAGGAAACAGTGATCGTAACTGGGAACGTTTTGAATGGAGAAACGTAGGAAATAATAGAGTAGCATTTAGAAGTGTACAAGTTAATCGTTGGGTTCAAGCCTCATGGAATCAAGACAATGCTGCTTTATTCCCTAGAGGTGCAGCCCCAAGAGGTTGGGAAACATTTCAATGGAGAAGAGAAACTGCTGGTAAGATATTAGGAGAAACTAATTCCAATGAAACAGTTGCTTATCCAAATCCTGTACTAGGAGGCAATGATGTTTTCATAGAAGGTATAAATGAAGGTGACAGTATTATTGTACGCAATTCAACTGGTTCAGAAGTTGTTAGTTTAGAAGCAAAAAATACTACAGAAATTATACCAACATCAAACCTGGCGGCTGGCATGTATTTTATACAAGTCAACAATAAAACACTTAAATTAATTATTGACTAATCATCAATATAAATTTAAAATATTAAACAAAAGAAGGCTACCCGAATTGAGGTAGCCTTCTTTTTCTTTTTGTAATTGGCAATGCGTGCCAAAAAAACTGTTTTTTTAAACAGTTATATCAATCGATTCACATCCCAATCTTCCAATAGTTGTTTTACTCTTTGCACAAACTGTCCTCCAAGAGCTCCATTAACTACTCTATGATCATAAGAATGTGATAAAAACATACGCTGTCGAATACCTATAAAATCTCCATCGGGAGTTTCAATTACTGCAGGAACTTTTCTAATAGCCCCCAATGCTAGAATCCCCACTTGAGGCTGATTTATAATTGGCGTTCCCATAATAGTTCCAAAACTACCTATGTTAGTAACTGTATAAGTTCCCTCCTGTACATCATCGGGATTTAATTGATTGTTGCGTGCCCTATTGGCTAAATCATTTACTGTTTTAGCCATACCTACCATGTTTAATTGGTCGGCTTTTTTTATTACAGGTACAATTAAATTACCATCGGGTAAAGCAGCAGCCATACCTATATTTATATTTTTCTTCTTAATAATTTTATCACCATCAACAGCAATATTCATCATTGGAAATTCTTTTAGCGCTTGAGCTATAACCTCCATAAAAATAGGGGTGAAAGTCATTTTTTCTCCTTCACGAGCTAAAAATTCATCTTTTACTTTATCTCTCCATTTCCAAACATTCGTTACATCTGCCTCAATAAATGATTGCACATGTGCTGATGTTTCCAATGATTTTATCATGTGCTGAGAAATTAATTTCCCCATTCTAGAGATCTCAATAACTTCATCTTGACCCGAAACTACTTTTACTGTATTAGCAACTTTAGTTGTTCCCAATGTAGGTGAAGTTACAGTAATATTCTCTGTAATTTTTGGCTGTGAATTTTCAACTTGTAGGTTTTTTTTACTGTAACCTTCAGGTCGCTTTTTTGTACTAATAAATTCTAGAATATCATTTTTAGTAACGCGCTCCCCTACTCCAGTACCTTGAATACTATCTAATTCCAAATCCGTTAAACCTTCTTCATTGGCAATATTACGTACTAAAGGAGAATAAAATCTACCTGAGGCATTTGCTACTGGAGTACTAATTTGATTTGTAGCTACCACTTGTTCAATCTGCTCTTCTATAGCTACAGCACTTTCTTTCACCTCGCTAACTGCCATTTCCATTTCAGGGGAAGTCTCTTCTGCAGAAGCATCTGTGTCAATAACAGCAATTGTTTGCCCTACTTTGACAACCTCTCCTACTTCAAAAAGTTTTTCTCGGAGTATTCCTTCTATTTCACAAGGCACCTCAGTATCTACTTTATCAGTAGCTATTTCAAGTACAATATCATCCACCTCTATAGTTTCTCCTACATCTTTTAACCATGTTGTTATTGTTGCCTCTGCAACACTCTCTCCCATTTTTGGTAGTTTCAATTCGAACTTTGCCATATATACTAAAGTATTATTGTATGCTTTCGCGAATTTAATGAATCTTATAATGTTTTAAGCCTACCCAGTCAAATTTATGCTTCATTTAACCCGCATAGAACTTTATTTCCATTTTAATATTTGTCCACGCCCACTACTTGTATCGCTTCCAACAGCAAATTGAGTATTCTTCGGTATAAATCGAAAATATAATGACGTGTTTTTATATTTTTCAAGTAATTGAATAGCCTTGTAATAACTTATTGTATCCATATCTAACAAACAACAAATAGATTTATTTTTAGTTAGATAGTCTTGTAAAATTTCGCCTTTACTAATACACTCAACAACTTTTACATTTTTTTGAATTTGCTTTAATAAAAGTTCATTTTTACTTAGCAAAATATGCATTTCAAAATCAATAGTTTCAGGTTGTTTTTTTGCTGTTTGCAATAATGCCGAAAACTTAATTCCTGTGTAAATAAATAAATTAACAATGCCCGATGATTTAAAATGTTTTTTATAAAACATTTTCATTGCACCAAAAAATCGCTTTCTATATACTGCATCCTTTAATGTACTTTCTCCTTTAAAATGCACTACAGATTCTTTACCTAAATAATAGTTTTTAAAGCCTGCTTTTTCAATTTTATAGGATAAATCAATATCCTCTCCATACATAAAGTAATCTTCGTCGAATCCACCTACTTTTTGATACACTTCTTTTTTACACAACATAAATGCTCCTACTAAAATAGCAATCTCTCCTTCTCCATTAGGGAAAATCGTATTTACATAATAGGGAGCTAAATGGGAAAATCGAGCTCCCATAATTTTCAAAAAAGACACTTTAGGTGTTGGTAAATTCCGTTTACTTTCAGGTAAAAAAAATCCCTTTCCATCAATAAGTCGTACTCCTAACAACCCTAAATTAGGAAGTTGAGTTGCTTTTTCTAATACTGAAATAAATGTGTTTTCGGTTACAACCGTATCAGGATTCAATATACACACATACTCCCCTTTGGCTATCTCTACGGCTTGATTATTTGCTTTTGCAAAACCGATATTTTCTTTATTTTCAATGAGTTTGACTGATGGAAACTGTTGTTTTACCATACTGCAACTAGTATCGGGCGAATTATTATCCACCACAATAATTTCTGCAGAAATACCTTTAATAGCCTGTTCGACGCTTTGCAAACACAACTCCAAAAAATAACGTACATTGTAATTCAATACAATAATTGATAATTGCATATACTTAAAGTTTCAAAGAGTTTTCCAATGGAATACGGTTCATAATACTTCTTCCTAAAGTAATTTCATCAGCAAACTCTATTTCGTCATTTACTCCAATACCACGAGCTATAGTTGACATTTTTATAGTAGTATCTTTAAGCTGCTTGTAAATATAAAAATTAGTTGTGTCTCCCTCCATAGTAGCACTCAATGCAAAAATCAATTCTTCAACTTCTCCTTTAGCAACTCGATTGACTAACTGAGAAATTTTTAAATCATGTGGACCAATGCCATCCATAGGACTTATTTTTCCACCTAGCACATGGTATAAACCTCGAAATTGACTTGTGTTTTCTATAGCCATCACATCTCGAACATCTTCCACTACACATACTATTTTTCGATCTCGATTATGGCTTGCACAAATTTCGCACAACTCCACATCGCTTATATTATAACACTCTTTACAGTGTTTTATTTTTGAACGCATTTTATGTAATGCCATTGCCAAATGTTCGGTCTGACTTTCAGGCTGACGTAACAAATGCATTACTAATCGCAGTGCTGTTCGTTGACCAATTCCCGGTAATTGTGACATTTCAGCTACTGCTCTTTCTAATAATTTCGAAGAAAATTCCATTAGTACAAATATAAGGAGGAGAAATACTATATTAGAATATTCAAACATAAAACAATTAAATGCAACCGATACATATTCTATTTTTAGTTATTGCTTATTTTGGAGTTCTTATTGGCATTTCATATTTAACCAGTAAAAACGCGACAAACAACAGTTTCTTTTTAGCAGACAATAAATCACCATGGTATTTAGTTGCTTTTGGAATGATTGGAGCATCGCTTTCGGGGGTTACTTTTATATCTGTACCTGGAGCTGTTGAAATAAAGCAATTTGGATATTTGCAAGTTGTTTTAGGTTACTTTTTTGGGTATTTAATAATTGCCTATGTGCTTCTACCTCTTTATTACAGATTAAATTTAACTTCTATATATACATATTTAAAAGATCGATTTGGAAATACTAGCTACAAAACCGGAGCTATTGCTTTTTTAATTTCCAGAACTATTGGCGCAGCTTTTCGTTTATTTTTAGTAGCAAAAGTTTTACAATTACTTATTTTTGATCCTTTTGGTATGCCTTTTCCTGTAGCCGTTGTAGTTACTATTGCATTAATTTGGCTATATACTTTCAAAGGAGGAATTAAAACCATTATTTTCACAGATACACTACAAACATTATTTATGTTAATTTCGGTAGTAGTTACTATCATTTTCTTAGCTGCTGCTTTAGAATTACACAGTATAAATGCTATTTATACTAATGTTATTGAAAGCCCTTTGAGCAAAACCTTTTTTTGGGATGACACCAATAATGCGCAATACTTCATAAAAAGTTTTTTTGCGGGAATGTTTATTACCATAACCATGACAGGTTTGGATCAAGATATGATGCAAAAAAACTTAACTTGTAAAAACCTAAAAGAAGCACAAAAAAACATGCTTTCATTTAGTGTTGTTCTCATTTTTGTGAATATGCTTTTTTTAGTTTTAGGCTTATTACTTACCCAATATGCACATCAACATAACATTGCGGCTACTAAAGATAATCTTTTTCCTACAATAGCCATGTTACCCCAAATAGGAGTTGTCACCTCTGCCTTTTTTATTTTAGGACTTATTGCTGCTGCATACTCCAGTGCCGATTCTGCACTAACCTCATTAACCACTTCATATTGTATTGATATTATTGGAATTTCAAAAAAAACTAATGAAAAACAAGAGCAATTACGTAAAAGAACACACATTGGCTTTAGTATAGTACTTACCATTGTAATCATTTTATTTGATACTCTTTTTACTGATGTTTCTGTTATTTGGGAATTATTTAAAGCTGCTGGGTATACTTATGGTCCATTATTAGGTTTGTTTGCTTTTGGAATTTATACAAAAAAAAATATCCATGATCAATGGGTATGGATTATAGCTATTATGGCACCAATTGCATCGTATTTTTTAAATATGTATTCTGCGGAGCTTTTTAATGGGTATAAAATTGGATTTGAAATACTTATTATTAATGGCTTTTTTACCTTTTTAGGTTTATTACTTATTACAAATAAATCCAAAAATATCACTTAGTAAACACTCTTTCAAAAAAATTATCACTAAGCCACTAATTTAATTAAGTTGTAATTTCAAAAGCACTATTACTCACCCAACTTAATATAGATATTAAGTTTATAATGGTCACTTTTAAATGGCTATTGCATACTCTCTACCTAACTTAGCTAAATTAATTTAAGTAATATCTTTCTTACCTAATTTATGCCCTATTAAAATTCTCCCCATAAAAAACACCTAAAAAAGCTAAAATTCTATTTCAGACTAGTTATTTAAAACGATAGACCGTTAGGTTTTTTCGTGCTATTGATTTCACCTAATAAATACCCTAAAATTGTAGTTTATACAAGTAAATACACAGAAATCAATAAACAAAACCAATCCAAATGAAGCACAAACTTTACTTGCTTTTAACAGCTCTACTCAGCTTAACAAATTTTCTTAACGCACAAGAGATTACTGGTGAATTAAAAAAATGGCACAAAATTACTTTAAGTGTTGATTTACCATCAAGTAACTTAAACGAAAGTGCTAATACTTTTAAAAACCACCGAATGGATGTGCTGTTTACTGATCCTAACGGAAGTAAAATTAGAGTTCCTGGTTACTTTTCTGCTGATGGAAACGCCGCAAATTCAAGTTCAAAAAGTGGAAAAACTTTTAAAGCTATTTTACGCCCATATATGACTGGACCATGGAAATATGAAGTACTATATTATACTGGCACTGATGTAGCCTTAAAAAACGTAAATCAACTCCCTACTCCCGATAGCACATTAACTGGTGAGGTTGGAAATATACAAAACAATGACAAAAATAGCCCTGATTTACGTGCAAAAGGAAGACTAACCTACAGAACTGGAGGAAATGTAAACTCAAGACGTTATCTACAATTTGCTGAAACTGGAGAATATTTTTTAAAAATTGGTCCAGATTCGCCTGAAAACTTTTTAAATTATAATGAATTTGACTTTGATGCTACCCTAAACAAATGTGGGTTATGTCCAACACATAAATTTAATCCACATGCTGGAGAATTTAAAGCTGGCGACCCTACTTTTAAAAATGGAAAAGGTAAAAATATTATTGGTGCATTAAATTATATAAAAGCACAAGAAATGAACTCATTTTCTATGTCCCTTTATGGAGGTGATGATAAAAATGTATTTCCTTGGGTTAACTTAAACAATAAATTTGTTTTTGATGTTTCGAAATTAGCTCAATGGGAGGTAGTTTTTGATCATGCTGAAAAACTTGGTTTGGCTATGCACTTTAAATTAGCCGAAAATGAAAATTGGGATAAATTAAATGCCAATGAATTAAGAGCTCAATATCGTGAAATGGTAGCTCGCTTTGGCCATCACTTAGCTATTGAATGGAACATTTCTGAAGAATACAGAGGAGAACCTGAATCAGCAATGGCGCGTATTGATTTTTTAGCTGCCATAGACCCTTATCAAAATCATAGAGTAATACATACCTATCCTGGTGAGCATAGTAAATATAATAAATGGTTAGAGCTTGGAGCTAAATTAACAGGTGCTTCTATTCAAAGTTCAAGAAACCAGAATTACAAAGATGCCTACAATGGAAAAAGCGGAATTTTAACATGGATTAACAATTCCAAAAAAGCAAATATTCCTTGGGTTGTAGCTTCAGATGAACAAAATAGTGGTAAAACAGGAATTTTTACTGATGAAAATATGACCACTACTACTGTAGTTAAAGAAGCTAGAACTATTATTTTATGGAAAACATTAATTGCAGGTGGACAAGGTGTTATGTGGTACGGCGGTAGTAAAGGCGATTTCCAAACAGAAAACTTTAACCGATTCAATACTTTATTTACTTGGTCTAAATATGCTTTTAACTTTTTTAAAGGAAACAAAATCCCTTATTGGGAAATGGAAAATAATGACAAGTTAGCAGAGGGAAATAACAATCATGTTTTAGCCGAAGTTGGTAAAAATTACGTTGTTTATTTAACCCAAGGTGGAAGTACTCAATTAGACCTAAATGGAGTTACAGGTAACTTTAGCGTAAAATGGTTTGATCCTAGAAATGGTGGCGCTCTAAAAAATGGTAATATAACTTCAATAGCTGGTGGCGCAAAAAGAAGTATTGGGAATCCACCTAATAACACTAACAACGATTGGGTAGCTTTAATTACAAGTGGCGCAAATACTCCCGTTGATCCAACTCCTCCAGTTGTAGTTTCACCTCCAACTGAAGATACTAATTGCGACCAAAAAATATTTGAAGAAAATGAAGGGGTTATTGCTGTAGAGGCTGAAGACTTTTTTGAGCAATCAAAAATTAGTAAAAGAGAGTGGTTTGTTTTTGATGGGACCTCAAAAAACACTCCTAAACCTGATCCAGATGGAGATCATTCTGAAAATGCCAGTAATGGAAAATACATCGAATTATTACCCGATACCAGAGTAACACACGATGATCCATTAGAAAATGGGGTTAGCTTTACTAACAAAGCTGGAGAAGCTGCCATTATTAGTTACAAAGTTAATTTTAAAAGTGCTGGTAAATATTTTGTATGGGTACGTTCTTATTCTACAGGCTCTGAAGATAACGGAGTTCATGTTGGTATTGACGGTACTTGGCCTGCTTCTGGAGCTAGAATGCAATGGTGTGGTGGAAAAAACCAATGGTCTTGGGAAAGTAAGCAACGTACACAAGCAAATCACTGTGGTGAGCCAGAAAAAATCTTCTTAAACGTACCTAGTGCAGGGCTGCACACTGTATCCTTTTCAATGCGCGAAGATGGTTTTGAAATAGATAAATTTATTTTATCAAAAGAGTACAAAAAGCCCTCAGGAAAAGCAACGGAAGCTCTTGTTGAAAATTGCAATACTACTCCAACAACTCCAACAACAGGAAATTGTTCTAACACTACACTAGAAGCCGTTAAAGATTTTAAAGATTTAACTATAAATGGATTCTCTCCTGCTTATATTGATGATGTAAGAGTTGCTTTAGGCATTAATGCAGGGCAACACAAAGATAAGTTTGCTGCAGCAGAAACTAGTTTTACTGGAGAAACAGGAACCTATAATATTAAATTAAATACTCTTGCAGAATTAGATGGAGAAAGCACTTATCGCTTAAGAGTTGATGGAAAGCTTATTGGCACTTATCAAAACCCTGAAACTACAACTGATTATAGTCCTGCTGGAAAAACATTTAGTAATGTAACTATAAAAAAAGGAGATGTAATCAGAGTAGAATTTAACTCTCATACAAATGGCAAAGTACCTGAAAATGGAGGTACCGCTTTTTCAAGAGGTCGATGGACAAGTTTAGAGTTTATATGTTCAAATACTTCCACACCAACTAATGGTGTAAAAACAACAACCCTTTTACCAATATTTGATACTTTTTTACAAAACGGAGTTAACAACAACACTGATTTATTAAAAGTTGAAAATGGAAAACGTGTTAGTTATTTAAAATTTGACCTAAGTACAATAAGCGGCACCATAAATACTGCTGATTTAGAACTAACCGTAACTGGAGATGCTGGAAATGGAATTATTAAAATTTATCAGGGAAGTGATACTAATGGATGGACCGAAACTAATTTAAACAACAGCAATACCCCTACAAAAGGTAGAGAACTGGCTACAGTAAATAAAGACTATCCTATAAATAGCAAAGTTAACTTTTCACTTACAGGACTGGAAAAATCAAATTTCATTACTTTAATTATTGAAATGGAAAGTGGTGGAAATGATGTTAGCTTTTCTTCAAAAGAAAATGGTACAACTGGTCCAGAATTAACCATTACTTATACTGAATCGACATTATCTACGAATATACCTGAATTAGATAACGAAATCAAAGTGACTGTTTTTCCTAATCCAACTTCAAATAGTGTAACTATTAGCGCTAAAGAGTTATCAAAATTAAACTCTATTAGAGTTTATAATTTAAGCGGGATCTTATTACAAAGTATTTTAAGTAACCAAATAACTTCAGATCAAATTAAAATTGACCTCTCTCAATATAGTGCTGGTATATATTTGCTTAATCTGGAAAATTCGTCTAATGAATTTAATATGATTAAAGTTCTAAAAAAGTAAATATCTAATTTTATTATTAATTTAAATAAAAAGGTTGCCTTAAAAAAGCAACCTTTTTCTGTTTTATACGATTTTGAATCAAAATTGATTCTCTAGATAATTTCACATAAAAATTCTTACAAATGTTTTTTAACATATGTGTTTTCAAAAAATTAATTTGAGTAATATTACTCCTACAACTACATTGTCAATTAAGTTTCTTTTCCTTTAAAAACATTAAAAAAAGTCAAAAAAACCAATAATGTAGATTTACAAAAGTAAGTTACGGGTAGCTTTTATTTAGCTCTTTATATAGCTCAATAAATTCCTTAAAATTGTAGTTAATAAGTAGTAACTAATTTTAATTTTAACCCTAACTAATTAAAAAATGAAACAAAGACTATGTCTGTTTTTGATATGCTTGCTCAGTGTATCTAATCTAATCAACGCTCAAAAAATTACTGGTGAATTACGAAAATGGCACAAAATTATGCTTAGTGTGGATTTACCATCAAGTAACTTAAACGAAAATGCAAACACTTTTAAAAATCACCGTATGGATGTGCTGTTTACAGATCCTAACGGAAAAAAAATAAGAGTTCCTGGTTACTTTGCAGCAAATGGAAATTCAGCAAATTCAAGCTCAAAAAGTGGTAAAACTTTTAAAGCTATTCTTAGACCTTACATGACTGGGACATGGAAATACGAGGTACTTTATTATACCGGTACTGATGTAGCCCTAAAAAACGTAAATCAACTTCCTGCTCCTACAAAAAGATTAACGGGTAATGTAGGTAACATCCAAAATAACAATAAATCAGTTCCTGATTTACGTGCCAAAGGAAGATTAACATACAAAACCTCTGGTAATTCAAATTCAAGGCGTTATTTACAATTTGCCGAAACGGGTGAATACTTTTTAAAAATAGGTCCAGATTCGCCTGAAAACTTTTTAAATTATAATGAATTTGATTTTGATGCCAAGTTAAATAAATGTGGTCTATGTCCAACTCACAAATTTAATCCACATGCTGGAGAGTTTAAAGCTGGTGATCCTACTTTTAAAAATGGAAAAGGTAAAAATATTATTGGAGCTTTAAATTACATCAAGAGACAAGGAATGAATGCCTTTTCGATGTCATTGTATGGTGGTGATGATAAAAATGTATTCCCTTGGGTAAACTTAAACAACAAATTTGTTTTTGATGTTTCAAAATTAGCGCAATGGGAAGTAGTTTTTGATCATGCTGAAAAACTTGGTTTAGCTATGCATTTTAAATTAGCTGAAAATGAAAACTGGAATAAATTAAATGCTAATGAAATAAGAGCTCAATACCGTGAAATGGTAGCTCGTTTTGGTCATCATTTAGCTATTGAGTGGAATATTTCAGAAGAATATAGAGGTGCTGCACAATCTGCTATGGCACGTATCGATTTCCTAGCTGCACTCGATCCTTACCAAAATCACCGTGTAATACATACCTATCCTGGTGAACACAGTAAATATAATGATTGGTTAAGATTAGGAGCCAAATTAACTGGAGCTTCAATACAAAGTTCAAGAAATCAAAATTATAGAGATGCTTACAATGGAAAGAGTGGAATATTAACTTGGATTAATAATTCTAAAAATGCAAATACTCCATGGGTAGTAGCCTCTGATGAACAAAACAGTGGTAAAACGGGTATTTTTACTGATGAAAAAATGAGTACCACTAGTGTTGTCAAAGAAGCTAGAACTATCATTTTATGGAAAACCTTAATTGCAGGTGGTCAAGGTGTAATGTGGTATGGAGGTAGTAAGGGTGATTTCCAAACAGAAAACTTTAACCGCTTCAATACTTTATTTACTTGGTCTAGATATGCATACAATTTCTTGAAAGGAAATAACATCCCTTATTGGAAAATGGAAAACAAAGACAATCTAGCTGATGGAAATAATAATCATGTATTAGCCGAAGTTGGAAAAACTTATGTTGTATACCTTGAAAATGGAGGGAACACACAACTTAATTTAAATGGAGTTACTGGAAACTTTAATATTAAATGGTTTGATCCAAGAAATGGCGGAACATTGAAAAATGGTTCTGTAACTAGTATTTCTGGTGGTGCTAAAAGAAGTATTGGTAACCCTCCTAATAATAAAAATAACGATTGGGTAGCCTTAATTACCAATACTAATAATACTGTAGTTAAGCCTACGCCTCCAGTTGTTGTAGGACCAACTCCAAACGCGACCCCAACAACACCAACAAATGGAAACTGTAACGAAAAAATATTTGAAGAAAACAATGGAGTTATTGCTGTTGAAGCAGAAGATTTTACAAGTCAATCAAAAACTAGCAAAAGAGAATGGTTAGTACTTGATAAAAACACTAACAATACTCCAAAACCTGATCCTGACACAAATCACTATAGTGATGCTAGTAATGGAAAATATATAGAATTATTACCTGATACTAGAGTAACTCATGGTGATCCTTTAGTAAATGGAGTTAGCTTTTCTAACACCCCTGGTGAGGCAGCAATAATTAACTATAAAGTCAACTTTAAATCTGCTGGAAAGTATTTTGTTTGGGTACGTGCCTACTCTACAGGATCTGAAGATAATGGTGTACATGTTGGTCTTGATGGGAAATGGCCTGGATCTGGAGCAAGAATGCAATGGTGTGCTGGTAAAAACCAATGGACTTGGGAAAGTAAGCAACGTACTGGTGCTAACCACTGTGGTGAGCCTGAAAAGATATTCTTAAACATTCCAAGTGCGGGTGTTCATACCGTATCTTTTTCAATGCGCGAGGATGGTTTTGAAATGGATAAATTTGTTTTATCAAAAGAATACAAAAAGCCTTCTGGTAAAGGTGCAAATGCTATAGCTGGTAATTGTACTACTAAACCAACAACTACGCCTTCACCTGTTCCGCCTAAACCAGCTCCACAAAACCCTACTAACGGAAATTGTAGCAATTTAAGTTTAGCTGCCACAGGTGATTTTAATAACCTGAATATTAATGGTTTTTCTCCAGCTTATAAAGATAATGTAAGAAAAGCTTTAGCTATTAATGCAGGACAACATAAAGACAAATTTGCTGCTGCAGAAACTAATTTTAAAGGAACCACTGGAACCTATAATATCAAGTTAAATACACTTACAGAATTAGATGGTGAAAGTACATATCGTTTAAGAGTTAATGGTCGTGTTATAGGAACTTATAAAAACCCTACAACTACAACAGATTATGCTCCTTCTAGTAAAACTTTTAATAATGTTAGTGTTAAAAATGGAGATAAAATTAGAGTAGAATTTAATTCTCATACTAATGGAAAAATACCAGAAAATGGAGGAACAGCTTTTTCAAGAGGAAGATGGACTGGAATTGAATTTACATGTGTAGCTTCAAATCCAACACCTAAACCAACAACTCCTGCCCCTGCTCCAACACCTCAACCAGCACCAACCAACCCCTCAAGCAATAATGGTGTAACTATTTACCAACATTGTAATTTTAGGGGACAAAGTCTGACACTTGATACTACTAATTATTCAAATTTTAATAATATAAACTTTAATAATGATCAGTTATCTTCTATCAAAATAGCATCTGGATACTCTGTACAATTATTTGAAAATAATAATTTTAAAGGAAAGTCTGTTACTTTAACTTCAAATGATTCTTGCCTAATAGGCAAAAGTTTTAATGATATTACATCTTCTATTAAAGTTACTAAAATAAGTAAATCAGTTACTAAAACTTTAAACGCTCATCAAGATGCCTTTATTCAAGGTGATAAAAGTTACAATACGGATATACTTAGAATAGAAAAAGGAAAGCGTACTACGTACTTAAAATTTAACTTAAGAAATATTAAAGGAGCTATTGAAAATGCAACTTTAGAATTTACTGTAGATGGTGATGCTGGTAATGGAACTATCGAAATTTATCAAGGTACAGATAAAGGGTGGACAGAACTTAATTTAAATAAAAGTAACCAACCTACAAATATCAGAAAAGTTGGTAGTACTACAGGAAACTTTACAATAGGTAAAAAAGTTAGTATTAAGTTGAGTAATATTACTAAAAATAACTTTGTAACATTTATCGTTAGACAAACAGATGGAAATGATGTTGCTTTTGCTTCTAAAGAAAATGGAAACAAGGGTCCTAAACTAAAAGTTACATATAACGAAAGTAAAGGTGCCAAAATTGGTGGTAAAAACTTTGATATAAATGTACAAGTATATCCTAACCCTACAATTGATAGTGTTACTGTTACTGCTGAAAATTTATCATTATTAAAATCAATTAATATTTATGATTTAAATGGAAGGTTATTAAATACTGTATTAGTTGATAATATTAATACTGAAATAACTATTGATCTTTCAACTTACAGCAAAGGTATTTACTTACTAAGTTTACAAGGTGATCAAAATAAATTAAAGATTGTAAAAGTTATTAAGGAGTAACAACGCTGTTTAAATTGCTTTTAAAACAATTAATTAAGACCGTCTTAAATTTTAAGGCGGTCTTATTATTTTCAAATGACTCATCTTTTATATTTCATATTGGTCTGTAGACAATAATACCAAAGTACAAGAGGCCTCAAATGGAATTGATGCTTGCTGTAAAAGATCAAACAATTCAACATTCTCTGTCCCTGGATTAAAAATAACACGTTTGGGTTGTAGTGCTAAGATATAATCATAGTACTCTGGTTGCCGTTTTGGATTTATATATAAGCTTACGGTATGTATATCATTAAAAACAGGCTTTCCTTTAACAATACTTACATCCTGAACATCGCCTTCGCGCAATCCTATGGCAACAACAGGATGATTATAATTTCTTAACCTATTGATAGCTTTATTTGAGTAACGCTCCTCTTTTAGTGAAGCTCCAATTATTAATGTTTTTAATGCCATACTATTTTATTTTTAATGTGGCTAAATTAAAAAACTCATAACATTCTATGAGTTTAAAATAAGTATTTCATCTTCTTTTATTTTCCATAACTTATATAGAAGTTCGCAACCTATAGATTGATAAAATATAATTTAACCTTTGCCTCTTTTATATTTACCTTTTTAAACATCGACAAGTCTCTTACATTATCTAAAGATATAAGATTCATAAAAAATGTTAAAATCTATTTTTTTTGTAATTACATCGAACCTTTTGCGTCTATTAATATAGATATTAGAATAGTTAGTTGGTTAGTTAATTTTTTTATCCTTTTGTTTTTTATTGATTTAGATGATTGATTAGTAGTTAGTGTTAGTATTAAATCTCAAAAGGATAAAAAAGAAAGCCACAGAGCGTAGTTAACTCTGTGGCTTTCGTTTTTGTATTCTTTTAAACTCGTAAAATCACCATTTAATTACTGCACTAGCCCAAGTAAATCCGCTCCCAAAAGCTGCTAGTACAACTGTATCTCCTTTTTTGATTTTCCCAGCTTCCCAAGCTTCAGTCAAAGCAATTGGTATGGAAGCTGCTGTAGTATTTCCATATTTTTGAATATTATTAAATACTTGATCATTAGTTAATCCAAATTTTTTCTGTACAAATTGAGATATTCTCAAATTCGCTTGATGAGGAATTAACATATCAATATCTGTAGGAGATAACTTATTTTTTTCTAAACCTTCCATTATAACCTCCGAAAAACGAACTACTGCATTTTTAAATACAAATTGTCCATTCATGTACGGGTAATATGTAATATCATCATCTGTTGCCGTTGGATTTTCTTCTATAATTTGTGGCACCCAATGTGAAGTACTTGGCCCTATCATTGCCAGCTCTTTAGCATGTTCACCTTCACTATGCATATGCGTTGACAATACACCTTGCTCATCGTTATCACTTCTACTTAAAACTGCGGCTCCAGCTCCATCTCCAAAAATTACAGAAACTGATCTTCCTCGTGTGGTCATATCCAAACCTCCACTATGATTTTCACTACCTATGATCAATACATTTTTATACATTCCTGTTTTTATATATTGATCTGCAACAGAAAGTGCATAAACAAATCCACTACACTGATTTCTTATATCCAATGCAGGAACGGTAGATAATCCTAATAAATCTTGAACTTGCACCCCACAACCAGGAAAATAATAATCCGGACTCAAAGTCGCAAACACAATCAATTCAATATCATCTTTATCAATTTCAGCTCTTTCAATAGCAATATTGGCTGCTTTTACACCCATAACTGCTGTAGAATTACCATCTCCTTCCTTTATATGACGACGTTCTTTTATTCCTGTGCGTTCCTGAATCCACTCATCATTGGTATCCATTACTTTTGAAAGATCGTCATTAGTAACCACATTTTCTGGGACATACATTCCTAACCCAGTAATTTTAGAGCTATACATATTTTCAATTAAATTTTCTAAATAAATAAAATAAAGCTCACAAGTTACCTATTTAAGTACATAATGAAAAGTATTGTGTTTACTTAATATATGCAAGCATAATAATCAGTTGATTTACAGTAACAAACATATTAATGAGTAATTACTATTTTTTAGTATAATCGCAACCTACAAAATCAAATTTTTTCCACTTTACTTGTACAGTTCCATCTCTACTTTCTCCTGAAAGATCAGTACATTTTATATTTGAGCGTATTATCTCAATTATGTTTTTATTAGTATCTGTCCCCTTAAAAACAACTTCAGTAATACTAGCATTAATGGAATTTTCTATTTGCTGTAAAGTTCCTGTAATTTCTCCCTCATCAGTTGCTAGTGTTAATAATTTAAAAGAATAACTACCTCCATCAAGTTTATTTATAAATAAATTCCAAGAAGGTTCACTTCCTCCTGCTATCAATTTAGAAATTTCATTTTCTTTGATTGAACTAATGGCATTATTTTTAGGCGTTTCTTCTCCTTCTATTTTTTCGATTGAATCTTCTACTTTTTTTTCAGTAGTATTATTTTCTTTACAAGAAAACACTAAAAAAGACAACGTAAAAAAGGCTATATATTTAATTTTAATCATAATTTAAATTTGTATTAAATTTAATCAATAGAATTAAATTTATCTAAGGATAAATAAAAAACAATTAAGCATAAACATTCTATACTCAGAAGAGTAAAGAATATTAACCGAAGGAAGGGATAAACTTTTTTATGAAAAAGTAAAAAAATATAAATTCGAATAAGTGATTACTACATTTTAGAAATCATAGAACTAATATCTTCGACCATATCATCAAAATATTCTGTATAAGATTTTACAAAATGATCTTGAGAATCTTTAGCATTAAATTCTCCAAAACGTACACGACTATCGTATTTAAATTCAGTAAACTTAGGTGCCAATCCTTTTTTAACATTAAGAATAGTCCTTTTACGATCCATTAAAAAGATAGAAGGAAGCCCTAAGGAATGTTTAACTCTACGTACAATATCAGAACTGTAGTTATCCTGTTCATCAACATAAACTACCGAAACATTCGCATCATAATACTGTACTTTCTCTAGTACTTTTTCTTTAGGTTCCCAATATAAAACTACAAAATCAATTAAATCACCAAATTCATTAGCAATATCATTAAACGCTGCAGCCTCAGATTCATTTGGCTCACACCATGTTGCTATCGTTTTTAAATAAATAGGTTTCTGAAAGGATTCAAAATAAATAGGTTCACCAGATTTTGCTTTGTTTACTATAAAATTATCAAATTGGGTACCTTTCAAACAGTTTTGCACTAAAGAATCATATAAAAAGCGAGCTCTTTCTAAATCTTTTTTTTCATGAGCTACTTGACTATTTACTTTATACAGATTGATATTTCGATCAATAGCATCAGAAAAAAAATTATAATCAGCCAAAGAGCCTATTAGGGATGTTTCTTTTTGATTCTCTAAATCCTTATCATACCTATCTACAGGATCATATTCATTAGTATTATCATCTTGTGCTAGCACACAAACGCATGATAATAAAAAACCGATAAATAAATATTTTACTTTCATAATTAGGTTCTGGGGCATTTTAACCTGCATTATCTAATTAAAAACATCACACTGAAGTCCTAATTTATAACACAGATAAAAATAAGATATTTTAAATAATAACCTATTTTTAATCACAATTAGTATAAAAAACCTATTAAACTGTAAACATTATAACAGTCAAAAACTGTATAATGTTACAAATCAAAGCTTATTATCTAAAAACAAATTTAATAAAAATCCCCACTTAACCTCGACAAAAGATTCTTTTTAAAGGATTAAATACGCTTAAGCTGTTGCTTCATCATATCCATTTGCTCCTTTAGCATCCCATGTTTATCCAATTTTTTTGCTTCACTTAGTAAGCCTTGTGCCTCGCGCTTGCGTCGTTTTTGCATAGCAATACCCGCTAAATTTAATTTAGCTACAGCTAAATCCTGATCCATGGATAGTCCCAATTTAATTGCATTCTTAAAAAAACGTTCTGCTTTTGTTAAGTTAGTTTGAGAAACAATAATACCTCTCAAATAACTATAATACCCCTGTTGCTTTTGAGTCAAAGCAGTTTCTGGATTTTTAATTTTATCCAATAATTTTTCCGTTCCGGCTAAATCTTGTTTTCTTAATTTTAAAAAAGATAATAATATAATTTCATTCTTAAAATAAAGAAACACTAACATTCCTGCTAAAAACAATAATAAAATTCCATTACCTATATAGTTATCTACAAATTGCCAAACAGCAGTTACTACAGCTAAAGCGGCTAATACTAGCTTTATATTTTTATTAAACATTTATTTTAATTATTTTTAAAGCGCAAAGGTACTAAAAACAATTCAAAATATTTTACACTATAGCATTGCAGAACAGAAAACTCTTTGTATATTTGCACGCAGTTTTAGGATGAGCTATATCATCTTGAAATAATGATATAGATACTTAAGATTTTTTAAAGATAACAAAATGAGTAAGAGAACATTTCAACCATCTAAAAGAAAAAGAAAAAATAAGCACGGATTCAGAGAGCGTATGGCTTCTGTTAATGGTAGAAAAGTCCTTGCAAGAAGAAGAGCAAAGGGCAGAAAGAAAATTTCTGTTTCTTCAGAAATTAGACATAAACATTAATTGTGGTTAGTGTTTCAAATACAGGGTGTTACTTTTTTTAAGAGTAACGCCTTTTTTTATATCTTATAGCATACAATTTTTAATTTCAATACAATTTCCAAATGCCAAAGAATAACAATCTTAAATGTGTACTTTTAATAGGTTCAGGTCCTATAGTTATTGGTCAAGCGTGTGAGTTTGATTACTCTGGATCACAGTCCCTAAGATCGTTAAGAGAAGATGGAATAAAAACCGTCCTTATTAATTCCAATCCTGCGACTATTATGACCGATCCGTCAATGGCGGATCACGTGTATTTAAAACCATTAAATACAAAGTCAATTATTGAAATTTTAAAGAATCATCCAGAAATTGATGCTGTACTACCTACAATGGGAGGTCAGACAGCATTAAACCTTTGTATTGAAGCTCAAGAAAAAGGTATTTGGGAAGACTTTAATGTAGCGTTAATTGGTGTTGATATTGATGCTATTAACATTACCGAAGACAGGGAATTATTTAGAGAATTAATGGGTAAGATTGGTGTTGGAATGGCACCACAAGCTACTGCTAATTCTTTTTTAAAGGCTAAAGAAATCGCTCAAGAATTCGGCTTTCCTCTGTGTATTCGTTCTTCCTTTACTTTAGGAGGGGCTGGAGCTGCAATTGTTCATGAAGAAAAAGATTTTGACGAATTACTAACTCGTGGTTTGGAATCTTCTCCTATTCACGAAGTAATGATTGACAAAGCCTTATTGGGTTGGAAAGAATATGAATTAGAATTATTACGCGATAAAAATGATAACGTAGTTATTATTTGTACTATTGAAAATATGGATCCAATGGGAATCCATACGGGTGATTCCATTACCGTAGCTCCTGCTATGACGCTTTCGGATAAAACATTCCAACGCATGCGTGATATGGCTATCCATATGATGCGTAGTATTGGGGATTTTGAAGGTGGATGTAATGTGCAATTTGCCGTAAGCCCAGACGAAAGAGAGGAAATTATCGCCATTGAAATTAACCCACGTGTATCTCGTTCATCTGCCTTAGCTAGTAAAGCAACCGGGTATCCAATTGCAAAAGTTGCTACTAAGTTAGCTATCGGTTATACACTGGATGAATTAAGCAATCAAATTACAGGGTCCACATCTGCTTTATTTGAGCCTACGTTGGATTATGTAATTGTTAAAATACCACGTTGGAATTTTGATAAATTCGAAGGTTCTGATAGAACTTTAGGTTTACAAATGAAAGCCGTTGGTGAAGTAATGGGTATTGGACGTTCGTTCCAAGAAGCTTTACACAAAGCCACACAATCATTAGAAATTAAGCGTAATGGTCTTGGTGCCGATGGAAAGAGTTACAAAGATTATGATACTATAGTTAGCAAATTAACCCATGCTAGTTGGGATCGTGTTTTTGTAATTTACGATGCTATCCAAGCTGGAATTCCTCTGAGTAGAATTTTTGAAATCACTAAAATTGACATGTGGTTCCTTAAACAATATGAGGAATTATTTATTTTAGAAAAAGAAATTAGCACCAACACTATTGAAACACTTCCTAAAGATTTATTGCTAGAAGCTAAACAAAAAGGTTTTGCCGACAGACAAATCGCTCATATGCTAAAGTGTTACGAAAGCGAAGTATACAAAAAGCGTGAAGAATTAAATATTAATAGAGTTTATAAATTAGTAGATACTTGTGCCGCTGAGTTTAAAGCACAAACTCCTTACTACTACTCTACTTTTGAAAGCGAAATTGAAAAACCAGATGGTACTGTTACCGTACAAAATGAAAGCATTGTTACCGACAAAAAGAAGGTAATCGTACTTGGTTCGGGACCTAACCGTATTGGACAAGGCATTGAATTTGATTACTGTTGTGTACACGGAGTACTTGCTGCTTCCGAGTGTGGTTATGAAACTATCATGATCAACTGTAACCCAGAAACGGTATCTACCGATTTTGACATTGCCGATAAATTATACTTTGAACCTGTTTTTTGGGAACATATTTACGATATTATTCGTCATGAAAAACCAGAAGGAGTCATTGTTCAATTAGGTGGTCAAACGGCACTTAAATTAGCCGAAAAACTAGAACGTTACGGAATTAAAGTACTAGGTACTAGTTTTGACGCTTTAGATTTAGCCGAAGATCGTGGAAGTTTTTCTACTTTACTAAAAGAAAACAACATTCCTTACCCAGAATTTGGTGTCGCTGAAAATGCAGACGAAGCCTTAGCTATTGCAGATGAGTTAGATTTCCCAATATTAGTACGTCCATCATACGTATTAGGAGGTCAGGGAATGAAAATTGTGATTAACAAAAAAGAATTAGAACAACATGTTATAGATCTTTTAGTTAAAATACCTAATAATAAATTATTACTAGATCATTACTTAGATGGTGCAATTGAAGCAGAAGCAGATGCTATTTGCGATGGCGAAAATGTATACATCATAGGTATTATGGAGCATATAGAACCTTGTGGAGTACACTCTGGAGATTCTAATTCAACTTTACCTCCATTTAACCTAGGTGAGTTTGTAATGCAGCAAATCAAGGATTACACAAAAACTATTGCTTTAGCCTTAAAAACAGTAGGTTTAATCAATATCCAATTTGCCATTAAGGATGACAAAGTATACATTATTGAGGCCAATCCACGTGCATCACGTACGGTTCCTTTTATTGCAAAAGCATACGGAGAACCTTATGTAAACTATGCTACTAAGGTAATGCTAGGTCACAATAAAGTTACCGACTTTGATTTCAACCCTCAGTTAAAAGGGTATGCAATTAAACAACCTGTTTTCTCTTTTAACAAGTTCCCTAACGTTAATAAAAAACTAGGACCAGAAATGAAAAGTACAGGAGAAAGCATCTTGTTTATCGATGATTTAAAAGATGATGCTTTTTACGAATTATACTCTCGTAGAAAAATGTATTTGAGTAAGTAAACTTACTTTTTTCTTATAACATATTCAAAAGGCCGTTTATTTTTAATAGACGGTCTTTTTTTGTTTTTATTCGATATACAAGTTAACTTTTTGTATTCAAATACATATAAACAACTAATTTTTAAGCAACCATCGCTCAAAACTCTCATCTACATATTAAAACAAAACTATTACAAAATGAAGAAAACACTGATGTTAATATTTATGGGAATAGCAATTTTTAGCTGCTCAAACGATGATGATAAAAATCAAAATAACTGTGATTTTAATACCCTTATAAGTTCTGAACAATTTAAAAACTCACCTTCTGATCAACTAGATATTAACAACCTAGAAATAAACAACGACTGTCTAAAAATCAACTTTAGCTCAGGAGGCTGTAGCGGAGATACTTGGGTAGTAAAACTAATTGACAAAGGAATCACCACAAAATCTATACCTCCTCAGCGATCTTTAAAGTTATCCTTAAAGAATAGTGAATTATGCGAAGCACTTTTTATTAGAGAACTAACTTTTGACATTTCAAACTTACAAGTTAAAGGGAACCAAGTCAAACTAAATATTGCAAATTCAAACAAAATAATCTTGTATGAATATTAAAAACATATTTCAATCCTAAAAAGCTTGTATCTTACACTAAAAACCTCTTTAAAAATACGTTAAAATCAACCTTAACATCTGGCACTTATTTTAATATTGTAAATTTAGTATAGTGATCAATTTAAAAAGAGTAAATGATAACATTGGAAAGAATAAATTCTGATAATTCTGATTTCAAAAAATTAGTAAAAGAACTAGATACCAGTCTAAAACACTATTATAAAGATGAACAATCCTTTTATGGAGAATTAAATAAAGTTGAAAAAATAAAATACGCCATTGTTGCTTACAGCGAAAAAGGAAAACCTGTCGGGTGTGGTGGAATTAAAAAAATTTCACAAGATGTAATGGAAATTAAAAGAATGTACGTTGATCCAAAATTTCGTGGAAATGGAATTGCTACAATGGTATTAAATGAATTAGAAAAATGGAGTGTTGAATTAAAATTTAACGAATGCATCCTTGAAACACTAAAATCAAAGCCTTATGCAATAGCATTTTATAAGAAAAATAATTACTTTCAATTTCCAAATTATGGCGAATATGTAAAAGCAAAAAATAGCATTTGTTTTCAAAAAAAACTAAACTAAAATATCTATTACTACAGTAAAATCATATTTAAATATCAATCATTTATACTTATACCTACTAATAAATAATCACCACCTAACTATTCTTTTAAATTTTTAACGCAACCTTTAAAAAAGAGTCCATTTAACACCAATTATGAAAAAAATTAAACTAACCCTAACCTACCTACTCATAGTATCATTAGCCTTTGCTAGTTGCAATGACGATGACACTAATAATACCGGAAATGATATAGATCCAATCATTGGAAAATGGAAAGCCATAGAGTTAAATGAAAATGGCATAAAACAAGAAATAGCCGAATGTGAACTACAAAACACTATAGAATACCTAAATGATGGTAAAATTATTGACACCTATTTTGAACCCAACTCTAACAATGGATGTGATAAAATCGTAGACAATTCTGGAAGTTGGAAAAAAATATCTGATTTAGAATATCAAATAATTTTAGACGATGGTGATGTTAATTATATAAGCCCTATAAGCTTTTCTAAAAACAATACTGAACAAATTCAAGAATACACTATCCAGGATGGCGAAGAAAAATCAGAACAATTAAATAAATATCAAAAAATAGAATAAGTTACTTTTAAACAGACTTAATTTATCATACTCACTCAAAAGAAAACTACCTCGGAGAACAACAGAAAGCCATATAAACAATGAAACAGTGCTTCAATTTCGAGTTAAGCCACCAAAATATACAGCTGATGTCAATGCTAATAAAATACCTGTTATACTAAACAAAATAAAACGACCTAACCCATGAACATTTAAAAGAAAATCTATCGTGAATATTCAAAAGGTTACATTTAAAAATACAGTAGGCCAACAGTTATCTGGCCGATTAGAACTACCATTTAATCAACACCCACACAACTTTGTGCTATTTGCACATTGCTTTACTTGTAATAAAAACTTAGGTGCTATTCGAAATATTAGTCGTGCCTTAACTATGCAAGGCTTTGGGGTCTTACGATTTGATTTTACAGGACTAGGTGAAAGCGAAGGTGACTTTGAGGATACTAATTTTTCAGGCAATGTAGAAGATCTTATTGCGGCATCTGATTATTTAAAAACCAATTATAAATCTCCCGCATTACTTATTGGACATTCTTTAGGTGGGGCGGCGGCAATTTTTGCGGCGTCCAATATCAGTTCTATAAAAGCAGTAGCCACCATCGGGGCACCTTCTAATCCTAAGCATGTGACTCATTTATTACAAGATAAAGTTGATGACATTATAAATACAGGAGTTGCAAGTGTTAATGTAGGTGGTAGAAATTTTACTATAAAGAAACAATTTATTGATGATTTAGAAGAGAAGTCATTACCCGATCTTGCACATAATTTAGGTAAAGCCCTTTTAGTATTACATTCTCCTCAGGATACCACCGTAGGCATAAAAAATGCCGAAGAAATATACAAAGCAGCCAAGCACCCCAAAAGTTTTATAAGTCTTGATGGAGCAGATCATTTATTAATGAATAAAGAAGATTCCATTTATGTGGGTGAAGTAATTGCAGGTTGGTCTAAACGCTATATTAAATTTCCTAAAAATAAAATATTAAAAACCACTGATGAAGTTGCAGCAAGTTTAAATGCAACCGATGCATTTACTACCCAAATGAAAATAGGTAGTCATAACTTTTATGCTGATGAACCCGAAAATTTTGGTGGTAATGATTTTGGACCTAATCCATATGAATTTATTGCTGCTGGCTTATCTGCATGTACAGCCATGACAATTCAAATGTACGCCAAACGAAAAGGTTGGTTGGTTGAGAATGTAGAAGTACATATAAGTCATAGCAAACAACACAATGTGGACTGTGAAAATTGTGAGCAAAATGAGACTGCTAAAATTGACACTTTTATTAGAAAAATAAAGCTTACTGCCCCTAGCTTAAATAACGATCAATTAAATCGTATTTTAAAAATAGCTGACAAGTGCCCTGTTCATAAAACATTGCATCAAAAATCGCAAGTGATAACAACTTTACTCCCCACTATTTAAAAATTGTAATAAGTCTCATTATAATCTAATAGATGAGATGGGATATATTCAAAAAGGTACTGCTATTTTATAACTTTAAAATAAAACAATAGTACCTTTTTAAATATAATAAATTTAGCTATGCATCACCCCTTCTTTTTCTTTTATAGACACTTGCCGCTAATAAACAACAAACCATAAATCTTTATTATAATCATAAAAAACAATTATAACATAATTATTTTTTTAGACCAAAAACAGTCAAAAAAAGGAAAATCAATTTATCATTATCAATTTTTAATTACGTAATGTGTTAGTTATGTGACATTTATAAACATTTTTTATCCTACAAAATTATTAAATATATACTTAAAAATAATTTTTTGTTTTTTTTAACAATTGATTATTCAATAATTTTAAATATCTAATAATCAGTGTTTTAATTATAAAACTCATACTTTAAATAATCTTGATTAGCATATTTTTAAAGAATTTTATCTTGTAGGAGTGTAAGCATCAATAATGTGATCGTCTGAAATAGTATCAAATTTATAACGTTTGAGAATGATTGGCCAATCGTTTTACTTTATAAAAATTTATTACTCAGAAAAACGTAAAATCATTAAAAAACACAAAAATGAAAAATTTAAAAACAATAATGATCGGGGGGATCATTGCAGCCTCTTTATTTACTGCTTGTAACACCGATGTAGAAGACACTCAAACAACAGATGAATTAACAACAGCCGATTCTAGATTTATTTCAAAACAATCATTTAGGGCTTTAAAAGAAGCTAATTTATTATTACGAAGTATTCGACGAGATGGAGGAGTTCCTTATAATGTATTTAGACCTGCATTAAGATTTACTAAAGACCAAAATGTATTTTTACCTAGTGTTTTAGGTATAGATTTTAGAATTGACAGGTCTGTAGTTCCTGCAGGTCCAACAGCAAGATTTCCTATGTTTCAAGGATGGGAAACCCTACCTAACGGAACTCGAAGAAAAGGATATTATATAATTACGGAAGCATCAAACAAAAAAATGGCCAAAAAATTGGGGGTTATTTTTTCTCCTAGAATGGCGGCTTCTATAGGTTCAGGTGGTGAACAAAAAGCATACTGGACAAGAGGTGGTAGATTGGTATTTGAAGGTTCTGTAGATTTTTCTCCAAAAAGATCATTAACAACTGGTCCTGCTGATGGATTATTATTTGGTTTCCCTCCTGCTTCTGTAGAGGCTGGAGCTGTAGCTGATGATAATTGGTCTTCATATGTAGTATTACCAAGTGGTGTTGTGATCAATGCACAATTGGTTGCTAATAGTACTGGAATACATGATAGAATTCCTCATCCAGATGGTAATGGTCCTGCACAAGAAGATGATTTAAACAATCCAAATTTAGCTATTGACCAAGCATCAGTTGTAATGCAACTTTTAGATGGATGGCATGAAAATAAACCATTTTATTTCCATATCGTAACAGATACTTCTGACCCAGGACCAGCTGCTATCGAATTAGGAGTTTTTGCACCAAAATTGGCTAATTTACCAACGTTTGGATTATTCCCAGGAGGTTCTATGCTACCATTTAGCCCAACAGCAAACGGAAGAACAACAGATACTGATGGTTTTGGAGTACAAGGTTTAAATACGGCATCTTTAAGTAACAGACAAGCACAAGATCCAACAAACACATTCCCTATTGATCCTAGTGATCAAAGATATGCTCCAATGTGGGATGCACATGTTACTGAATTTACTGTACCTGAAAGCGATCGCCCTATTTTAAGAAGCTTTGACCAAATAAATGACTTATTGGCTGATGGAACTTTAATTCCTTTTAGAGGAAATGCAAACCCAAGTCCTTTAGCTAATTCATTGTCTGATTTATTAACTGCTACTGGAGCAATTATCAATTGCCCAGTAATTACACAACCTAGTGAGAGTGTAATTGGTACTCAAATCGGATCACCAAGAAACAAATAAGCCCTGTTTAAATTTTAGTATAGTTATTACAAAAAGCTTGGATACGTTATGTTTCCAAGCTTTTTTCATACCTTAATAATAAGCTTCTAAAATAATACCACGAATAACCCACTAAAAAAACAATTAATTACTTTTAATACTTGTAACTTTTTTTATTACCTGTTCCGTAATACTATCAAAAATGATCATCCCTTGATTAGCCTCGTCCAATTGTTCTATTAATTTACCTTCATTATTCCAGACCGAGCTTTTCCCAGCACAATCATAGCCTCCCGATTTACCCACTAGATTAGACATTAAGGCTAACATTTTATATTTTTTTGCCGTTTCTGAAATTCGATGTAAATCCTTATCTACTCCATTTACCGAATTCAATACACTTGCCATATACACGTCGGCTTTATTTTTATATGCTTTTTCTGCATGTGCTTGTATGGACGTTTCATAACATATGGCAAAGGCAATTTTATGATTGCCTACTGTAATTGGAGCTAAGTTTTTTCCTGCTATAAAATATTTTTCTTCACCAGGATGGAGGTAAGCTTTAGAGTACGTCTTTCTTTCTTTATTAGGTTGAAATAACACCATGCTAATACAAATCCCCTTTTCGTTCTTTGTCGGCACTCCAATGCCTATTATAATTTTATGTAAATCACTAATTTCCTGAAATTCATCAAACCTTTTATCATTCATAGTTGTAGCTAATTTTGCTACCAACACAGGCTCGTAACCTGTTATCGAAAGTTCAGGGAAAACTATAATATCTACTCTATTTTGAACAGCAAGCATAATCAATTTTTTATGGCTTTCAATATTTTTTGAAATAGCTCCTTTAATAGGTGCTGTTTGGGCTACACAAATTTTCATAATCTAATAAAGCTAAAAAATGATATACACATAATAGTATTCCTATTTAAGGTTACTAAAAGTAATAATTCTCCATAAAAAAATAGCGCTAGCAAAGGGAGTTTTATATTTATGAGGTCGGTGTCACAAATTTTATTATTTTACAACAATACAGAAATGTTCTTTTCAAGAATTGTAGACAACAGTTTTGTTATTCATCATTCCGAATTGACTAATGGCAAATGGTCTGACATTAAACCCATTAAAATATGAAAGCAACTGGCGCTATTATTGCCCTTACATGTCTCCTGATGGAAAGTATTTTATCTATTCTAGAAAATATAATAACCCTGAAAAAAAAGGTTGGGCAGGTGTTGAAAAGGGAGAAGTTTATTGGGTAAACGCTGATGTACTCTTCGATGCAAAAAAATAAAATATTTGCTAACAAAAGTAACCCTTGCACAAGATATTACTTTCAAAAAGTAAGCTATAAAACAAGCAATTCTAAGAGGTCCTATTTTATGTTTTAAAGATTAAACTTGTAAAATTATGAGGGCTTAAAAAAGAGAATATCAACTTATATAACCCGTTTTTCAATAGAACTTTTATTACTTGAACTTTGGCTTTACTTTTTGCTCTTTTTTTAATGAATTTTAGGTGCTTTTTTTAAATAACAAGTCGTAGCAGATAAGTGCATTACTTTGTTTGCTTGCTTTATCCCTATTGTATTTATTTTCTTAATACTAAAAATTGGGTTAAGGTTCCAAAAACAGGTTCAACGCTACTCTGCCGTTTGGTTTTCATATAGTGACTAAACATCTAATTGTTGGAGTATATTTAATTAAATTTATTCTAGGACAAAATCTACTTAAATCAATTAAATGTAAGATAATCTCAATTATCTCGACTGTATTTATATCTTAATAAAGCATATGTATTAACTAGAAAAGAAAGGAACTCACAGTATGCTAACCTGGAAAAATGTAATTAACTTTTCCATAAACGGAAATCCAATACCAGACAGACGTGTTGAAAAAACAGAGGAGGAATGGAGAGCCCAATTAACTCCAGAGCAATTCAGAATTACAAGACAAAAAGGCACTGAACGTCCACATACCGGAGCATTATGTAGTATTTACGATGAAGGCAAATACAATTGTATATGTTGTAATACACCATTATTTGATTCTACAATTAAATTTAGTTCTGGCACTGGGTGGCCTAGCTTTACACAGCCTATTAAAAAAAATGCTATCAAATATGAAAAAGATACAGCTTTTGGAATGATACGCGTAGAGGTAATGTGTAATACTTGTGATGCTCATTTAGGACATGTATTTCCTGATGGGCCAGAGCCTAGTGGTTTGCGCTATTGTATAAATTCAGAATCAATGATTTTAGATAAGGAGGCCTACTAATTACAATCAATATACAAGTTACCACATTCAGCGAAAGCGTACTATTAGTGTACTAAAGCTGAAAATAAATTACCAATAAAGATTCTTCTAACAATTATAAAAAAGGGAGCATACAATGTCAAATCAAACAGAAAAGCAAATTTTCAAAGCTCCAGAATTCAATGTTAAACATTGGATTGATGGTTCTGGAAATAAAATAGATCCAATAAAACTAGCAGATTTTAAAGGGAAATTTAAAGTTGTTTATTGTTTTCAAAGTTGGTGTCCTGGTTGCCATAGTAAAGGCTTACCTGATTTACAAAAAATGGTTAAGGCTTTAAAAGAAATTGATAATATTGTATTTATGGCCATACAAACCGTTTTTGAAGGTCATGAATCTAATACTTATGAAAAAATGGTTGAAACTCAAAAAAGATATGAACTACAAATTCCTTTTGGACATGATGCAGGTGATGATGATAAATCGCGTTCTAACATTATGACCAATTATAATACTGGAGGAACTCCTTGGTTTATATTTATTGACAAGCACGATAATGTTGTTTTTAGTAATTTTCACTTAAACCCAGATGCAGCTATTAAATTTTTAAAAACACTTTAATGAATGATGTTGAATGTAATGATGTCTTTGCTGAAGAATTAAGAAGTTTGTATGAAAACAGAAAACTTAATTTCCCAACAATAATTATTGATAAAAAGAAATTGCGAAATCCATCTGATAATAAACTAAACAAATGGCTAGACAAACTAAAATAGGATTAGGTGGTGGCTGTCATTGGTGTACAGAAGCTGTTTTTCAATCTTTAAAAGGTGTTGAAAAAGTAGCACAAGGTTATGTAGCATCTATTGATGAAAACAGTACATTTTCTGAAGCAGTGATTGTCCATTTTAACCCTGATATTATTTCTCTTCGTACTTTGATTGAAATTCACTTACATACACACAAAAGCACATCTGCCCATTCTATGAGAAATAAATATCGTTCAGCTATTTACACATTTTCTATGGAACAATCTCATGAAGCTAACAATATATTAAACGACTTTCAGTCTGAATTTAACAACCAACTTATAACAGAAATATATCCTTTTTCAGAATTTAAACCTTCAAGAGAAGCTATACAAAACTACTATCAAAAGAATCCTAAAAAGCCTTTTTGTAAACAGTTTATAAATCCAAAACTGAGACTTCTACAAGAAAAATTTTCCAACAAAATCAATACTAATTTTTTAACAAACTAATTAATGACATTAATGAATCTATTAAAAGTGATTTCGGCAAAAAATGAAACCTCAGATACTACCATAAAAAAGCCACTAGCCTATCCTTTAAGTTATAAAAATGTTAATCCCTTTTTTGAATTGTAATGACATAAAATCTTAGCGTCTTAAAAATCATACACAATTCAAAAATATTAAAATGGATAAATTTAACAATGTAAATGATTGTCTTCAAAAATGGCTTGATTTAAAAAAAATGAAACTGCCATTATTGCGTATGAAAAAGACAGTTTTAAACAAGTTTCTTTTCAAAAATTAGGGGTTTTAATTGAAAACTACAGTAATTATTTTTATGCCCAAGGATTGAAAAAAGATGATTTAGTTGTAACAAATTAGAATTCGTTAAAAAAATCCAAAAACAAATCGATAAATTTGGCACAAATCTTAAAAGGATATAAACATATCAATATATTGATTTTAAGTACTAAAAATTGATATTTGGTTAAAAATAAATGGCTACTAGAAAAATTGGAAATATAGAATTCACCAACGTAAATTTACTTTTGATCATAGACGGGATAATCTGTAGTATATTTTGTAGTTATGTTTTTTACTGGACTTATCAAAGTGATAGAAATTTGATTTCAATCATGATAATTCCTTTGATATTAGGAATAATTTATGAAAATAGAAAACTATCAACAGACTGGAAAACGATAAGTCTAAAAATACTTGGCTCAATTTTTTTAAGCATATTTGCATTCTTACCTGGAAAAAACGAAAAACATTACGATTTTGAAAATCACATAGAAGGCTGGCCCTATTGTTTTGTGTTTTTTTTCGTACTAATATCAACTATATATCATAATAAAAAAGTAATTCCAAAATTGACCGAAGGAATTACTTTTTTGCAATCTATTTCCATTATTTACTGGATCATTGATCTCAGATTTTTGAATATAAAAAATATTTTCACCTTTATTCTTATCGGTTTAGGCTTGATATTTTCATTTATTTCTTTTATTCATGCTTTCTCTTACTTAAAACTAACTAAAAAAGTAAGATTATTTTTAAGTATATGGAGTTCGATAATTATGATAATATTTGCCATTGACCATATTAATAGAGTTTTTAATTTCAATTCTTTTTCTAACTACCAACTATTTGATGAAGCCTTATGTATACTACAGTACTTTTTATTAGGTATTTCTTTAATATACATATTTAAAAATGCCTCTATGCTCTTTGTGTATTTCCCAGACAAAAATTCACCTTATGGAAAAGAGCAAATGAAAGATATTAAACAAATGAATAAAACTCATATAGATAGATACTCTGAGGAGCAAATTAAAATATTAGATTCCTTATTTGCACTACTTTTTACATCTGGGTTGTATTATTTAAATTTAAAACATCAAATAATGCCCAGACACACCTTAATTTGGTTAGTTTTTTTTGGATTTCCTTTACTCATTTCGCTAAAAAATGTTTTCTTTAAAAAACTAGCCTAACATGGCTTAAAACTCGTTTAACACATCTACAATTTCAGAAAAACTTAAACGGAGCCTAACATCTGGCTTAGTACAATTTGCAATTAATTCCTTGTATTTATTTTCTAGATCTTTATTATCTTCTTTTTCATTAACAAGATCTAATACTTCTTCTAACAAACATCCAAATGCACTTACTTCAACACGCTCAATGGTATGAGAAATATCTGAATTAACATCATAAAAAGAACCCGCTCCAAAATCTCCTAAAAGGCAATTGGCATTTTTATTTATCAATATATTATGTGCATAAAGGTCACCATGGGTAATTCCTTTTTGATGTAGCTGCACACACACCGAAGCAATATTTTTTGCAATTTTTAATAACTCTTCAAAGTTAAAAACACATTGTTCATCATACACATCTCTAGTACAGGTTTCCAAACTTGGCGGATTCCCTAGATTCACATAATCAGCCGGTATCAATTTCATTATCAATCCACTCTTCCCATTAGGGTGTGCTTTAATTTTTCCTAAAATTGGAATTAAGTTTTTATGCAATCCTGCAGAAATACATACTTGCATTTCGTCTTCGGGCCATCCATCGCTGGTAACATCTCCTTTAAAAACTTTAATGGCAACATCTTCCTTTTTTAGATTCCATGTAGCTTTGGATATCAATCCCGATGCTCCTTCTCCTATTCGCTCTTTAATAGTGAAACCTTTCCAATCAAATGCTTCCAAATCATTTGACAATTGAATTTGATGAGAGGCTGGATTCCCTTCAAATGCTACCCAAGACAACTTAGGTAACTCAAATAACCATTTAGGAATCTCTTTTAATTTGTTTGCCGAAATTCTCAGCAATTCTAAATTTACGCATTGCGCCATTTCAGTAGGTAATTCTTCTATTAGGTTACCTGCTAACCCACATTTTTGAAGTAATCGAGCATTCCCTATACTTTTTGGTAATTTTTGGACCTTATTATCGGTTAAAATCAACCATCTCAATAATGGAGGGAATGCATTTTCAGGCACTTTTTTAATTTGATTAGATTTAAAACCAATCATACTCAAGCTAGAGCACTCCTTCAATACAGTAGGGAATTCGGTAAAATTATTATGAGCAAAAAAAACGATTTTTAAATGCTTCAGCTGAGAAACGCTATCTGGTAATGTTGTTAATTCATTATCGGATAAATCTAATACTTCTAATGTTTCCGACAGCGTAATGATTTCTTCTGGAAACTCCTTTAAGCCACAGGCCAATTTTAAGCTTTTTATTCCCTGTAATTGTCCTGATTTTAACTCTTCTAAAGTTTGTGTCATAGTTGAAAAATAATGTGTTACGAATTTAACCTGAATTGTGTAATAAAAAATCTATTTTGTTATAAAGTTTTATTAGATATTTTATGCGAAAAATAGACTCTAAACATGAAAGCTATTTTATAAAACATTAGAACTCTCATAAATAACTTTAGATGAGACTTTAAAATATTAAAAAAACAATTGGGTAAAAAAGTATAGTTTATCGCTAATTTTCTTTTGGAGATTACACTTTATAAGAACTATGAGGTAATTATTAAATACTAACTTTTAAATACTTAACTTCCATTTATTACATGATGTGATTTCATATAAAAAATAGCATAAATAAATAGTCGTTACTATGACAAATAAAATTCAAAAGATTTTCATATTAATAATATTATCAACCTTTTTCTCTTGTAAAAACAAACAAAAAAACTCAAAAGTTGATAATGATCTCACTAAAAAACCAAATATTGTTTTTATATATATGGACGACTTAGGCTATGGAGATGTTGGCTATAATGGGGCTAAAGGAATAAAAACACCAAATATTGATAAGCTAGCCTCAAATGGAGTAACATTCACCAACGGTTATGCAACTTCGGCAACATGTACACCCAGTCGTTATGCGCTACTAACTGGTAAATATCCTTGGAGAAATAAAAAAGCAAAAATTTTACCAGGGACAGCTCCTTTACTTATTAATTCAAATCAAATGACTATTCCCAAAATGTTACAAACCAAAGGCTATTACACAGGTATAGTGGGGAAATGGCATTTAGGCTTAGGTAACGGAAATGTAAATTGGAATAAAACTATTACACCCAATCCAAACGATGTTGGTTTTGATTATTCGTACATTATGGCAGCCACTCAAGATAGGGTACCAACCGTATATATTGAAAATGGAAATGTTGTTAATTTGGATCCCAATGACCCTATTGAAGTTAATTACGATAAAAACTTTGAAGGACAACCGACTGGAAAAAACAATCCCGAATTATTAAAACTAAAATGGCATCATGGGCATAACAGTAGTATTGTAAACGGAATACCTAGAATTGGCTACATGAAAGGTGGGGAATCTGCTAAATGGGTAGATGAAGATATGGCTGATCATTTTTTACAAGGAGCACAAAGTTTTATTAAACAACATAAAAACCAATCATTTTTCCTTTACTACCCAATGCAACAACCGCATGTACCAAGAACACCTCATCGCAAATTTATTGGAAAATCAGGCTTAGGCCCTAGAGGAGATGTTTTAATGGAAGCCGATTGGTGTGTTGGACAATTAATACACACATTAGAAAAAGAAGGTGTTTTAGATAATACACTTATCGTTTTTACTAGTGATAACGGCCCAGTTTTAAATGATGGTTATTTTGATCAAGCTGAAGAAAAAATAGGAAATCACGATCAAAATGGAGGATTAAGAGGTGGAAAATATAGCTTATTCGAAGCTGGAACCAGAGTGCCTTTTTTCACTTATTGGAAAGGAAAAATTCAGCCTAAAATATCCGATGCTCTAGTGTGTCAATTAGATTTATTTGCCTCAATCGCAAAACTGATTGATAGTGATGAAAAGGCAACCGATAGTCAGCAATTACTAGACGTTTTTATGGGAAAAAGTAATTTAGGAAGGAAAAACCTAATTATTGAAGCCACTTCGAGAACTGCTTTTAGACAAGGTGATTGGGCTATGATTCCGCCATATAACAAACCACGAATCAATACCGAAGTGAACATTGAATTAGGTAACGACACCATATATCAATTGTATAATATAAAAAAAGACAAGGCGCAGCAACACAATTTAGCTTTTGAAAACAAAGAAAAACTTCAAGAAATGATCATAGCTTTTGAAGCAATCAGAGGTAAAGATTACAAGAAGAGCATAAGGGATATTGAATTAAAGTAATCTTTTTATTCTATACCATTATATATTTCAAATGGAATAACGAATTCAAGAAAATAGCATTTAAAAACGATATCTATTAATTTAGCATTACAATCAACCACTAGCGCTATACAATTCTGCTTTAAAGCGCTAGTGGAATAGATTTTACACAAAATCATCGCTCATATACACTAACTATTCCAGATTTGTAATTAACAACATAAAGTTGCTCCTTACAAATCAACATATCGGTAGGTTTTCCAATAGCTTGTGTTATTTCTTGAATTAGCTCATTTTCAAGAGAAACTACAAATACGCGACTATTTTCAAAATCAGTAATAAACAGCTCCTTGTCTGCAACATAAATCCCCGTAGCAGCATTAATGCCTAAATTTTGTCCTAACACTTTTACGAAGTGACCTGATTTATCAAATACTTGTACACGGTGATTGTAGGCATCGGCGACAAAAATGAACTCTTTGGTTATATGCACATCTGTGGGATAATTGAATTTGCCTTCGGCGGTTCCTTTACCGCCTATTTGTAACCAAGTAGTTCCATTAAAAAAATGTACCATATTAGTATAAAAATTAGCTATAGCCATTTCCTTTCCTAATGTAAAAACTCCTGCAGGAGCATCCAATTTAGGAATATCACTTAAAAACCCCTTCTTTCCTCCGGTATATGTCGAAATCGTATCTCTTCCATATTCTGGAATCAAAATTGTGTTTTCAGAAACCGCTATGTGCATAGGGCGATCAAAATCAGCAAGTTCTTTTTCTATTTTTCCATCTTCGTTAATTTGTACTAACCTATTATTATCTCCATCCGACAACCACAATTGATCATTTAAAAATGCTAAGCCAATAGGACCTACATTATCTAATTTTATTTCCTTTTTTAACTGCCAATCTTTTTTTGTTTTTGAGCATCCTACAAAAACTATACTAAGCAAAAAATAACTTATAATTAACCTCATTCTAATGCGATTTTAAATTCGGGTTATTGTAATAACAACATACCGGCAAGGCTTCATAAACCTCTTTTGGAGCTGTTATTTTCGCAGCATCATGCCCTGCTAAAGCTATACTTTTAGCTATTTTTTTAACTGAAATTTGTTGCCTATCGAAAGCTACTTCAAGCATTTTTGTTTCTACATTCCAAAACGCTTTTTGAACACCTTTTGTAGACAAAGCGGCTGATTCAATACGTGCTTTACACATTTGACAATTCCCTTTAACATGAACCGTTTCTGTAATCAATTGATCACTATCGGTACTTGAGTTTACAGGAACCTCTAAGGTTTCCACGGCTCCATTTGAGCGTGTAATTTTTGCTGTTTTTGGTGTGTAACCCGCTTTTTTAACCTGATTAACCACAGCATCCATTGTTAATTGCTTTTCAGATGGATATTCAAATTTAAAATCCCCTGTCTGAATTTCAATTTGCACCTTTTTTATTCCCTTAAATTCTTTGAACTTTTTTTCTAATCCATAAGCACAAAACGGACAGCCTAGTCCATCTACTTGAATTTGAAATTCATCCATGTTTTTTTGAGCCATAGCTGTTATCACAACCAATAAGCTTACAAGTAAACTATTTATTATTTTTTTCATAATTTCTAATTTTTTAAAATGTGTAGCGTGTTCCTAAAAAAACACTAAACTCTAGTTTTCGTCCTTGAACAACATCATTAACCAATGGCATTTGAACTGCCGCTTCCCAAGTAATATTTTTTAATGCATACTGTACTCCTTGTGCATACAGTAGTTGGTACCAATCTCGGTCCAACAACCAACTATTGGTATATTCAAAATATAAGTTAAGCTGCTTATTGGGGTACTGCGGTTTTAAAAGAGGCAATCCAAAACCCAATTTCATTCGGAGTTCATCCAAATCGGCATTAGGCGACCAGTTATATCCCAATTCACTCGAAATCCCATATTTTAAAGTTTCATAACCTGCTACTAAACCATAATAACCTTGATACTCTTTGGTGCTTTGTCCAATTAAATCAATACGCTTACCTGTAGGTAAGCTTTGCAAAGTTTTGGCAACCATTCTAAAGGTTTTACCTGTTTGATCTTTCCTAAAAAACTGATATTTACCTTGCAAAATGATATCTGCCAATGCAGTTTCCTTAGACAATCCTTCCAAATCATAAGTTACTAAAGGAATATGCAGCGCCACCAATGAGTTTGAGGTAGGCAAATAATGCATCATTACAGGCACATAAGTGCTTGTCCCACGCTCCGTGGTTCTAATCTCGGTCAATGTTTTTATGGTAAAACTTTTTCCTCCGAGCATAATTGGTTTGTCTGCCGTTATAGGTGGTCCTTGTGCAAAAGCTGTTCTTACCAGCATTAACACAAAAGTTATTAAATATATTTTCATTTATTTTAATCATTTAAATATCTACAATAGCTCAAAATGACAACTATTAAAACCTAGTTTTTTTTAGTGATCACCTACTTTAATACCATGAACTACTGGATATATATTCTTATTTTAAGAAGGTTTCAGTGGGTTTTGTTTTTATATTCTCCTTAACGGAAGAAGAAAAACAACTCCTTAAACTCGGATTACACAATAGAATTTTGTTATAAGTATTGAATATTCAATAAGATCAAATGCTTTCTTAATTTTAACATAGTACCACTATGCCTAATTAAAAAAGTATACTAAATTCAGAGATTTCGATACGGAATAGATTTTCTATTGTATATGCTGGTTGAAACAACAAATCAAATACGAAATACTTGAAAAAGCACGCTCCTATCCCGAAGAAGTATGGGAGGAGAATAATGCAAATAAGGTATATTATTGCTAGTTAAAGCATATTTAAAGTCATTATTAGTTGTAAAAAAATTAGTATAACATACTAATTTTTCAATATCAAAATCTGTAGTATTCTTTTTTTGAAGTAACTCGTTCTGAGCTTTTTTTTCAATATGTTTATTACTACAACATGATTTTTTTGATACGCTGGCGACCTTTTTAATAGCCTTTGAAGCTATTGCTGATGAACAAGTTTTAACAGTTTCGGTAAAACTATAAGCTATTAATTGTTCGCCACAAAAATGCGTAGTTAAGCTAAGCGAACTTGTCGCCAACAATACTAGCGAGGCTAGTAATAATGTACTTATTTTTTGAAAAACTTTTTTCATTACATTACAAAAATACGAAAAACAACATTCTTTAGTACTTTGTTTCCCATTTAATATATTTTTCCCTGTAAACTACATAAATAACGCTAAAAATTTGTTCTCATTACATTTTTATAAAATTGACAAATACAATTTCTAATTTTTTAGTTGGTTTGTTTAAATTTGCTCCACATTGCGTAAGGGGTTGTAGCGGCATCCTTTTTTAAGTTGTTTTATGAAACCTAGTGAAATAAACAGCTGAAAAAAGATATAGCAGAAAACCCGACCCGATAGGGATACGCCCAAATAACAAAACAGCATGTTACAAGTAGCATTAATTAAAGATAATTTTGAAGGCTATATTAAAGCCCTTCAAAAACGAAATATAGACGCTAAACCATTACTTGAAAAGGTACTATTATTAGACGAAAACCGAAGAGGTACACAAGCTAGTATGGACGAAAAATTGGCTGATTCCAATAAACTTTCGAAAGAAATCGGCATGCTATTTAAAAGTGGCGAACACCAAAAAGCCAACATTTTAAAGGAAAAAACGGGACAATTAAAAGAAGCTACCAAATCACTAGGTGAGCAACTAAATAACATCCAAGAGGAATTAAATAGTTTATTATATACTATTCCGAATATTCCTAATGAATTGGTTCCTGCCGGTAATACCGACGAAGACAATGAAGAGGTGTTTGCCGAAGGTGAGGTTCCTAAATTACATGATGCTGCCTTACCGCACTGGGAATTAGCTAAAAAATATGACCTTATTGACTTTGAATTGGGAGTTAAAATTAGTGGTGCAGGTTTCCCTGTCTATAAAGGTAAAGGAGCCAGATTACAACGGGCTTTAATTAACTATTTTTTAGATAAAAATACGGCTGCGGGCTATAAAGAAGTACAAGTCCCACACTTGGTTAATGAAGCCAGTGGATACGGTACTGGGCAATTACCAGATAAAGAAGGTCAAATGTACCATGTAACAGGTGATGACCTTTACTTGATACCTACTGCCGAGGTTCCTATTACAAACATGTTTCGCGATGAATTAGTTAAAGAAGCAGATTTACCAATTACCTATACAGGGTACACGCCATGTTTTAGAAGAGAAGCAGGATCCTACGGTGCCCATGTACGTGGTTTAAACCGCTTACATCAATTTGACAAAGTAGAAATTGTACGTGTTGAAAAACCTGAAAATTCATATGCTGCTTTGGATGGTATGGTGGAACACATTAAAGATATTTTACGTGAACTTAAATTACCGTACCGCCTTTTACGTTTGTGTGGTGGCGATTTAGGTTTTACGGCTGCGATTACTTATGATTTTGAATTGTTTTCAACCGCTCAGGATCGTTGGTTAGAAATTAGCTCTGCTTCAAACTTTGAAACTTTTCAAGCCAATCGTTTAAAATTACGTTTTAAAGATACCGATGGAAAAAACAAATTAGCCCATACTCTCAATGGAAGCTCATTAGCTTTACCCAGAGTTTTGGCCGGTATTTTAGAAAATTACCAAACCGAAGATGGCATTAAAATACCTGAAGTTTTAGTTCCTTATTGTGGTTTCGATATAATTAATTAATGATTGATTTGATATTCGTATAAAAAACGTACGCATTTTGCTATCTTAGCTTTATGCGTATTTTTTTTGCTTTAATTTTCTTTTTTGGAATGTACTTGGGCTATACCCAAAACATTCAAATTGCTCGTAATTATTATGAACAAGGCGAGTTTGAAAAGGCCTTATCTAGTTACGAAATTATCCAGAAACGAAATCCTTCAAACTCTCAAGCTATCATTGGGTTAGCCAAATGCTATCGCCAATTAAATCGTTCCAATGATGCTATTGATCTTTTAAACAGTAGCCACCTAAATAATCCCTCGCAATTAATTTACTTGGTAGAATTAAGTGTTACCTACAACCTAAATAATCAAAAGGAAAAAACAAAAGAAACCTTTGATAAAATAATTACACTACTCAAAGAAAACCCAAGGAGTGGTAGTTATATTGGTAATGCTTTACAACAATATAATTTATTAAAACCTGCCATTGCATGCTACAAAATTGCCATGGAGCAAAATACCAACTTTGTATACGATTTGGAAATTGGACGCATGTATGGTGAATTAGGTGATTTTAATAATATGTTTTCAAGTTATCTAGACTATATGCTAAAAAAACCTAACTACATTGGTTTAATTAAGCGTAGGATGGACGAGTTTATTACTGAAGATCCCGAAAATGATACTAATATTATTTTCAAAAAGACATTGCTTAAAAAAAACCAAATTGAACCAAACATATTATATAACGAACTATTAAGTTGGCTATTTGTACAACAAAAACAATTTAGAAAAGCCTTTTTACAAGAAAAAGCTATTTACAAAAAAACCGACGATGGTATACCTCAACTAATCAATTTAGCTTTTACTACTCGAAAGGAAAAAGCGTATGACATTTCAAATGAAATTTTAAATTTTGTTATTGAAAATACCGAAATTGAATCCTTTAAAGTAAATGCACATAGGGAATTAATGCAAATTAGAACCGAAACCAGCTCCCCTATTAATTACCCTGCCATTAATAAAAAATACCTAGCACTAATTGAGTTATACGGAAATGGGAGATACAACATGGGAATATTGCTTGATTATGCTCGTTTTTTAGGTTTTAAACAGGATAAAAAAACAGAAGCCATCAGCTTTTTAAAAAAACTACTCAAAAGAAGTTTACCTAATATACAAAAAGCTAAAACTGAAATTTTATTAGCAGATATATTAGTCCTAAATAACAAGTTCAACCAAGCCTTAGTGCATTATACAAAAGCTGAAAAAAGAGTTAAAGGCGATCAACTTGCACAAGAAGCCCGTTTTAAAATAGCTAAGGCCAGCTATTATAAAGGGGATTTTGACTGGGCAAAAACCCAACTTAATGTATTAAAATCATCCACTACACAACTTATTGCTAATGATGCCATGCAATTATCACTTGCCATTGAAGACAACACTAAAGAAGACGATTCCATATCTATTGCTGCCTTAAAACTATATGCTAAAGGAGAATTATTTACTTTTCAAGAACAAAATCAAAAAGCTATTAATGCCTATCAACAAATTTTAACTAATCATAAAGGTAATGAAATTGAAGACGATGCTCTTTTTAAACAAGCTAATTTATTATTGTTAGAAAACAAAACAGATAATGCCATTGCTAATTTTGAAAAAATTATTCAATTTTTCCCTAACAGTTTATTAATTGACGACACCTATTTTATTTTAGGAAACCTGTATGCCTCCTTAGATAAAATTCCTGAAGCTAAAAGCTCATTTGAAAAAATCATTTTTGAACATGCTGATAGCATTTATTATGTAGATGCTCGAAAAAAATACCGTAAATTAAGAGGAGATGACATTATAAATTAATTTTTATCGGTTATTTCTCTTATAATACTAAGCTTACAATAGCCTTTATGCAGAATTAATATGCTAAACACCTTAAAAAAAACACGCTTTATAATTCTTTTACTAGGGCTATTTTTTTTGGTAACATACTGTAAAAAACAAAAAAATCCTCCCCAAAAAGCACCACAAAACGAAACACCACAAAACGAAACAAAGTCTCCCTTAATTAATAAGTCAATTGCTAGCAATAATTTAACGTTACTAGATAAAGCCACCGGCGATTTAAACAACGATAAAATACCTGAAAAAGTGATGATTTATGATAATGGCAATTCAACTGATTTTGGAACAGAAAGAGAAATTCATATTTTAAAAAAAGTGAATACTAAATGGATACTTTGGAAAAAATCAATTGGTCCCATACTACCTAGTAAACATGGAGGAATGATGGGGGACCCATTTGAACGTATTTCAATAGAAAAAAACTGTATTGTAATTTATCATTCTGGCGGAAGCCGACAAAAGTGGAGCTATACACATAGGTACCGTTATCAAAATAATACCTGGCAATTAATTGGTGCTACTACTCAATTTGGCATTCCTTGTGATTATTTTGAAACTTCGACCTATAACCCTTCTACTGGAAACATTGATTATAAAATTGAACTAGAAAATTGCGAAAAAGAAAGTACTAAAATTGAAGAAAAGAAACTATTTAAAAAATTAGAAATACTGCCTTTAATGGATGGTTTTTACCCTGGAAATAATGAATTAAAATTTTCTAATAGCAAGGTTACTATTTTTTACTAATAAAGAAGCCTTTAAAAATATTGTCCAATTCCAAAAACAAAACCGTTAGTAGCATCCTTGGACACTCCGTAACCATAATCGATTCTAAAAGTGGCATTAAATATTTTTTTATGAATAAATCGGATTCCAGCTCCAGGATAAATTCTAAAATTATCAGAATTGGTAAAATCACTAAAATCACCTTTCGGGTTTCGCCAGCTACCTGCATCTAAAAACACATTACTTTGCAAAACAAACCAATCTTTTTCATACAAGGTATACCTGTATTCTGTATTTAATACAATAACTCCAGTTCCCCTATCAATAGTATTACCAACACCACGTACATTTATATTATTATCTACTGCAAAGGGTGCAAATGGCGAATCATCATTGGTAGCTAAGCCCATACGCAACCTAGATGCCCAATTTCCTTTACGACTTACTCTTCGAAAATAAAAAAAATCGTTCCAACCAATTATAAAACTAGGCAGTACTCCATCGGTACTTTGAACATATTGAAAGTTAAGCAAACTTTTAAACCCAGACACAAATTGAAAATCGAATGTTAAATTATCATACTCATAAATAAGCTTGTACAATAACTTATCTACATTAAAATCTGTTGGCACATCGGGGGCTGTTACACCACTTCTATACAAATAATCTTCATTAAAATAATTTACACCAACCTCAACACGATTGAAAAAATCAAATTGATATAAACCTAAAATTTCATATGACGTATTGTTGTATTTATATTGTGCCGTGCCATTATCTAAAAAAACAGGCTCTTGCGTTGTTAAATTACTATAATTTAACGCCAAACCTAATTGATTACTGAATAAAAATGGAGCCCTAAAACTAGCTCCATATGAATTATAAATATCTCGTTGATACCAACCGCCTGCTGTAATATTTTTTCCAAATAAATTGAATTCAAATAAACTTACTCTAAAAGCAAATTCATCTTCATCGGTAGTATACACATTAGCTCCCGGAATCAATGTAAAATTTTCTGTTATCGTAAAAAATACATTATAGCCTTTATCACTTTTTTCGATTTTATACTGTACATCTGCTACTGCAGGTATGCGTATTAATCTTTTTTTATCCTGTTCTATCTGTGTTTTATCAAACTCTCTATTAACTTTGGTTCTAATCACTTTCAACAAAGCTGAAGTCTTAGTTTTTTTATTTCCTATAAAATCAATTCCCGTTACTAAATCTGTTTGCGCGTGTAATAAAAAACAAAATAACAATGCAAGTATATTAGTTACTCTTTTTTTTAAATACATAATTTTATGGCTTTTATAAATAAAGTGCTTCAATTTTTTTGAAGAGTTACGTATTTTTTAACTGCATCTGTTATTAAAATACGAAGAAAACACAACTTTCTTTACATGGGAGTCACACAAAAGCCATTTTACTTACATAAAATGCAAAACAAAATGGCTTTATAACTAAACTTAAAATCTATTCTTTTTTAAAATAGGGCTCTTAGTCCTAGACTAAATGTTTGACCAAGACCTGTACTTACTCCTCTAACAAATTTACCATATGAAGCTTCTAAGTTGATAACTCTAGTAACTTGATATTTTCCTCCAAAACCTAATTGAGTAAAATTTTGTTCAAATTCATTTCCTAAATCAATTAAAAAAGCTTGCTGTGCATTGATAAATACTGTGGATTTTGACGATGGAAAATAACTCAAAAATACACTTGCCGGTAAAGACAAGCTATTATTAGCAAAACGCTCTCCTAGATTTACTTCAGCAGGATTAACATCTGCTCTTTTTTCGCCAAAATTAAATCCAAAATCCAATTCAGTAAATACTTGCCATTTATTAGCTCCAAAAGTATAATCATAAAAGAATTTTGTTTCCCAAAAAAAACTTCGTTTATCCAAAAAAGTGGCATTAGGTATGTCTTTAAAAACTGGAATAAAAAAAGAACTTGTAAATGAAAAATTGGCTATACTTCTAAATGGCTGAACTCTAATCGATGGGGCAATTGTTGTTAAACCACTTCTTGTCGCCCTTTCATCATTTCTAAACTTCAATGCCCCAAGAGCTTCTCCACCTTGCTGATTTGATCTTATCTGAAAAATTAATCCAACATTAATTCTTGATGTTTTACTAACACCTGTGAAAATTTCATTAGTATTTGTAAAAAAAGTTCCTCTCCTTACTAAATCAGATTTATCTCCGTTTTCATTTGCCCCTTCAGTTTCGGTATACAATCCATTAAAAAACTTAATATCCCACTGCCCTTTTTTCAACAACTTTGAAGGCGTAAAGGTTTGTATATTGGAACCTGCTTGATCCTCATCTTCTTGCGCTGTTAGCGCTGCTGACATTAAGGCAATACTTACCAGTGCCAGCATTTTTCGTGTTAGCTTCATAATCTAATTTTTAATATGTTAATTTGATTTTTTAAGCTTTATTTAAAGCCCAATCATACGTGTAAAATGAAAGTTTTGAACCTTCTGGTAATTTAGTTGTTCTGTATTTATTGATAAATTTTGAAACGCCTCCTGCTGATTTAAAATCTTTAGCATACCATTCAAAAATTTGAGAGATTTTCGTTTTTTTACCATCAACTCTAATAAAGTTAGGATCGTTTAAAGCCAATTTGGTTTGTTTTGTTAATTGAGCCTCTAAAGTAGCTGGCTTATACGCTTTTGCTATTATTGGAGGACAACCTAAACCTGCACACACTAATACAAAATGAAAACGAGCTTCATTTGGAAATGCTTTGAATAATATTCCTTTTTCAATACCATTTAGACTTACTTTTTTTCCGGCAATAGTGTAATTTAAATTATCAAAAAAACCTCCAATATTTAAGGGTGATTTTGTAGGGTATTTATCTACGATTCCTTTAATAACTGATAAATTATAGGCGTTAATGTAAAAAGCTTGAAAATCTTTCGTATTCGACTTTGACACTTTGGCTACCGCCATTATATCAATAAGTTCATTTAATGATGAGCTATCTGCTTTTATTTTGTCATAATGTACACGTCCGTTGGACACATAGGTTTTAAAAAATGCATCCGCCTTATTAAAAAATGAAGTATTCCCTTGTGCCTGAACTAATTGCGCTACAAATAATGTAATTAATATAAGTATCTTTTTCATTGCGTTTTTTTGTGTTTGTAAATTTATTTCACAACGTTTAGTTCGGATTGCTAGTCTTTAACTTACATAAAACAATACTATTTCGTAAAAATACCATTCATATACTTTGGTGTTTTACGCCATACAATTGCTTACCTTTGCCTTAAAATCAGCTTACATGTACATTTTTAATATTACTACAAATATTTCTGAAGAAATTGAAAAAGATTGGATTTTATGGATGCAGGAAACCTTTATTCCAGCAATGCTAGCTACTAAAAAATTTAACAAAGCCCTTATGACTCAAGTGCAAGTTGATGAAGAAATGGGGGGTATTACATACAGTACGCAATATTTTACAGATAGTAAGACTACATTGGAGGCTTTTTTTACAGAAGATCAACCTAAAATTATTCAAAAACATACTAAATTTAAAGGGCAATATGTTGATTTTAATACCACATTAAAAGTGATAAGTGAGCAATAATGGATCGATCTAAAAAGAAAAAAAAGTATCATAAAGATGATTTTAAAAAAATAATTTCTTCTCCCGTAAGGGCTAAAAAACATTTAGGGCAACATTTTTTAACCGATGAAAGTGTAGCGCAACGTATTGGCGAAACACTTACTGGTAACGGATACAAAAATGTTGTTGAAATTGGTCCAGGAACAGGTGTACTTACTAAATATATTTTAACAAGTTCCGTTAATTTAATCGCTATGGATTTAGATACCGAATCCATAAGCTATTTAAATGATCATTTTTCTATTGAACATGCTTCAAAAATTAATAAAATGGGCTCATTTAAAGTTATTGAGGCTGATTTTTTAAAGTTTGATTTAAGCACGTTATTCAACGGCTCTCCTTTTGCTATTACAGGAAATTTCCCCTACAACATATCATCTCAAATTGTTTTTAAAGCCATTGAATTTAGACATTTAGTTCCTGAATTTACGGGTATGTTTCAAAAAGAGGTGGCTCAACGTATATGTGAAAAAGAAGGTAGTAAAGCTTATGGAATACTTTCGGTGCTTACTCAAGCTTATTTTAATGCAGAATATTTATTTACCGTAGGGCCTGAAGTTTTTAATCCTCCACCTAAAGTTGACAGTGGTGTTTTACGTTTAACTAGAAAAGAAGATTATAGTCTTCCATGTGATGAAAAACTATTTAAGTCCGTTGTAAAATTAGCTTTTAATCAACGTAGAAAAACGTTGCGAAATAGTTTAAAATCTTTCGAACTAAGTCCTAAAATTACTGAGGATCCTATTTTTCAAAAAAGACCCGAACAATTATCCGTTGTTGATTTTGTAAAACTTACTCTGCTTGTGGAAACAATTTGATTTGATTTCGTTACATTAATTGCCGTAAATTATTATTTTTTACGCCCTAAAAAAAACTTACACTTTAACATAAGTAAGTATCTTTGCTTTCAATTTACCACCCCAAAAAATCGCGAGTTATGGCTTTTGAACTAACAAAAGAACTTACAAACGAAATTAAGGACCTCATTAACAACAAAAATGAGGCAAAATTAAGTAGCCTTTATAATGATTTCCACTTTGCCGACCTAGCGGAAATTTTAGAAGCTCTAACTATTGAAGAAGCTACTTATCTGATTAAAGTTTTAGAAACTGAAAAAACTTCTGAAGCTTTAATGGAAGTGGAAGAAGATTTTAGAGAAGATATTTTAAAAAAATTATCGGCTAAAGAAATTGCAGAAGAACTTGACGAATTAGATACCGATGATGCTGCAGATATTTTAAATGAACTTCCTGTTGAGCGAATTGAAAATGTAATTGCTCAAATTGAAAATGAAGATCATGCCGAAAATATTGTTGACCTATTAAGGTATGAGGATGATACTGCTGGTGGACTTATGGCTAAAGAATTGGTTAAAGTAAATGAAAATTGGTCGGTAACACAATGTTTAAATGAAATTAGATTACAAGCCGAAGAGGTGACTCGCGTGCACTCTATTTATGTAGTTGATAATTCTGACAAATTAAAAGGTCGCTTATCATTAAAAGATTTAATGGTTGCTCCTGCAAGCTACAATATATCGCAAGTATACATCCCTAAAGTTGATTTTGTTAGCGTTACCACCGAAGATGAAGAAGTGGCTCGGATAATGCAAAAATATGACCTTGAAGCTATTCCTGTTGTTGATGAAATTGGAAGACTCATGGGACGTATTACTATTGATGATATTGTTGATTTTATTAAGGATGAAGCCGAAAAAGATTATCAATTGGCTGCAGGTATTTCAAGCGATGTTGAAGCTGATGATAATATTTTTGACCTTACAAAAGCTCGTTTACCCTGGTTAGTATTAGGCTTATTTGGTGGTTTAGGAAGCGTTTATATTATGAAAGGTTTTGAAACTGCTTTAGAAACTTTTCCTATACTTTTCTTTTTTACTCCTTTAATTGCTGCTATGGCCGGAAATGTTGGCGTACAATCAAGCGCTATTATTGTTCAAGGTTTAGCCAATGATAATGTAAAAGGCAGTTTATGGAATAGATTAATAAAAGAAGTTGGCTTAAGTCTAATAAATGGTATAGCTCTCGGCTTACTTGTTATTTTATTCGGTTTTATTGTTGGCCAAGAACCTTTAGTTAGTTTCACTATCGCTATTTCCATGCTTTCTGTTATTATTATTGCTTCGTTAATAGGAACATTTGTTCCTATTATATTAGACAAAAAAGGGATTGATCCGGCCATTGCTACGGGCCCTTTTATCACTACCAGCAATGATATCTTTGGAATTTTCTTATTCTTCTATATTTCAAAAATTATCCTTGGGTTCTAACTCAACTTTCCTTAGTAATACCAATTAGAAAGAATAAATTCACCCTAAAATTTGAATTATCTTTATGCTATCTATGCATAGAGTGTATGATACCATACTAAAAAACCTTAATCCCTTTCAATTTCCAACTCCTCCTAATTAAACATCTAATAAAAAAGCATCGCTCATTTATCGATACTTTTAACTAATCGTCTATTCAAGACTCCTACACACTATTGATCAAATAAAAACTTCATTAAAAAAGCATTTTAATTTGCTCATATTGTTAAAATAACTTTCTTTTTTTAAGAGAAAACTTACTCTTTATTAATTTTAGCTTTTTTTTAACATTTCAAAACAAAAACACCAAAAACACACAATCTACTAGCAATTAACACCTTATCGATCACCTCTCTAAAGTTTATTGAACGAAATACTACAAACTACCTAGACAACTACTTATTTAATTAACAAAATTGTTAGTTAACCCATAATTCAATGACTAATTCACAATATCAACAAAAAACTCACACGAAAACATTTTCTTTAACAAAAAAATTAATTAAAAAATTTTTATGAAAAAACTCAAATTATTATCGCTCTTATTTTTATCATTCTCTATTCACTCCAATGCTCAACGCGACTGGGATAATGTACCAATACCTCCCAATCCTGGTTCTGGAAGAGTTTGGGAGTTACAAGAAGCTCCTTCAGATGATTTTAATTACACCTTTAATGCTACTGGAAATAGAGCTAATTTTGGACCAGCTGGCCAAGCACCAAAATGGTACAACCAATACCATGATCAACCCGACGGTAGGCCAAACTTGTTTCCTGGACCTGGACCAACTATTTGGACCAGAGATCACATTTCTGTAGGAGGTGGAACTTTAAATATTATTGCATCACGTGTACCAGGTGAAGCAAAAGTTGATCTTAACGGAGTACAAACTTACAATTTTTCATCACGAAGTGGTTGTATGACCAACTTAAATAGAGTAATTTATCCTGTGTATGTTGAAGCAAGAGTGCAAATAATGAATTCCATGTTAGCTTCAGATGTTTGGCTTTTAAGCCCCGATGATACTGAAGAAATTGACATTATTGAAGCCTATGGTGGTGCTGGTGATGATGGGCGTAATCAATTTTTTGCGCAGCGTATACACCTAAGTCATCATGTATTTATACGTCGACCTTTCAGAGATTATCAACCTAGAGACATTAATAGTTTTTGGAGAAGACGTGCCGTAAATCAATGGGGAGGAAGAACTGTAAATATTGGAGTATACTGGGTTTCGCCTACTAGATTAGAATACTACATTGATGGTCAATTACAACGTATTGTAGATAACAACGCAATAACATCTCGATTAGTTGATGAGCAATTTCAAGCTACATATCCTGCAGGTGTAACAAGCACTGGAAGAACTGGAGAATTATTATTTGACCCTAATTTACCTGGATTTCAACAAATGAATGTAGCCTCTAGTTTAGAAGAAGCACAACAGTTATCTAATGTAAGTGTTATTGATCCTTTCAATCATTTACAAAACGGACGTCGTTTTTCTAAAGAAATGGATATTATTATCAATGTTGAAGATCAAAGTTTTCAGGCAGATGCTGGTCGTTCACCAAGTGATGTAGAAATAAATAGACCAGAGGATAATGTAATGAGGGTAGACTGGATACGAGTTTACAAGCCTGTATCAGTTAACGGACCACAAAATGCACCTGTAAACACAGATAGAGAACGCTCTTTAACATTTACAAACAGAAATTTATTTGCACCAAATGGGGCTATCGATCCTGAATTTGAAGCAGGAGAAGAAGTTAGTCTTAGCTTAAATTATGCTACTGGTAGTGAAGATGGTAACGAAGAAGCTATTAATTACATTGCCGTTTTAGTAAGAGAAATAGATGAAAATGGTGAAGAAGTAGCTTCAAGTCCTTTTACTGCTGTAATTGACATTGATAGAACTCCAAATTTAGCAAATCAAGGAATTGCTAATTTTGCCTATACAATTCCTAGTACTTTTGATGAAGAAGGAAATAATCCTATTCCATCTTCGGATGAGCTTGAAGATGGTCATCAACTGTTATTAGTACTATTTATGTCTGTGGATAATGATGCTGCGTTTGCCGATGCAACTACAACAATTACATACATTAATGATGTTGATACAAATTCATCAGCACCAATTGCATCACCTACACCTACGCCTGCTCCAGTAGTAAATAATACAAATCCTGTAGTATCTTTTTCTAACCCAAGTAATGGCACTAATTTCAATGTAGGTGCTAACTTAGGTGTTACTGTAAATGCAACTGATCCTAATGGAAGCATTGCTAATGTTCGTTTATTCTTTGATGGTAATTTAGTACGTCAAGAAAACATAACTCCATACAATTGGGGAGCAGACAACTCAAATAATGCTGATAGTAATATTAGAAATTTAAGAGCAGGAAGACATACGCTTGAAGCTATAGCTACAGATAATAATGGAAACAGTACTACTGAATCTATTACAATTAACGTAGTAGCTCCTACTCCTAGCCCAACTCCTGCACCTGTTGCAAGTCCAGTAAGTTCTGTTACAAGTACTAATGTTGCTCTAAACAAAACGGCAACACAATCAAGTACTCTTTTTGGCTTAAATGCTAGTTTTACTGTTGATGGAGACCGTAATAATTTTAATCATACCGATGAAGATGCTAATGCATGGTTAGAAATCGACCTAGGAGGCAGATTTAACCTTACTCAGGTGAACATTTGGAATAGAGAAGATTGCTGTGCAGATCGATTAAGTGAATATCAGCTATTTATTTCAGACCAACCTTTTAGATCTACTGATATTGTTACTACTGCCAATCAACCGGGTGTTGGTGTATTCTTTCAAAATGATATTGCCGAAAGACCTACTAGTGTTGGGTTTAGTCGAATTGGAAGATATGTAAGAGTTCAATTAATTAGTGTTGGTATTTTAAATATAGCTGAAATTGAAGTATTTGGAACTCCTGTAACTGGATCAAAATCATTAAATTCTGATGACTTTACAACTCTGTCTAATGGATTGACTATGTATCCAAACCCAGTTTCCCAAGGGGAAACAATAACTGTAGAAAATACAACAATTACAGATATAATTTCTATATATGATATTTCAGGAAAACTAATCATAAATATTAATGCCGATAATGAGCAAACACTTATTGATTTACCTAATTTATCAAGCGGTATTTATTTTGTTCAAATGAATCAAAGAACAAAAAAGTTGATTGTAAATTAATTAAATATCGTAGTAATTAAAGAGAGAGGCTTATCTTAATTGATAAGCCTTTTTTATTTGATATATACGAAAAAAAATAACTAAACATTCATCACAAAGCTACAGATATTAAATATTTTATAATTTTAAATCAAAAATATCAATAAAGTAACACCAAAAGAACATATAGTTCAACATATCATCATTTAAATGAATTAATTTAATGAAAACGATTTCTTAAAAAATTAAACATTAAAATCATGAAACATTTAAAATTAACTTCGTTCTTATTTATTTTTTGCTTCTTTAGCTTATATGCCCAACGAGATTGGGACAATGTACCAATTGCACCAAACCCAGGCTCTGGCAATGTTTGGCAACTTCAAGAAGCTCCTTCTGATGATTTCAACTATACGTTTAATGCTAGTAATACTCGGGTAAATTTTGGCCCACCAGGTCAAGCTGCTAAATGGTATAACACTTACCACGATCAACCCAATGGTGCACCTAATACTTTTCAAGGACCTGGTCCAACTATTTGGACTCCAAATCAAATTTCGGTTCAAGGTGGCTTCTTAAACATTATAGCCTCAAGAGTGCCTGGTGAAGTAAAAAGAGGCTTTAACGGTGAATTACTTTATGATTTTTCTACTAGATCTGGTTGTATGACTAATTTAAATAGAGTTAAATACCCTGTATTTATTGAAGCTCGAATCCAGATAATGAATTCCATGCTTGCGTCAGATATTTGGTTATTAAGCCCCGACGATACTGAAGAGATTGATATTATTGAAGCTTATGGGGGAACTGGTGATGATGGTCGTAATCAATTTTTTGCAGAACGCATACATTTAAGTCATCATGTATTTATTCGTCAACCATTTACTGATTATCAACCTCGAGATTTTAATAGCTTTTGGAGAAGACAAGGTGTTACGCAATGGGGAGGTCAAACTGTAAATATTGGTGTTTATTGGGTTTCACCAACTAGACTAGAATACTACATTGACGGACAGTTACAGAGAATTGTTGATAATAATGCTTTACAAAGCAGACTTATAAATGGACAATTTGAAGCGACATATCCAGCTGGTGTTACTAGTGATCAACCAGGCGGTCAATTGTTATTTGAAACTGGAGCTAGAGCTGGTTTTCAACAAATGGTTACTGCCCCTACTTTACAAGCCGCTCAAGCTGCTTCAAACATTAGTGTTATTGACCCTTTTAATCATCTAAACAATGGAAGACAATTTTCTAGAGACATGGATATTATCATTAATGTTGAAGATCAAAGTTTTCAGGCCGATGCAGGTCGTTCTCCTTCCGATACCGAAATAAGTCGAAGGGCTGACCATACTATGAGAGTAGATTGGATTCGAGTATATAAACCTGTAAGTTCAAATGGAGGTAATCCTCCTGTAAATACTACAAATAGAAATCGAAGCCTTACTTTTAATAATAGCCCTTCATTTGTATCGGCAGGAAACCCTTTACCTCAGTTTACCGCTGGACAAACAGCTACTCTTAATTTAAGCTATGCTACAGGTATAACTAATGGAAATGAAGAAGATTTAAATTATGTTGCTGTTCAAGTAAGGGAATTAGATGAAAACGGAAATGAAGTAGCCACTAGCCCATTTACTGTAGCTATTCCTGGAGATTCAGCTAATACTGGTACTACCAACTTTTCATATACTATCCCCACAAGTTTTGACGAGGCAGGGAATAACCCCATCCCTTCATCGTCTGATTTAGATCCTGGTCATCAGATTTTATTATTGGTATTTATGTCTGTTGATAATGATAGCGGTTTTGCAGATGACAACACTCCTATTTCTTTTAATACAACCAGCAATAATAATCCAACTCCAATTGGTAATCAACCCCCACAAATTTCATTCTCCAACCCTTTAAACGGAGCAAATTTTACCACGGGAAGCAATATTGGAGTTACTGTTAATGCAAATGATATAGATGGAAACATTTCTAATGTCCGATTATTTTTTGATGGTTCATTTATAAGACAGGAAAATATAGCGCCATACAATTGGGGAGCTGACAATGGTACTTCAAATGATACTTTATTGAATAATCTTACAGCTGGCCCGCACACTTTACAAGCTGTTGCCACAGATAATAATGGTGCTGTTACATCACAATCCATAACTATAAATGTAAATAACACAACTCCTCCTCCATCTGGCCCTAGAGCTAATGTGGCTCTCAATAAAACTGCCACTCAATCTAGTACCCTTTTTGGTTTAACCGCAAATTTTGCTATTGATGGCAACACTAATAATTTTTCGCATTCGGATGAGAATGGAAACACGTGGTTAGAAATTGACCTAGAAGGCAGATTCAATCTAGACCAAGTTAATATATGGAATAGACAAGATTGTTGCGCCGAACGTTTGAGTGATTATCAATTATTCATTTCTGATCAACCATTTACATCTACTGATATTGTAACTACAGCTAACCAACCTAATGTTGGTGTTTTTTTCCAGAGTGATATTGCCGAAAGACCTACAAGTGTTGGTGTAAATATTATTGGACGCTATGTTAGAATTCAACTCATAGGAGTTGGTTTTTTGAATATTGCTGAAATTGAAGTTTTTGGAACTCCTATTGCTGGAGCTAAATTATTAGCCAATGAAATTAGCAACAGCTTAATTTTATACCCAAATCCGGTTTCTCAAGGAAATACAGTTACTGTAGAAAATACATTAGACACTGATATTATTTCTATTTTAGATTTTACTGGTAAATCAATAATTACTACTACAGCTAAAAATGGACAAAGTGCTATTGATTTATCTAATATATCAAGTGGTCTTTATTTTGTAAAAATAAATAACAAAACAAAAAAACTAATTATTGACTAATTTTTTAAAATTATAAATAAATAACTCATAATTTTAATATGATTTATTATATACCTCCATATATACTTTTATTAAATGCAAAGTGATATGGAGGTTTATATTTAACCCAAATTATGCAACAGAAAATTTATTATACCATGAAACCACTTCAAAAACAAACACTTCGTTGCACTTTTCAATTTAACCATAGCGGTGCTATGCTGAAATTGAGAAAGCACTTGTTTTTATTGTGGTTGCATGTCTCATTACAAAGTTCTATTACATAATCTGGGTTTAATTAATCTCAATATTATTTTCAAATAGATCTCTAAATCTTTATACGGAATCTTTTTCTGACTATTATATTGGCTCTATTTTATTCCTTTTCTATAAAAGGTCCAATAAATTGACTCTTTATTACTCTTTCTACTCCTTCTGCTTTAAACTCTGCTCCTAAATACTTTCCTAAAAGTGCGGCTGTAGTTATGTATGTTTCCATATCTGCTCCTTCAATAGGTTTTGCATTTGTTCCTTCTCTATCATCTGCTATAATCCACTTAAAATCAGCCTCACCTTCAAAAAGTAAAAAAAGGAATGTGGTAAACTTATCACCTACTCTTAATAATGGAAGTGCAAATTTAAATTCATCATTAGAATTTACTCCTTGAATAGCCAAAGTGGGATCTACCTCTTTCCCATCTGCAGTAAACATTGCATTTTTTACTGTTACTTGTGGGCGTAATGACTTTATTGTGCTTATCGAAAGGGGTTCTGACTCTGTGTTATCATCTGAACTACATGAAATTCCTAAAAACACTATTGAAAATAATACTAATTTGGTTATTGTCTTTTTCATAGAAAAAAATTTATGATTTCTATTAAGACAACTAACTCCTAAAAAACCCTAATTTTTTTTCAAAAAGTTATTTCTACTACAATTAATGAATAGATACTTTTAAAAATGAAAGCGGAGTTTTGAGAAAATATAAACTTATCTTAGTTTTCTGACTAAATCCTCTAATCCATTTAGCTTTAATTCATACACACTTTCCATTTGTAAGCCCAATTTCCCTTTAGGAAAACCTTTATTTTTATACCACACAATATAATATTCGGGCAAATCAATTAAAAAACGATCTTTATACTTTCCAAAGGGCATTTTCGCCTTTGCTAGATCTAAAAGAAATTGTTTTTGGTCTATCACTAAGAATCTTTTTTTTTATTTATTTTGAGTAGGCTTTAAACTTTTCTAACAATTTAGCTATTTTTTCATCCCAAAATAATTGCTTCACCGTATTTTTTGAATGTTCGGTTTCATTATCATAAGTTTTTTGCATTTGGTTACGCTCAAATTCAATATCCCCATGTATTTTACTCATAGCTTTACGTATATTCCTTCCAAACTTATATTCACTTAATCTTTTCCTAAACATACGGGCATGCAATTCTGTTATATCAAAATGCAGTTGTTCGTGTGTTAATAATTCTGCATCCTTTTCTTTTTCAACAACCCATGAAAAATTAGGCTGTACATAACTAACCACTTCATATTGCAAATCAATTATACCCTGATCGGTTGCATAACTCCATTTAAAACCTATTCCTGTATTCACACTAGCCGCAAATTCAGTATTACTTGGTTTTTCCCCTTTAAAAGAATTCCAGGTTAATTTGGGTTGTTCATTGTAATAGATTCTATTTTGCGAAATATCTTTCTTATTTTGCCCTATTACTTGCAGTGATATTAATAAACAAACAATCAATAGCCTCATCACTCAACTACTTTAAATTCCAAGCCTTTTGCATAGCGCATGATATAACAAGCCGCATTAGTATAGCCTCCTTCGGGATTTATTACATAGCCAAATTTATGCTCATTATATTCTGTTGTAAAATTCTGGCTAGCTTGTTCATATATATCAAATGACGATCCTAATCTCAATAATAAATCATAGGTTAAATCATAACCTCTAACCGCATAATGATTTGGCAATACTCCATATTTAGATTTGTAATTTTCATATAGCTTAGAACGCTTCTCAACAGAAACTTCTTTATGCATGGATGGATAATGAAATTTCAAATTTGAAAGATGCGTATTCAAAATAGACTCATTATCATACACATTGGATTTATTAGTCGTAAACAACGTGATTTTATGAGATTTTGCTCTAGCATTTAAAAATGGAACAACATTACTAATTAACTGCATATTCGAGGTTTCTAAAAACACCCAAGTTTCTTTTTTGTCATCAGCATCGCCTAGTACTTCTATTAAGTTTTCTTCTTTCAAAAAATTCTCTTCTTCGGGGTCTAATACTTTTGCTTCTGCAAAAGCTTTTTTCAATTTCTCTTTTACTTTTCCTCTTTTTTTATCTGCTATTATAATAATATCTTTCTTTGAAAGGTCTTTTTTAACAAAAGCAATTATTTTATCCTCAAGTACCGAAGCTGTAGGCACTGTTTGAAATAAATTTTTATACTGAGCATTTACTTTATTTGAAATAGGAGAAAGCACAGGGGTTTTTGATGATTCTAATATTGATGCTGCTTTTTCTACATTTTTTTTATACAAAGGTCCTATTACCGCATCACTAGTCTCAATAGCTTTATTCTTAATTAATTTAGCAACAACCGCATCACTCTTTTGAGTATCATAAACATTTAAATTTACACTAATTCCTTTTTGTTTAGCCGCATCTAATGCCAGTAAAACTCCTGAATAAAAATCAATAGTTAAACGTACTACTTTACTTTTTTTAATATGCTCTTTTATCGCTTCTTCTTCCTCAAAATCAACCTTATCTGTTCCAAAAGGAAGCATTAGTGCTATAGTTTTTTCTTCAGGATAACTAACTCTATTTTCTAAATCCATAATCACCCCTGTATCCGATAAATTAAAATCATCTAAATTGGGCAAACGCAAAATCATTCCTGCCTTTAAACCATCTTTTATTGTTGGATTTAATACAGCTAATGAATCTGAACTAATTTCAAATCTACGAGTTAAACTGTAAACAGTCTCTTTAGGCATTACTTGATACAACTTAAATTTTATATCCGTATTTGAAGATTCATCCGATATTACTGCGGGGACTAAAATTTGAATACCTATAGGAAAATCTTCTCCTAAATTTGGATTCATATTCTCTAATTCTGGAATAGTAATTCCAAATTTACGTGCAATTCCATAACGTGTATCTTTAGCTTGTACAGTATATATTTTTGTAGCTTTAGCGTTATTTAAACTTACTGTAGTTGTGTTTTCTTCTTTTTTACCACCGCCCAGCTTACGTATAATTTTATTTGTTTTGGGTGCTGGTTGTGGAATTTTCAATATATCACCTTTTCGTAATGGATCTTCATCTAAAAAAGCATTATATTTTTTCACCTCATCAACCGTAACTTTATACTTTCTGGCAATACTGTATAGAGTTTCCTTTTTCTTTGTTTTATGTTTTTTAAACACAACACCTTCGACAAATATTTCTGGCGGAGCCACTACATTTGGCAATACTATAAAGGTATCGGGCTGAATCCCTTGTGCCGCCATAGGATTTAAATTATAAATTGCCTCTGGAGTAGTCCCATAAAGTTTGGCTATAGAATATACATCTTCCCCTTTTTCAACCTTATGTTGCTTAAAATTAAACTGAGCTTGAGTAAGCTGAACACAACTCAACAAAGCTACAAACAGTATCCAAATGTTTTTCATACACTTATTAATTTATAAAACAATATACACTTAAATAATGAACTCATCTCAATTTTTTATTGACTAGAAAATTGTCTTTTAATCCAATTAAAAAACACTAAACAAGTTCAACCATAAAATTTAGTGCGTTGCATTCATTATTTTTTTCAATAAGAACCAACGCACTAATTTTATTTATTACAAAGGAAACAACCTATTTCTTTTATTCCCATTCAATAGTTGCTGGTGGTTTTGAGCTTATATCATATACCACTCTATTAACTCCTTTTACTCTATTAATTATTGCATTCGATGTTTTTTGCAAAAATTCATATGGCAAATTCACCCAATCAGCAGTCATTCCATCAGTGCTTTCAACTGCACGTAGGGCTACACATTTTTCATAGGTACGCTCATCTCCCATAACTCCTACACTATTAACAGGAAGCAAAATGGCTCCAGCTTGCCACACACTATCATACAAACCTTCTTCTTTTAATCCATTTATAAAAATAGCATCTACTTCTTGTAAAATAGCCACTTTTTCAGCCGTAATATCACCTAAAATACGAATTGCCAACCCTGGACCTGGAAAAGGGTGACGTCCTAATAATTCAGGATCTATTCCTAAAGACGCTCCTACTCTACGCACTTCATCTTTAAACAATGCGCGTAAAGGCTCGACCACTTTTAATTTCATATAATCGGGTAATCCACCTACATTATGATGTGATTTTATAGTTGCAGAAGGTCCACCTGTTGCTGAAACTGACTCAATAACATCCGGATAAATTGTTCCTTGTGCTAACCATTTGGCGTCATCAATTAATTTTGACTCGTCATCAAATACATCTACAAAAGCTTTTCCAATAATCTTTCGCTTACGTTCTGGATCACTCTCTCCCGCTAAAGCATCCAAAAAGCGTGCCGAAGCATCTACTCCTTTTACATTTAGCCCCATTCCATGGTATTGATTCAATACACTATCAAATTCATTTTTACGAAGTAAACCATTGTTTACAAAAATACACTGTAAGTGATTTCCAATAGCTTTATGTAATAATACTGCTGCTACTGTAGAATCTACCCCCCCGCTTAATCCCAAAATCACTTTTTCGGATCCTATTTTTTCTTTTAATTCTGTTACTGTTGTTTCAACGAAAGAGTTGGGTGTCCATTCTTGAGCTACATCAGCTATTTTTACTAAAAAGTTTTCTAATAATTGTTTCCCATCAGTGGAATGATACACTTCTGGATGAAATTGAATAGCGTAAGTTTCTTCACCTTCAATTTTATACGCTGCATTTTCAACATCATGCGTACTTGCTAAGCGCACACCTCCCGACGGCAATGCTTTAATAGTGTCACTATGACTCATCCATACTTGAGAACCTTCATTTATTCCTTCAAAAAATACTTCTCCATTTTTTACATAAGATAAATTTGCTCTACCATACTCTCTCGTATTTGATGGTGCTACTTCACCTCCATGAAAATGTGCTAAATACTGTGCTCCATAACACACTCCCAAAAGTGGCTTTTTTCCACGTATTTCAGAAAGGTCTACATGCGGCGCTTCATCACTACGCACCGAAGATGGTGACCCCGAAAGTATTACTGCCTTAAAATCTAATAAGTTTGTTGGTACTTTATTAAAAGGGTGAATTTCACAATAAATATTGAGTTCTCTAACTCTGCGCGCAATTAACTGTGTGTATTGCGAACCAAAATCTAGGATAAGTACATTATTTTGCATGGGCAAAAATACTATTTAATTGAAACCTGTAAAATAGTGCACGCAAAAATTAATTCATCTTGTTATAAACAAGTACTTCATTACTGAGTTTTCATGTATAAAATGAATTAAATATATTACCTTAGAAGATAGCCTTAAAAGTTTAACTTTATAATAAATATGATTCCACAACTTTTAACTAGTATTTTTCAAGACTTAAGTCTTGGTATAAAAACTACTAATCACCCTTACCGCTATGCTTGCCTAGCAAGTATTTCCGAAAGTAAACCTACACAGCGAATGGTGGTAGCTCGAGAAATTAACGAAAATACTATTACTATATACACGGATAGTCGCACAAAAAAGGTTTCTAATTTTATTCAAAACCCCAATGCTTCTTTGCTTTTTTTTAATTACGAGCAAATGAAACAAATTCAGTTAAAAGGACTTATTTCAGTTGATAAAAAAAATGATCCCAATTTATGGAATAGTTTTCCTGACAAATCAAAAAAGGATTACACTACTCATTTAGCACCCGGAAGCCGTATTGACAACCCTAATAAGGTAACCTATCAGAAAGAACATATTTATTTTTGCAAATTACACTTTACTTTTACAGCTATAGATTATTTAGAAATAAAAAAACCACAACATATTAGAGCTAATTTTAATATAAAAAACAACGATTGGGAAGGAAACTATTTAATCCCTTGACATATTAAAGTCAATTAAAACTTTGATTTTTTTTAAAATTTAAAATAATGATAATACATTTAAAACCTGAAACACACCTCCAGTAATTACTTCTGGTACTGAAAAATTTTCCAATGTATTTTTAACTCCCAAATTCAGCATACTAAATGTTACCGGGTTTAATAAAACTTCATTATTTGTAATTCCCAGATAACCTTGTGGCAATATCTGTTCATTTAGTAATGACAATGAAGAAAAGCACTTAGTATAACCATATAACAAATTCGAATCCAGATAAGTTTGCGTATTTATTTGGGGCATTAAAAAGGTATTATTAGAACTTAAAATTACAGCCCTACTTTTTAAATTTCCAAATCCACTATAATTAGTAATATTTTGATTTTGTGCAGAAACAATAGAAAAGCTTACACAAAAAAAGAGCAAAACAAATAATGTTTTCATGATTTTATTTAGGTATATAACAACTAAACAAGACTTTACCCTAAAATTTTAATAAAACTATTTTGTTATAGTCTGTCTATTGTTTTACAATTCGCTGTGGCGGAATAGCAGGATTTGAATACTTTACAAAATAAACTCCAGTTGTATATTCAGAAAAATCTATAGTATTTACCGAAACACTCAATGCCTGCGATAATATTTGTTTTCCTTTAACATCATAAATTTTAACATGCAAATCGTAAACTAACTTACTATTTAAACCATTTACAGTTAGCAAATTTGTAACAGGATTTGGAGTTACAAATACTCCTTCTTCTTCTGAATGGTTCTCAACAACTTCCTCCACACTTAAAACTTCATTATTTTCAAATTCTCCAGCCCATTTTATCCCTTCTTCTACATGCTTTATAAAAGTGTCATTTTGTTTGTAATCATTACCACTATGCCCTAAAGCAGTATAAAATGAGCGTCCGCCCATATATTCTTTATACCATGACATTGGTCTTGACTCATCATAGTCATTTTTCCTGCCATTAGGCCCAGTTGTTTGCCTTACTACTAATAAATTTCTATTGCCAGAGAACAATTGCCCTCCGTTATTTTTCCAATAATAATATTCTTCAACTTTATCCCATGACTCATCAATAAAAGATACTGAAGGGTGATTTTCATTTATTTTGACAACATCCATTATATTTGAATGATTACCTCTGGTATGGTTTGGGCTTATTTGAATAATAGCCCCAACTAATTCATTATAAAAAGGCCATGATTTGTTACGATATGTATCTGTTGCTGCATGAATACCTACAAAACCACCTCCTGATTTTATATAATTTTCAAAGGCAATTTGCTGATCACTAGTTAGCAAATTATTACCACTTGTATTGCACCAAACAACTACTTTATAATTTGCTAAATTTTCTTCAGTAAATACATTTGCATTATTAGTTTCATCTGTAGTCCACAAAGTATTTGATTCCCCTAAATTTTTAATCATATCAATCCCATCGGCAATAGAACCATGTCTAAATCCATTGGTTTTATGAAATACTAGCACTTTATTTTGGCTAAAAATAAATTGAGAGCATATTATGAATATGGCCAACAAATATATTTTCATCTTAAATACGTTTTTGAGTTGTGTTTTCTTTTACAAAAAATTACTTTTTCACAAATACTAACAACAAGTATTTAATGATAACGGTAATGTTTTCAGTATATTTCTAAAAAACTATTAACATAAAAAAATAGTTCCCTAAAAAAATGTTAACTAATTCAAAAGTATGGCATTTAATTTGTTGTTAATCCTGACCACTCACAATAAAATGAAAGAAAATCCCTGCTTTAATGGATCTAAAGATTTTTTTAGTGTAGGAATTAAATCTACACCATATTCCAAATAAAATTCAGAAAAATTAGACTTTCGCTCCTGTAAACTCTGTTGAGGAAATAATTGATTCTGCATTGAAGTAAGTCGCGAGACATGATCGGATAACTTAAGTCGTTGGGCTTTTAATAAGCGCTTTTCTAAATTTTCCAAACCTTTAATTTGCTTAACCTGTTGAGCTTTTACCGCTCCAATAAAACTTTTATCAGTTTGCTCTGCTAACGATTTCAAAGTATCAAATTGCACCTGTAATGTCTTTTTGGAGGCCGTAAAATCAATAGGAATATTCGAAATCTGTCGTACTTTATAATTTATTAATTCAGAAGAATTCATAAACAACTCACTAGGAGTAACTGATAATTTTTCCAATTTACCCTGTTGTTTTTCCGAAATTAAAAGTGCTGAATTCCGTAATAAAATTATAGGAAATGGTATAATGAAGGATTTAAAACATGATTTTAATTGTAGCCAATAAGCTAATTCCCCTCCTCCACCTATATAACACAAATTAGGTAAAATCATTTCCTGATAAACGGGTCGCATTAAAGCATTCGGACTAAAGCGCTCTGGATTTTTTGAAACTTCGGTTAGTATCTCCTTTAACGAATTCCACTTAACTCCTCCACTTAGCGTGGCGTAGCCGCTATTGCGAATTTGTACAATTCGCTCCCTTACTCCTTTTATTCCATAAAACAAATTAATTTCGCGAGGAGTTACCTGTGCTTTATAGCCTTGTTCTATTAAAACTTTAGTTGTTTTACTCACTTCAACAAAAGCAGTATTTTCTTTCAACTCTTGGTTAATTACAGGAATAAAAAGAGATTTTAAATCTGCATCATTTCCATCAACAATAACCAAACCGTATTCGCCAAACAATTCATTTACAATATAACGAGTAGCTGACGCTAAATCATCGTGCTCTAAATAGCCTTTTTTAAACAACTGCTTTAAATAATCGGCATTTTCACCACCTCCAAGCTCTGCTTTTAAAACTTCAAAAACTTCATTTAATCCATCTGTATTATAATCACCTACATAACCATTTGCATTGTTCAGACCTTCTGCTTTATTCCAAGCAATCTTTTTACCATGAAGCGTAAAATAATTGATTTCTAAAAAGTCATGATCTTCGGAAGCCATCCAATATATAGGAACAAAATCATACTCTGGATAAGTTTTTTTCAACTTTTCGGTAAGATTTATTGTCGAAATAATTTTATACAAAAAATATAATGGTCCGGTAAATAAGTTTAATTGGTGTCCTGTAGTAACTGTAAAAGTAGTTTCGTTTACTACTAATTCTATATTATTTTGAGACTGCTCAGTTACTATGATATTATCATATTGATTTTTTAAACTTTTAACTAATACTTGCCTGTTTTTATCCGAAAAAGAAGCTCCTTTTTCTTTTATCTTAGCCTTAAAATTAGTCATACTTGGGAAACAACTATAAAAGGGCTCAAGTTTTTGCTTTTGATCTAAATAGTCACATATAAGGGAAGAAAAAAAACCTGTCTCTTTAAATGAAATACAGTCTGTATCTAAAGGCATAATTAGTATTTTGAAATACTGTCGAAATTACGAATTTAGAATTACGAATTACTTATTTTTTTTCCAAAAAAAAGTAATTTAAAAAATTCAGGCACAAACAGTAAATCACAATACACATACACAATAAAAGTGCACTCTACACTGGCTCACCGTATAAATCAAAATCAGCAGCATCGTACACTTTTATATTTACATACTCGCCTGTTTTTAAATAATGTTTTGAAGCATCAATACGCACTTCATTATCCACATCTGGCGAATCAAATTCTGTACGACCAATAAAATGCTCTCCTTCTTTCCGATCAATAACACACTTAAATGTTTTACCTATTTTTTCTTGATTTAGCTCCCATGAAATTTGCGATTGTATATCCATAATTTCATTAACACGTGCTATTTTTACATCCTCTGGAACATCATCTTCTAAATTAAAAGCATGTGTATTTTCTTCATGACTATAAGTAAAACAACCTAAACGTTCAAAACGCATTTCTTTCACCCAATCACGAAGTGTTTCAAAATCCTTTTGTGTTTCTCCTGGATATCCCACAATAAGTGTTGTTCTTATAGCCATTTCTGGAACCGCCTCTCTAAATTCCTGCAAAAGTTTGGTTGTTTTAGCTTTGGTTGTTCCTCTTCTCATTGATTTCAAAATCGGATCAGCAATATGCTGTAATGGAATATCAATATAATTACAAATTTTAGACTCATTTTTCATTACTTCCAATACTTCCATTGGAAAACCAGTAGGAAAAGCATAATGTAAACGAATCCATTCAATTCCCTCAACTTTTACAAAAGCGCGTAATAAATCTGCTAAACGGCGTTCTTTATACAAATCCAATCCATAATAAGTTAAATCCTGTGCTATTAGCACTAATTCCTTAACTCCATTTGCGGCTAATTTTTCTGCCTCTATCACTAAATCTTCAATTGGTGTCGACTTATGTTTTCCTCGCATTATGGGAATAGCACAAAATGAACATGGACGATCACAACCTTCGGCTATTTTTAAATAAGCATAATTTTTAGGGGTTGTTGTTAAACGCTCTCCTATTAATTCATGTTTATAATCTGCCTCAAGCACTTTTAGCAACTGTGGCAATTCTGTTGTTCCAAAATACTGATCCACATCAGGAATTTCCTCTTGTAAATCTGGCTTATAGCGCTCCGATAGACATCCTGTTACATAAACCTTATCTACATCTCCTTCTTCCTTTTTCTGAACGTATTCTAAAATAGTATTTATAGACTCCTCTTTAGCATTAGCTATAAAACCGCAGGTATTTATAACTACAATGTTCCCTTCTTCTTCATGTACCACATCTTTATTATTAGCCTTTAATTGACCCATTAATACTTCTGAGTCATACACGTTTTTTGAACATCCTAATGTAACTACATTGATCTTATTCTTTTTCAGGGATTTTGTTCTCATAATTGCTTTGTAAAAAGTGGTGCAAATTTACGATTTTATTAGCATTAACTTCTATTTTTAAAATCATAAAAAGCATAAACATAAAAAAGCCTCGATAATCATATAGTTATCGAGGCAATATCTTTATTTTATTTTACTACTACGCTGCGTCCTTTTATTTCTTTTTAAACAATTTCTTTTTCGATTCTACTGTTTCCGCAATAGCTTTTTTCAAGCAACATGCTTTCTTACTATTTTCAGCACATTTTTTTTTCATTTCCTCTACACCTTTCAATGTTAACGTATCTAAAACAGGAGCTACAGTTGTCTTTTCTGTAATAGATATCTTTTCCTGTGCACTAGCTTGAAGAGTTGCAAAAAACAGCCCTGTAATTATGGTTAATCTTATTATTATTTTCATCTGATTTCACTTAAAATTCAACATACCAAGGAATTCAAAGGTACTAAATTATACCATAGTAAATCTACATATTACTTTCAGTAAGAACGTTGTTCACATATAAAAAAAGAAGATTTGGCAGTTTCTTTCTTCTTACTAAAAAATACAATTAGATCCTTTTTAAGCCATAAAACTCAAAAATCATTATTTTATTAAAACAAGCTTTTAATAATTGTTTCCATACTTACTCCTTCCGCTTCTGCTTTATAATTTTTCAAAATACGATGTCTCAAAATTCCAATAGCAACCGCTTGTACATTTTCAATATCGGGCGAAAATTTTCCCTGTATTGCTGCATGGGCTTTAGCTGCTAAAATCAAATTTTGCGAAGCTCGGGGACCTGCCCCCCAATCTACATATTTTGCGATCATTTCTGAAGCGGCTTCTGTATTAGGCCTGGTTTTTGCCACTAAACCTACAGCATATTCAATTACATTATCCGCTACTGGAATACGACGCACTAATTGCTGCATTTCAATAATTTCATTAGCCGTAAACAAAGCTTGTAATTTTTCTTTTTGAACCCCGGTAGTACTCTTTACTACCGCCACTTCTTCTGCAAATGATGGGTAATCCAATTGAATTGCAAACATAAAACGATCCAATTGTGCTTCTGGCAATGGATATGTACCTTCTTGCTCAATAGGATTTTGAGTAGCTAATACAAAATAAGGTTTTGATAACTCGTAACGTTTTCCCGATACTGTAACTGACTTTTCTTGCATAGCCTCCAACAAAGCGGCTTGAGTTTTAGGTGGCGTACGGTTGATTTCATCGGCCAATACTATATTAGAGAAAACTGGTCCTTTAATAAACTTAAATTGACGAGAATCATCTAAAATTTCACTCCCTAAAATATCACTTGGCATTAAGTCTGGCGTAAACTGAATTCGCTTAAAATCCAAACCTAACACTTCTGAAATTGTATTTACCATAAGGGTTTTAGCCAAACCTGGCACTCCAATCAATAAGGCATGACCGCCTGCAAAAACAGAAAGCAGTATCTGATCGATTACTGCTTCCTGGCCTATAATAACTTTTGAAATTTCCTTCTTTAATTGAACATGTTTACTAACTAGTTGCTCAACAGATTTTACGTCTGACATTCAGTTTATTTTTTTACCCAATCACTATTATAATCGCAATTAAGGTAGGGTTCATTGATTTTAACGTACGTATCTACAATTTTTTCATCTTGCCATTTCTTCACTGCCTTCAGTTGCTTTTGCTTTAAAGCCAGTTCTTTTATTTTTAAATAATCCTTTGCATAATTAGCCTCATGCTCAGGGTATTTTTTTGAAACTGTTACAATCTTAAAAAATTTACCACCAGTTCTATTTCTATCTTCAATAATATTAGAAACTTCACCTTCCTTTAAATTAGATACTTGCCCGTACAATATAGGATCAATTTTTGTAAGTTCAAAACGCGTATCTTGTGTTACAGGATTTATTAGCTTCCCACCATCCGATCTTGTTTCTTTTTCATCACTATATAATTTAGCAGCGTCTTCAAACTTTATTTTTCCCGAAGTAATCCTAGTACGAATACTATCGGCATGATTCTCATATTTTTCTAAATCCTTACTGCTTACTTCTGGTATTAACAAAATATGACGCACATCAACTTGTTGTCCTTTAATTTTATCAACGGTTACAATATGATGCCCAAAATCTGTTTTAAAAGGCTTACTTACTTCGCCCACTTGCAAGCTAAAAGCAGCATCTTTAAACTCCTTTGCAAAAGGATCCGTTCTTGAAATAGTATATTTTCCTCCATTTGAACGTGAACCAGGATCTTGCGAATACAATACTGCCTTAGTAGCAAAGCTTGCTCCGTTTTCAAGCACATCGGTTCTAAACTGATTTAAACGATCAACAGTGGCCTTAATTTCAGCTGCCGAAGGCTGTGGCTTTATTACAATTTGCGAAATTTCTATTTCTGTATCAATTAGAGGCCTTTCACTTTCAGGTATCGTATTAAAAAACTGCTTTACCTCGTCTGGCGTTACAGCAACCTCTTCTACCACTTTTTGCTGCATTAACTGCGATAATCGTTGATTTTTACCTAAGTCAAATAATTCTTTTTTAAAATCAACGATATTATCTTTACGATAAAATTTAAGTACTTTTTCTTCATTACCCAGCTGTTTTTTCATGTAATCCAGCTGTTGCTCTACCTGCTGTTGAATTTGCTGATCTGATACTGGAATACTATCCTGAATAGCATGATGCGTATACAGTTTTGTTTCCAACAAACTACCAACCAGCTCACAACGACTAATTTCCGCTATAGAAACTCCTTGGTTTTTCAAATCAATATAGGCTTTATCTACGTCGCTATCTAATACTATAAAATCACCTACAACAGCAACTATACCATCCACTTTTTGACGAGCAGTCTGCGTTTCTTCATTTTTCTCCTCCACGGCTTCATTTGGTGATTCAATCACAATTTCTTGTGCAAAAGTTGAAAAACCAAAACAAAAACCTACATACAAGGCTGTTTTATTCAAAAATTGTGTAGTCTTTTGTTTGCAATGCATCCTTAACGATTTCTTTTTCAAGTTGTTTTTTTAATTGAAGCTTTCGCTTATTTAATATTATTTGTTTAATGGTCTCCTTTACATATGTCACTGGTGCGGGCTGCCCAATTAATAGTACATCTTCAAATTTCATCAAATACTTACCATTAGTATCTTTATATTGAAAAAACTTATTTGGTATTAATAAAGAACTTTTTTTAAAGTTACTTATGCTAGGAACTGCCGTGAGCAGTTCATCAAAAGTACTCCAAGAATTTTCTAAATTTAAATCTACCTTTTTAAAACCAAGCTGAATTTTTTTCAATTCAATTTGGTCTTCAACTTTAAAACGAGTAAATAGCTTTTTTGTGGCAGAAGTATTTGTATAACTTAATGGCAAATGAATATAACGCACTTTTACCAAATCCTCTTTTAACAAAAAACTTTGTTGATGTTTTTGATAATATTGATCTATTTCTAAGTCCGAAATAACTGTATTTAATTTTTTTTGCACATATCCATTTTCATAATCGCTAACAAATAAATCTATTTTATAATCTTCAACAAACTTATCATATTTAGCTTGTTTTTTTTGTGTCATATTTTGTTTGGATTCATATAACAATAATTGCTTTGTTGCCCAATCATCAATATACTCTGTCAACAAAGCCACACTGTCTTTTTCTGTTAAACCCAAAGGAATATTAAAATCCTTTAACTGATCTTCATACAAAAAAGCATCATGCACTCTTGCTACAACACGAGCATCCGATTTACTTTCAAATAACTGACATGAGGCCATTATTACTGAAATCAAAATCACTATCAAAAATTGAACTTGTTGCCTTTTCACTTAAAATTCCTAACTTATTAATCGTACAAAAATAGTAATATTCGTAGGTTTGACAAGTCGAATCTAATTTGCATTATATATTAACGTTTATATCTTAGCTTTAACCTCTACAAACACTGCCGTTTCATTATGTACTAAAACAACATAATCACCTACTTATCAAAACACAAACACTATATTATGAATCGTAAATTAAAATTAATTTGGGACTTTAAAGGACCAGTAGCAAACAAAACAGCCTTACATCATGAAATTCATTTAAAAGAATATGCTGCAACAGAAAAGCTCTCGCTTCAAATAACAGGAACAGAATTTTTTTCAGAAATGCACAGTATTGCTTTTTTAGTTGTTGAAGAAAATGAGATGAAACCTGTACGCGATGCTCTAAAACCACATAGAGGTCAAATTTACGAAGGTTAAAAATTAAGAAGTTAAGAAGTTAAGACAAACAAGCTTTCAACTTCCTTATTACCTACTTTAGCTTACTTTTTCACTAATTAAACAACTACTATTAATTCAAAAAAAAAAAAAAAAAATCACTACTTAACAAATAATAGCTTCTTTAATTTGCAACTTCGGAAATAAATTTTATTCGATATAAACGAAGCTCTTCCTCTTCATAATCACCATCAAATTCTTCTTGCGCCTCTTGAATACTATCCGTTTCTGCTTCTAAAAAATAATCATGAATTTCCTCTTGTTGATCTTCATCTAAAATATCCTCTAACCAATAGTCAACATTCAACTTAGTTCCACTATAAACAATAGCTTCCATTTCAGCAATAAAATCCTCCATATTCATACCTTTAGCATCTGCTATATCCGTCAAAGGCAATTTTCGGTCAACATTTTGAATGATATATAATTTAAGTGCACTATTTGCTCCCGTAGTTTTTACCACAAAATCATCAGGACGCACAATATCATTTTGATCGACATATTCCGAAATCAACTTTAAAAAATCTTTCCCATACTTCTTTGCTTTCCCCTCACCAACACCATGAACGTTTGATAATTCTTCAATAGTAATCGGATATTTCAATGTCATATCTATTAATGAAGGATCTTGAAACACAACAAAAGGAGGCACACTAAGCTTTTTTCCCACTTTTTTTCTGAGATCCTTAAGCATTTTTAACAAAGCTTCATCCGTACTAACACCTCCTGATTTTACCGATGTAGCAACTGAAGAATCTTCAAAAGAGTGATCTTCGGTCATCATAAAACTCAGGGGTTTTTTTATAAATTCATTTCCTTTAGGAGTTATTTTCAGCACCCCATAAGTTTCTATATCTTTTTTTAAAAACCCCGCTACAAGCACCTGCCTAATTAATGCCATCCAATACTTATCCTCGTGCTTCTTACCACTACCAAAAAAAGGTTTTGTTTGTGTTTTATGGGATACTATTATAGCATTTTCTTTACCGATAAGTGTATTTACAATTTCTTTAGATTTATAAATACCTCCTGTTTTTGAAACCACATGCAACAACTGAGCTACTTCAATCTTAGCCTCATGCTGTTTTTTAGGATTTCGCACATTATCGTCCATATCACCTCCATCACCAGTAGTTTCATCAAATTCTTCTCCAAAATAATGAAGTATAAATTTCCTTCGCGATATTGATGTTTCTGCAAAAGCAACTACTTCTTGCAAAAGAGCATTCCCTATTTCTTGTTCAGCCACGGGTTTACCACTCATAAATTTTTCTAGCTTCTCTATATCTTTATAAGCATAGTAAGCCAAACAATGCCCTTCTCCTCCATCGCGACCTGCTCTACCTGTTTCTTGATAATAACTTTCAATACTTTTTGGAATATCATAATGTACTACAAAACGCACATCGGGCTTATCTATTCCCATACCAAAAGCTATAGTTGCCACCACCACATCAATATCTTCCATTAAAAACATATCCTGATGTTTGGCTCGAGTTTTTGCATCTAATCCGGCATGATAAGGCACTGCATTTATACCATTTACCTGAAGCGCTTGAGCTAATTCTTCTACTTTTTTACGGCTTAAACAGTAAATAATTCCACTTTTCCCTGTATTCTGTTTTACAAAACGAATAATATCCGTTTCTACATTTGTTGTTTTAGGTCTTACTTCATAAAATAAATTAGGTCTATTAAATGAAGCCTTAAAGGTATTAGCTCCTGAAATTCCTAAATTTTTTAAAATATCTTCTTGTACTTTAGGAGTTGCAGTTGCTGTAAGCCCTATGATAGGAATATTATCTCCAATACTTTGTATTATACGTCTTAAATTACGGTATTCGGGCCTAAAATCATGCCCCCATTCACTTATACAATGCGCTTCATCAACCGCTAAAAAAGAAATTTTTTGTAAAGCTAGAAACTCCGCATATTCTTCCTTTACTAAAGATTCTGGTGCTACGTATAATAATTTGGTTACTCCATTCGAAATATCTTCTTTTACTGTAGCTACATCCGTTTTATTTAACGATGAGTTTAACACATGAGCAACTCCATTTTCTGAAGAAATACTTCGAATGGCATCTACTTGATTTTTCATTAATGCAATCAAAGGAGAAACCACAATAGCCGTCCCTTCACTCATTAAAGCGGGCAACTGATAACATAGAGACTTACCTCCACCTGTTGGCATAATAACAAAAGTGTCCTTTTTTTGAAGTAAACTTTTTATTACCTGCTCCTGCAATCCTCTAAATTGACTAAATCCAAAATATTTCTTTAAAGCCTTCTGTAGTTCGCTCTGATTCACGGTATTGTATATATATTCTTATTTAAAATAATCTTACATCTATTAAAGATAGCAAAAAACTTTTTTAAATTCACGAAGCCCCGCTTATAATGAAGATCAAAAATTATATTTTTTTTAAGACTTACAATTACACTATGACTTCCCAATACAGCCATAGTTAATTTTTGACACTTATTTAACTTCAAATTAACAAAAAAAAAAATTAGCACACAAATTATCTAAAAGCCTATCTTTACCCCATTTTACAGCCTACAAAACCAATTCATGAAACAATTAAATTCTAAAAATCCACAACAAATGTCTTTTTTAGACCATCTTGAAGAATTAAGATGGCATTTAATAAGAGCAACATTAGGAGTGCTAATTGCAGGAATTTTTGCTTTTATTGCTAAAGGTTTTATTTTTGATACCATTCTTTTTGGTCCTAAAAAAGTAGATTTTTTAACCTACCGCATTTTTTGCAACCTATCAAAATCATTAGGTTTTGACGAAAGCTTTTGCTTAGAAAAACTTCCTTTTATTATTCAAAGCAGAACTATGGCAGGACAATTTTCAGCCCATATTTGGACAGCTATTACCGCTGGCTTTATCATATCATTCCCTTATGTTATTTATGAATTTTGGCGATTTATTAAACCTGCCATGCATACTCACGAACAAAAAACAGCTAAAGGTTTTATTTTCATTTCGTCACTTTTATTCTTTTTAGGCGTCCTATTTGGGTACTACATTATTACTCCTTTATCTATAAATTTTTTAGGAAGTTATAATGTTAGTAATGAAGTTTTAAACGAATTTGACCTATCCAGTTACATAGCACTCATAAGAGCATCTGTACTGGCGTGTGGTTTGGTTTTTGAGCTTCCTATTATTATTTATTTTTTATCAAGAGTGGGCATTGTAACTCCAGAAATACTTAAAAAATACAGAAAATTCGCTTTAGTAATTGTACTTATTTTAGCTGCGGTAATAACTCCACCAGATATTGCTAGTCAAGTAATTGTTACCATACCTATTTTAATACTGTATGAAATAAGTATTTTTATCTCTAAATCAGTACTTAAAAAGCAAGAAAAATTAAAGTAATTTTACCCTAATAAGTAACGTATTATGAAGTTAAGAGCAGAAAATTTAATGAAGTCCTATAAAGGACGAAAAGTGGTAAAAGGAATTTCATTGGAAGTAAATCAAGGAGAAATTGTTGGATTACTTGGACCTAATGGAGCTGGCAAAACCACTTCATTTTATATGATTGTTGGCTTTGTCAAACCCAATGGAGGAAACATTTACTTGGACGACACAAATATTACCAATTACGCCATGTACAAAAGGGCCCAAAACGGAATTGGCTACTTGGCTCAAGAAGCCTCTGTTTTCAGAAAATTAAGCATTGAAGAAAACATTCTTAGCGTGTTACAATTAACTAAACTTTCAAAAAAAGAGCAGCACATGAAAATGGAATCTCTTATTGATGAATTTAGTTTAGGACATATCCGAAAAAACCGTGGAGATTTATTAAGTGGCGGGGAACGTCGTAGAACCGAAATTGCTCGCGCCCTTGCAACCAGTCCAAATTTCATTTTACTCGATGAGCCTTTTGCTGGTGTTGACCCAGTTGCCGTAGAGGACATCCAACGTATTGTTGCTCGATTAAAAGACAAAAACATCGGAATATTAATTACAGATCACAACGTACAAGAAACCTTAGCTATTACCGACAAAACCTATTTAATGTTTGAAGGAAGTATTCTAAAATCTGGCATACCTGAGGAGCTGGCAGAAGATGAAACTGTCCGTAGAGTATACCTAGGTCAAAATTTTGAATTACGCAAAAAGAAATTAGAATTTTAGACCAATTTATTGTTATTTTGGTAACAACCTCCAGAAAGATAGATTTACAAAAAGTGAATATTCATAGAAATATGTTACGATTAAAAACCGTAATATATTTCTATGAATATAAATTTATTACAATTTAATAAATGACTATACTAAATAGAACATTTTATTAAAAAAACATCTACCCCGCTTTAGCGACAAGTTGGACAAGGGCGTTCTATCTTTTTAACATCAGACCAACAATTGCCCCTTCTCACTCTGAGTGATATAGAAATTCCTTTTCTAGAAGATGAAACTGGTGTTTTGGAATCATAACCAATACCATTACCAACCCCCATAAATACATCAACTTTAGCTTCTTTAGTCACCAATCTATTCCTTAACACAAAACCACCATCAATATAACCTACATGACCATTACCCGACACTGTCCATTCATATTCATCAGCAACTGCATCAGTTGTCACTGGATGTAAAACCGCCCAACGAAATTCATTTCTAGCTTTAATATTAGGAAGCGTTTTACAATTAACATTTGGAATTGGGTTTGAAATTGGGTTTGGACTTGACACACCTTCTAAACCTAGCAAAACCCTTACATCAATTACTCCATAATGATGTTGCTCCTTTGTTTGCAACCCAGTTATAATCCTTCCCTTTGGCGCTCTATAACTCAATATCCTAGTCCCTCTTTTATTATTTGTTACCCAAGGTGTTTTTCTTCCATTTTGACTAATCAATCTTATATCAATTACCCCATATCCATATTGCTCAGAAACTTCGATTCCAGTCGCATAATCATTAGGATTTGAAAAAGAAGCTGTTTTAATAACTCCTCTTCCATTTGTTGTTGTCCATTTAGACCTTTCATTTCTGTAAATTATCGATGTATTTACAATACCGTAACCTGATTGTTCTCTTACCCTAATTCCAGTAATTTTTTTACTATTAACTAGCTTTGCTGTAGTATTGAAAAATCCATTTCTATTTGAAGTCAACCATTTAGAGTATTCAGTAAAAACTCTTAAATTAACATCATTTAAAGTTTGTGTCGACAAGTCTTCTTCTTCATTTAAAGCTTCTTTTTCACAACTAAAAAGCAACAACACTAATAAAGAAGCAATTACTTTCAAAAATTTAACACTAATACAATTTTTCATTTCACTAAAATTTTAAGTTAGAATTTAATAATGAGCAATTTATAAAGGCAATTCATAACAAAAACCCCTATTTTCAGTGAAATAATATTTATTTAATTAAACTTACTAGAATTCCAAAATTTAGATCATTAGACCGCAACACTTAAAAAAAAGACTAATAGACCACTTAGAAACGACACCCTACTAATAAATTTCATCTTCTTAAATTTTCAATATTATATTCCTTCTGTATTATCAGAACAATGTTCCTGTAACAATAGCGTTTCTATAAAGTTTTAATTAGTAAATTCGCTCAACTAAATTTAGCTAATTTCATGAAAGCTTTTGATTTCAAAAAATGGAACATTATTATTGGATGGGTTGTATTTATCATTGCATTCGCCACCTATAGCCTAACAGTAGAGCCTACGGCCAGTTTTTGGGACGCGGGAGAATACATTTCCACCTCATCAAAGTTACAAGTCGGACATCCACCTGGAGCTCCCTTATACCAAATGCTGGGTGCTTTTTTTTCTGTTTTTAGTCCAGACAAAGCACATATTGCATTAATGGTAAATATGATGTCGGTTTTTGCATCAGCCTTTACCATTCTTTTTATGTTTTGGTCCATAACTTATTTGTTAAAAAAGTTAGTTTCACAAATTTCAAAAAAAGAATACACACTTTCCGAACAATACATGATTTTAGGAAGTGCTGCTATTGGTGCTTTAACATTTACTTTTACAGATAGTTTTTGGTTTAATGCAGTTGAAGCCGAAGTATATGCTATGGCATCCTGTATTATGTCCATTTTATTCTACCTAGGCCTGCGTTGGGAAAACGATATGCACACCTCTAGAGGCAATAAATGGTTGATACTACTTGCCTTTGTTATTGGATTATCCTTCGGAGTGCACTTTATGGGATTATTAACCATACCAGCCATTGGATTTTTATATTATTTTAAAAACTACAAAGTAACATTAAAAAGTTTTATAATAGCTAATGCCTCTGTGGTTGCTGTTTTAATGTTTATTTTTAAATTACTGCTTCCTTACAGTCTTTCTTTTTTTGGTGTTGCCGAAGTATTTTTTGTAAACACCATAGGACTCCCTTTTAACTCGGGAACCATTATTGTTGGATTACTTGCTATTACTATTTTTTATTTTGGATTAAAATATACACGTTCAAAAGGCTATATTCAATTAAACACATTAATCCTTTGTGTCGTCTTTATTTTTATAGGATTCTCTAGCTGGTTAATGCTACCTATTAGAGCTAATGCCGGAACCGTAATTAATGAAAACAACCCTAATAATGCCCGTGAATTACTTGCTTATTATAACCGAGAACAATACCAAGAAACTCATCTTTTTTACGGACCTCAATTTACCGAAATATACGGAGGCCTTGACCCAGTAAATCCTTATTATGACGGCAAACCTAAATACGAGAAAGATTTAAAAAAAGGGAAATATATTATTGTAAATAAATACAAAAACGCTCAACAAAATTTTGAAGACAAGCATAAAGCCATACTTCCTAGAATGTGGAGTAGCGAAAATGCTGAAAATTATTTACGCTTTACTGGCCCTTTAAAATTTACTATCAAAAAAGAATATGCTAAAGATAAAGATTTACGTAGAGTAGTTGGTGAATTCAAAAAAGACTTTAACAGCAAGCGTATTGGTCTAGAAGAATATTCGAAATTTTTAAGTCAATTTAGTGACTATATTAATGTTGAAAAACCTTCATTATTTGCAAACTTGGGATATATGTTTGAATACCAATTCGGATACATGTATTGGCGTTACTTTATGTGGAATTTTGTTGGAAGACAAAATGATAATCAAGGAAAATACACAGACACAGATGGCAACTGGATTAGTGGAATTAAGTCTTTGGATGCATTAAGAATTGGAAATCAAGACTTTTTAACCTCTGATGATTTAAAAAACAAAGCTAGAAACACCTATTATTTCATCCCTTTATTAATTGGATTATTTGGCTTTATATTTCAATTTCAAAATGATAAAAAGAATTTTTGGGTATTATTGCTTTTCTTTTTATACACAGGTTTAGCCTTAAAAATTTACTTAAATGAGCGCCCTTTTGAACCAAGAGAACGTGATTATGCTTTGGTAGGCTCTTTCTATGTGTTTGCCATTTGGATTGGATTTGGAGCTTATGCTATTTTTAATAGTGTTAAAAAATTCATTTCGGCAAAAGCTGCCGTACCAACTGTATTTGCCATTACGTTATTAGGATCACCAGTATTATTAGCTTCTCAAAACTGGGATGACCATGACCGATCTGACCGATACACCGCTCAGGCAATGGCTAAAATGTATTTAGATTCTTGCCAAGAAAACGCTATCCTATATACTATTGGCGATAATGACACCTTTGCCCTTTGGTACGCACAAGATATTGAAGAATATCGTACTGATGTTAGAACCATAAACACTAGTTTATTTGCTACCGATTGGTATATTGATCAAATGAAGTGTGCCGCTTACAAAAGTGCTCCTATCCCATCTCAATTACCTCATAAATTTTACCGTTGGGGAAATAATGATGTCATCTTTTTTAGGCAGGCAACTGAGGATACTCTAGACATTAAAACATGGTTAGATTTTATTGAAAGTGATGATAAACGCACACAAGCCGAATTACAAAGTGGTGCCTTTACAAATACATTCCCCTCAAAACATATACGTATTCCTGTTGACAAAGAAAAAGTACTACGCAATGGTATTGTTGCTCCTGAGGATGCTCATTTAATTGTAGATCATATCGACATTAGCATTAAAGATGAAATCTTAACCAAAAACAGGCTTCTCATGCTAGATCTGCTAGCTAATAATAACTGGGAACGCCCTATCTATTTTACTGGCGGAAGTTTTGGTGATGATGATTATTTATGGATGAAGGATTATTTACAACTTACTGGATTAACCTATAAATTAGTCCCAATACGCACACCTTTAGACAAGAATAATCCATTTGATATGGGCCGTATTAACACCGATCAGTTATATGAAAATGTAATGAAATGGGATTGGGGTAATGGAGATAGTCCCGATATTTATCACGATCCTGAAACTCGTAAAAATGCTATTACTTACAGAAGTACTTTAGCACGTTTATTTGAAAATTTAATTAAAGAAGGTAAAAAAGGAAAAGCTAAAGATATTATTGAATTAGGTGTAACCAAACTCCCTATTGAATTTTATGAATACTATACCCTTGTTGAGCCTTACGTTAGTGGCTACTACCAAGTTGGAGAAAAAGAAAAAGCACGAGAACTATGGCAAAAATTAGCTCAAAAATATCAAGAAAAACTAGCCTATTTTGCTAGTCTTAATATAGAAAGACAATACAAAAGCGCTGAAGATATCATAACGCAGGTTGAGCGTTACCGTGCAGTTGTTGATTTATTACTAATAAACAACGATACAGAAATCCTTAAAGAAAAGGCTGCTGAATTCAATAGCTTCCTTGAATTGTTTTCTAATTTTTACGACAAAGATGAGGCTTATGATGCCAATAAAGAAGAGACAAGTTCACCTTTAAACGACACATCCAAACTAATTGAAGATAGCACAATTATAGAATAAAGTTTTATCTCAAAAAACTAGTATTAACTTTTATTAAAATAGCCTTCTGTAAAGTGAATTTATGGGAGGCTATTTTTATTCAATTATAGACATTAAAAAAAATTAAACATACCTTGACATCAAAGCAATAAGAGTATTGGCATCTTGCTCTCCATTCTCGCGCCAAACCATTTTTCCATTTTTGTAAATCATTAATGTTGGCACACCGTTTACTCGTAAAGCACTTGCTAAATCTTCATTTTTATCAACATTAATTTTAATCACCTTCCCTTTATCTCCAATAGCCGCTGCTACATCTCTCAATACAGGATGCATTGCTTTTGACGCCTCACTCCAATCGGTAAAAAAATCAAGTAACACTGGTGACGAAATATCTATTAAATCTCCAAATTTTGACATTATTTCGCATTAATTTAATTAATCTTGTAAATATAATATTTTTTCATGAAGCATCAATATAACTGGCTTAAGCCTATTTACGCTTCAAATATCAACGAACTAACAATTAAAATATTATGCTTTAACCATTATTTGTGATTAAGACTTTTGCTTTAATTCCAAAACACTAATTTCGGGCCAAATTCCAACCCTTCCAGGAAAGGCATGAAACCCAAAACCTCTATTAACATTAATATATCGATCTGCATGACTATAAATACCCGCCCATTGTTTATATACATATTGTATAGGACTCCATTTAAAAACACCTGGTATTTCAATTCCAAATTGCAAACCATGTGTATGTCCGCTTAATGTTAATTGATAATTTAATGGATGCTCCTTAACCTCATACTCCCAATGCGAAGGATCATGACTCATTAATACTTTAAAATCTTTTTTAGTAATTCCTATTGATGCTTTACTTAAATCTCCCGCCTTTTTAAAACTCTTTCCCCAATTCTCTACACCTATTAATTCAATTCGACTTCCCTCTTTTTCAATACTTCTATTTTCATTACACAACAAATCAAAATTAACCTTCTTGTGCAGTCCTTTTATGTTTTCAAAATTAGCTTGCTTTTCTTTATTTGAAGGCCAAGTAACATATTCCCCATAATCATGATTTCCAAGTACAGAAAATTTTCCGTATGTAAATTCTTTCAAATTATTAAATGTTGCTATCCATGGATGAAATTCTTCCGCTTTTGTATTTACAATATCCCCCGTAAACAAAAACAAATCAGCTTCTTGTTTATTTATTAAATCTACCGCATATTTTATTTTATCGGCGTTATCAAAACTACCAGAATGCAAATCTGATATTTGCAAAATTTTAAAACCATCAAAAGCTTTCGGCAAGTCTGCAAAAAAAAGTTGCTTTTTTATTACTTTAAAATTATACTTCCCCTTCCACAAACCATGAATAATTCCTAACAGAGGTAATCCAGCAATACCAAGACCTAATTGCCCTATAAATTTACGTCTACTCACAATCTCTTCAGCAGAAGCGTTACCATTAAATACTAATAACAACAAATGGCTCACCAACAAAAATGCAATAACGATCAATTTAGGCACTATATGCAACACCATAAAGCCTACCCCCCAATAAAAACTATGGCTTGTTCCTGCCGACCTATCAAAAGAGGTTATTTGATAAACAAAAAAAACATAAGCAAACAAACTATAAATCTGTATTCCTAATATTAAAAAAGGGTTTATTTTAAACACCTTTATTGCCAGTAGAGAAAAACTAAGCTCCAATACCAAAAAAACACTCGCTAACATTATTAAAAATTTCATCATAAATATTATTTCTTATTTCCTCACTTGCTACACAATAGAACAAGCTTTGCGGAGTTATAGTACACAAGTTATTTCAAGACTGCTAAAAAAAGATAATTTTTGAAAAAAAACGGCAAAAATGTTAAATAAAGTAGTATATTTAACATGCTTTTTGAGAATACTTTAGTTAAAAAACTAAAACGATATATAAGGCATTGATAACTAGTTGTTATCAATTTTATTTTGGGGCGAAATGCTGTCATTTATGGCAGCATTTCTTTTTTTAATGTATCTTCAATCCCTCAAAGTTAACTCCTGTATTTTTTTAAGATGGATTCCAATAAAAAACTGTTTTTACTAGATGCTTTTGCGCTCATTTTTAGAGGCTATTATGCCCTTATAAAAAACCCTCGAATTACAAGTAAAGGTATGGACGTTTCGGCCATAATGGGTTTTACCAATTCCCTTTTAGATGTAATTAGACGCGAGCGCCCTGATTACCTTGCCGTGGCTTTTGATAAAGGTGGTAGTCATGCTAGAACAGAAATTTTCCCAGACTACAAGGCTAATAGAGACGAAACACCTGAAGCTATTAAAATTGCTGTACCTTATATTAAAGAAATTTTAGAAGCTATGCACATTCCTATTATTGAAAAAATGGGAGTTGAAGCCGATGACCTCATTGGAACATTAGCTAAACAGGCTGAAAAAGAGGGTTTTCAAACGTATATGGTCACTCCCGATAAAGATTATGCACAATTAGTATCGGAAAATATTTTTATGTATCGACCTGCCCGCATGGGTAATGGTATTGAAATTTGGGGTATTGAAGAGGTTCAGAAAAAATTTGAAGTTAAACGTCCTGAACAAGTTATCGACTATTTAGGAATGATGGGGGATGCTGTTGACAACATTCCTGGCTTACCTGGTGTGGGTGATAAAACTGCAAAAAAGTTTATTGCTGCTTACGATAGTATGGAAGGCCTACTTGAAAATCTACATGAATTAAAAGGAAAAATGAAGGAAAAAGTTACGGCTAATGCCGAACTTGGACTACTATCAAAACAGTTAGCAACTATTAAACTTGATTGTGATGTTACTTTTGATGCCAAATCCTATAAATTATCAGCACCTAATGCCGAAAAAGTAACTTCTATTTTTGAGGATTTGGAGTTCAGAAGAATGAAGGATCAGTTTTTTAAGCTTTTTGATGCCGATGGCAACCCCGCAACTACCGAAACCCTAAAGCCATCACAAGTTAAAACAAACACTACCGCTGGAGCAGGTCAATTTTCATTGTTTGATGCCCAAGGCTCTACTGAAAATGCATCCAAAACTACATCTAGACAAACTATAAATAGTACCGAACACCATTACCAAACAGTTCAAAATTCGGGCTTAGGCTTACAGTTATTTTTACAAAATTTAAACCAACAAACTAGGGTTTGCTTTGATACTGAAACCACCAGCCTTGATCCATTAGTAGCAGAATTAGTGGGTATAGCCTTTAGTTGGGAAAAAACACATGGTTTTTACCTCCCTTTTCCTGAAGATAAAAATGAAGCTCAAAAATTAATTAAACAGCTATTTCCTTTTTTTGAAAATGAATCCATAGAAAAAGTAGGACAAAATTTAAAATATGATATTAAAGTATTAGACAAATATGGAGTTACTGTTAAAGGTCCTTTATTTGATACCATGATCGCGCATTACCTCATCAATCCTGATATGCGACATAATATGGATGTTTTAGCCGAAACCTATTTGAATTACACCCCTGTTTCCATTACAGAACTTATAGGTAAAAAAGGCAAAAACCAACTAAGCATGCGACAAGTTCCTGTTGAAAAACAAACAGAATATGCCGTAGAAGATGCTGATATCACATTGCAATTAGCAACTCATTTTACTCCTGAACTTAAAGAAGCTAAAACTCTTGAATTATTCAATAATATAGAATTACCATTAGTTAAAGTTCTTTCTGCCATGGAGATTGAGGGAATTAATTTAGATAAAGATTTTTTAAATGGCCTTTCGGCAGAATTAAATCAAGATATTACTAAATTAGAAGAACGCATTTATGAGCAAGCAGGTGAAACCTTTAATATTGGTTCCCCAAAACAATTAGGTGTAGTTTTATTTGAAAAAATGAAATTGGTTGACAAGCCTAAAAAAACTAAAACAGGTCAGTATTCTACTGCCGAAGATGTACTATCATATTTAGCTAAAGATCATCAAATTATTGCAGACATATTAACGTACAGAGGTTTATCAAAACTAAAAAGCACCTATATTGATGCTTTACCAGCTCAGGTAAATCCCAATACGCAACGCGTGCATACAGACTACATTCAAACTGTTGCTGCTACGGGTCGCTTAAGTTCTAACAACCCTAACTTACAAAACATTCCAATCCGAACTGAACGCGGCAGACAGGTACGTAAAGCCTTTATTCCACGCGACAAAAATCATGTGCTTGTTGCTGCTGATTATTCTCAAATAGAATTGCGCATCATTGCCGCCTTGAGTAATGAAACTGCCATGATGGAAGCCTTTCAAAATGGCGAAGATATTCATGCCACAACTGCTGCTAAAGTATTTCAAGTTGACTTAGAAGAGGTAACACGAGAACAACGTAGCCATGCCAAAACAGTTAATTTTGGTATTATATATGGTGTATCGGCCTTTGGACTGAGCAATCAAACTAATTTAAGCCGCGCCGAATCCAAAGAACTTATAGAAACTTACTATAAAACTTACCCTAAACTAAAAGCGTATATGAGCGAACAAGTTGATTTTGCTCGCGATAATGGTTTTGTACAAACGGTTTTAGGCAGACGTAGATATTTAAAAGATATAAATTCGGCCAATGCCATAGTACGTGGAGCTGCTGAACGAAATGCGGTGAATGCCCCTATACAAGGTAGTGCTGCAGATATCATAAAAATTGCTATGATCAACATTTACAATACCCTAAATGAAGGTAATTACAAGACCAAAATGCTTTTACAAGTACATGATGAATTAGTGTTTGACGTTCCTAAAAATGAATTAGAAACAGTGTCTACTTTAATAAAACACGAAATGGAAAACTCCTTTACACTCAATGTTCCCCTAGATGTCGAATTAGGTGTTGGAGATAATTGGCTAGAAGCGCATTAAATGGTAGTTGTGAGTTGTGAGTTGTGAGTTGTGAGTTGTGAGTTGTGAGTTGTGAGTTGTGAAATGAAAAAAAATTCAATTCATACCACTATTTGTCAATTTTATTTTATCAAAATCAACACTAGCGCTATTATGGCAGGCATAGCTTGTACAAAAAATATTTTTCGCTCAGCTGTTAAAGCTCCGTAAACACCTGCTATAGAAACACAACTTAAAAAAAATAAGGAAACATTTGTTTTCCACACAACATCGTGTATTACAAAAGTCCACACCAAACCAGCCACTAAAAAAGCATTATACAAACCTTGATTTGCAGCTAATGTTTTGGTTTTAGGGAATAAGTCTTTTGAAAAACTACGAAATACTTTTGGCCCTCGGGATGTCCACGCAAACATTTCGAACCACACAATATATAAATGAATTAGTATAATAAGCCCTAATAATATATTTACTGCTATAGCCATAGTATGATTATTACCACAAATTACTTTATTTAAATCAGTTTAGCAAATTTTAAAATAGTCCCAACATTCAATTCTTAAATCAATGCTCATTAGCATCTTTCCCTTCTTTCTATTTCTTTTAAATTTATTGAAACACTAACTTAGTCTGACAAATCACAATAATCATTAAAACCTCTATTTTAAATGAACATACTAAACAAAGACAGTATAATCCAAAATGAGCAAGAGATTTTAACAGCTATGAGACATTGTGATGTTTTAAAATTAGATCAATTGCTACATGAAAAATTACTTTTTAACTTACCAAATGGACAAACCATAAATAAAACCACCGATTTACAAACCTACAGCTCTGGAAACATGTTAATCAATGAAATTAAAGCTTTTGATCAAGAAATAAACTTTATTGATAATAACGCTATTGTTTCCGTAATTATAGAAATGAAAGGCTCCTATTTTGATCATCCAATTGATGGAAAGTACAAAGTTTTAAGAGTATGGAAATTTGCTAACAAACAATGGCAAGTAATAGCCGGAAGTAGTACTGAACTATAAGAATAGTTACTCATTCTTAACAACATTTATTGTAACAGCATTAAAAAAAGGTCGTTTTCATACTATCATCAGATATTAATTTCGAATCGATGCTTTTAAACCACTAGCCCTACATGTTAACTTATTTCACTTTAAAATATAAAATTTTAAACAGAAAACTAACCGATTTTGGATTACCTCCATTACTTGGCTATCTTTTATTATTATTTGCTTTTTTATTTTTAACTGAACGATTATTTACTGTTAGCCAATACGCTAGTCTTATCTATTGTGCTGCTGCTATTTTTATGATAGTATCGTTTTACAAAAAAGAAAATATCGATTTTTTAAAAATTAATTTTAATACAAAACATTTCTACTATGTTAGAGTTATTGAAAATTTGATTGTTTGCCTAGCCTTTATAATAGTGTTAATTTACAAACAATTGTATTGGGAAACCATCGTTTTATTTGCCTTAAGTGTCATATTCGCTTTTTTTGAAATCAATAAAAGCTTTAACAAAATAATTCCTGTCCCATTTTTAAAAGAACCTTTTGAGTTTATAGTTGGCTTTAGAAAAAGATTCTACATCATAGTTTTAGCCTATCTTTTTTCTTTTATTTCGGTTGGTGTAACTAATTTTAATCTTGGTATTTTTGCATTACTACTTTGTTTCTTAACCTTTATGGGCTTTTATAATGATATAGAGCATCAATTTTATGTTTGGTCATTTCACAGCAAACCCAAAGATTTTCTAATTGCTAAAGTAAAAACAGGGATTAAACAGTCTACCATATTGAGTATGCCTATGATAATTTTATTAAGCATTCGTTTTTACACTGAAATATTAATAATTATTACTTTTCTGTTAATTTACTACACCTATTTAGTTTGTTTTATAATTGCTAAGTACTCAAATTTTCCAAAAAAAATAGAGCTCCCTCAAGCTTTACTTTTAGGAACATCTTTTCTTTTTCCTCCAATATTATTTCTACTTATTCCTTTTTTTTACAAATCATCCTTAAAAAAATTAACTCTTATATTATAATGATTGAAATTAAAAATTTATCAAAATCATACAGAAAAAACCTAGTACTTGATGACATTTCAACTGTTTTTAACAAAGGAGTTACCTATGGAATTGTGGGCGAAAATGGAGCAGGTAAAACCACTTTATTTAGATGTATTGCAGGACTAGAAAAACACAAAGGCACAATTATTTCTAGCGTAAGCGAATTAAAAAATCAACTAGGATTTTTAATGACTGAGCCCTATTTTTTTGACAAAATTACAGGAAAAGAATACATTCAATTACTACTTAACGCAAGGAACATAAAAGCAAAAGATATTGACAAGCAAAATATTTTTGAACTCCCCTTAAATCAATATGCCACAAACTATTCTACAGGCATGAAAAAAAAGCTCGCCTTAACCGCTATCTTTTTGCAAGAAAATGAATACTTTATTTTTGATGAACCTTTTAACGGAGTTGATATACACAGCAATATGATTATTGTTGAAATCATTCAGAAACTAAAAAAGTTAAACAAAACAATTTTAATTTCATCTCATATTTTTTCAACACTGGCTGACACTTGTGATGAAATTTTAGTCCTCAAACAAGGAAAATTTATTAAGCATGTTCATAAACAAAACTTTGACAACTTAGCAAATGAAATGAAAGATTTAATATTAGGAAACCGTGTTGACCAACTTAAGCTTAGCTAATAGTAAATCTTTCGATATAAATTATAAATCAAAATCTAACTAAAAAAAGCTTATTTAGTTAATTGCAGGACAGTTACAGTGGTAACGTTGTTTACGACACCCAAAGTCATACCCTAGTGTTATTTGATGAAATCCTTCACTTGAAAACACCACATCATTCAACTGCTTTGTATAGGTATATGCGAATTTAAATTTTCCTAAATTAACCCCGAACAATGGACTTACATAACTTAATTGTTCTTGAACTAATAGGTTGGCCGTATCTTCAAATGATGGATTATCTAGGGCTCTTCGGTATGACACCCCCACATAGGCAGTTCTATTATTTTTTAATTTCCTGTACACCTTAATATTCATATCAACAGTAGTCTGTTGCAATGCTTGTCGGTATTGAGCTAAAAAAGAAGGCTCGAACTGCCATGGACTATTAAATTTCGAAATCACAACTCCCATAGATAATAAGAATCTACGCAAATTACTAGTTAAATCTGTTTCATTAATTCCATCATTTTCAATTAAATTTTTAGCCGTAAAATGCGTATAAAAATCCCTGTAAAAATATGAAAACCCAAAATCCATATTAAAATTAGTTGCATTAGTTGTGCTTCCCCCAACTAAAGGATCTCCAGCCGCTATAAAACTAGACTCATCCAATTGGTACTGCAAAATTCCAGCACTAATTCCAAATGAAAGCATGTTTAAGTCCACTTCATCACGAGAAAATAAAATGTGATGTGCATAAGTACCATAAACTCCATTTTGACTATGAAATCCATTTACATCTGCAAATGCATTTAAGCCTAGTCCCGAACTACGTCCCACACGACCATTAATACTCAAGGTTTGTAAACTAGGCGCATCACTTTGACCAATCCAAGATCTACGGGATGTTAAACGTATTTGTGAACAATTTGAAGCCCCTGCCATTGACGGATGAATTAAATAATAATTATCCGTTAAATAATCAGAATATACAGGCAATCCCTCTTGAGAATAACTTGTTATTGTTAAAAAAAACAATGTAATTAATCCAATGATACTGTGGTATCTTAATTTAAATTTTATTGCGTAGGCCATTAGTTAAAATGTGTAGTAAGTATTAGTTAAATTTAGGTGCTTGTTTGTTTATCTTAGTAGAGCAAAATGTCCTCTGAATTCCTCTCCATTATCTGTTTTGGCGTAATACCAATAATCATCTGCAGGCATATGCATATCATTGTAAGTACCATTCCAACCGCGTCCTTCTGGGTTAAAACTTGCTAATAATCTTCCATATCGATCGAAAATACTAATAGTAATTTTTGTATCACCCGGATTCCCTTTTACGTTCCATGATTCATTATCTATATCACCGTTAGGTGTAAAAAATTCGGGAAACCCAAAAACAGGCACATCTATGGATATAGAATCACACTCATTTGACACAGTGGCTACATAATCCCCTGGAGGCACTCCACGGAATACATTTCCAACTTGAGAAACCACATAATTGGTGTCAATCCCAATAAGCGTATAAGATAAATTGTCGCCTTTGGTCACAAACAACTCCACCGTATTTAAGCCTACATTAAAGGTTAAATTTTCTGGAGACTCGATAGGTAAAATTGAAGTAGTTTTTGAATCACCACAACCCATAGAAGTTCTACTGGTGTATTCTACTGTGTAATCACCTATACTTGTTGCATCAATTGATGGATTGGTTTCTCCTGCTAATGCTGTTCCATTTAACAACCATTGTAAATCGTAATCCGTAGTACTTAAAGGCGTACTAATTGTAATAGGCACAATGTTGCCCGAATCATCAACACAACCATTCCCTCCAACTAAATCAAAAACTGGTAGGTTTTCAATACTTATTCTAAAAGGAACTTCACCTTTACATCCATTGGCATTTTCTTCAACTAAAAATAAATCAGTAGTAGATGCCAAAACTTGACCCTCGGCTAAATCACCAGTTATAGTTGGATCGGTTGCTAAAGATATTGTTGAATAAAATTGTCCAGCAGGCAAACTTGGCAAGGTAAAAGATTCACATTGCGCTGTTGTAGCCAACGAAGCAGGTAATGTTGGTGTTGGAATACCCAAAATTGACACCTCAACATCTGCAGATAGTCCCGTACAAACCGTTGTGGAATTTATAGTATACGTATACGTACCAGCATCCGCGGTAGCAGGATCAATTTCAAAATTTGGATTTGTATTTACACTACCATCAGGAAGTGTCCAAGACCCATTATCGGATGGGCTCCCTTGCAATCCACTAATTAAACTTACTGGCATATCATTAATACATAAATCTAACACCCCATTTGTCCCTGGATCTCCGGTAATATTTTCTATGTTTATTGTAAATGAGATTTCATCAACACAACCTACGCTTGAAGTTTCTTGAATAAATATTTCCTGTGTACTTGTTACCACATCTCCAGGACTAAGTTCAGATCCTCCTCCTCCTGTTGAAGTAAAATATTTTTGAGTTGCTGCATTTGCCAAAGGTGGCAACTCAAAGCTGTTACAGTAAGCTGCTTCAATAGTAGGTGCAACAGGCGTTGGTAATGGATTTACTGTAAAACTAAATTCCTCCTCTGATGCACATACCTGACCGCTAGTTGAATCAATATTTTCTGCAAAGATATAAACAGTATCAGAAGATGTAAAAACTTCACCTACATTAATCATTGTCCTACTAAAAGTACCAACAGGAGCATCAAAATAATTACCAACGGCAAGTGGTGCTAAAACAAATTCTCCACAACTTTCAACTATTGTTGGCAACACTATTCGTGGTTTTTCAATAATAGTTAGTCTTACGTTAATCTGATTACTTGGACAACCTGTTGCATCAGCAGCCTCAACAACAAACGTATTTACACCAACACTTAACTGATCTACAGTAGGTGTATAACTATCTGTACTTTGAGCAGATGCAATGGGCGATCCATCAGAAAGATACCAGCGACCAACCAAACCTGCATCTAAGGTTACACTTAATGCTGGTATAGGATCCTCTTCGCAAATAACCTCATCGGAAGGATTAGTAGGATCATTAACAACCGGACAATCACAGTTTGGAGCGGTTACCATTCGAGTGAAACTACAAGCTGGGTTCCCTGCTGGTGTAATTGTTAAAACAATATCTTGATTTTTTGGAATATCTGTCACCCTAGGTCTTGTTGGATCACTTAAATCTACTACACCAAAATCACTTGTAACAGTACCAGAGCCAGTTAATGTAGTTGTAACCTCATATACTGTTGCTGAAGGACCAGTAGCATCACACCTTGCTCCCAAAACATCAATTACAGGAATATCAGTTATTACCACCTCTACGTCAACACTTCCTGGAGGGCAACCTGCGGAACTAACTTCATAGGTATACATACCAGAAGTGAATGAAACTGCTGATGGAGTTAACATGCCATCAAAAGTAGTTACCCCATCAGGTAAAGTCCAAATACCACCTGACTGCGGCGAATTTGTTAATAAGGTAAATAAATCTATAGTGGTTGTATCGTCTCTACAGAACATTACTGGTGAGGTTGGCGCTACTCCTGGGTTTGCTCCGCCTATAGAAATATCAACGGTTGCCGTATCACTTCCGCAACCTGCACCTCCACTGACAGTGTAGGTATACACTCCAAACATATCTGAACTTGGATCAAAAGCTCCTTTATCATCAGCCCCAAACACTGTGGTGGTTGTACCTACCGTCCAAACACCTCCTGGACTTGGCATAGTGCCGTCAGCTCGATCTAATAATTCATCAAACAAATCAAAAACAGGATCCGATGTACATCGTGATATTACAGCATCTTCACCTGCAAAGGCTATTGGAGTTACCTCTACAGGTAGAGTAAATGTTCTTTCTGGGCAAGTTCCTATTCTTGGTAATGTATATACATAATCCATTTCAGCCATTGTAGTGGACACATCCAAGGTACCTAAATGCCCCCCTGTGACAGTATTCCCACCACCAGGAACAGTCCACGTACCAGTAGTTGGCAAACTAGAAATTGGTGGTGTTAATGCTGCTAGTGCGGCATTTAACTCATCAAATAAATTAAAAGCTGCTGTAGCACTTTGACATGTATCTGCTACATCCGTTAGCACAATTGGTGTAGCAATAAATTCATCTCTCCAATCTCGATCCCCACCTGGATTATGTACATCTGGAAAAATACTTGGCTCCTGCCCCCCGTTTGTTCCATTGGTAGTACTAGTAAGCCTCCCTAAAACTTCCGTATCATAATCATCATCTAAACCATCATTATCGGTATCATTAAATGCCGCATTTAATATATCAGAAACGCCGTCTTCATCTAAATCATAGGCTTCTACTGTATCATCCAAACAATCTTCATCTGAATTATCATCCAAATAATCTGGCGTTCCATCAGTATCTGTATCAGCCAACACAATAGGTGTTCCATTGGTATCATAACTATCATCTACCCCATTAAAATCTCCATCAGCACCATTTGGACCAACATAGCTGGCCGTTTCCATAGCTTCCACATGATCTATAATACCATCATTATCAGAGTCAACATCTAAATAATCCGGATTACTATCACTATCACTATTTACAATAGCCGTAATGCTACCAGAATCTGCTTGATTGTCTACGCGTCCATCACCATCGGCATCCTTTGCTCCTTCGTTATTTTCAACAATATCATAAATACCATCGTTATCACTATCTAAGTCTTCAGAGTTTGGTATTCCATCACGGTCAAAATCACATTGTAGCCTTGACAAAAAGATATTATCAATCCCTACATCATTACCATTACCCGGTGTTAACTGCTGATTAGTAACTACAACCGCAACTGTAGTCACTCCAGGAGCTGGTGTAAATTTTGCTTCTTTAGGAACCCATCTATCATTTTCATAAGGTATAGTTCCTGAACCAGCATCTGCTATTGTACTTCCTGTAGCCTGATCTATAATTTCAATTCTTAAATTAGGCAACTCGCCTCCATTCCCATTCAAATTTGCCACCCTCATACTAAAATCGTATTCAATTCCAGGAGTTACTGGCAAATCTCTAACTTGAAATATTGGCTTTGACAAAAATGAACTCGTTAACATATTAATCGCCATAAAACGACCATCAGTATCACCATTTGCATCTTGATGACCATTTGCTTCAGTAGATATATACAACGCACTTTCATTATTAAAATTAAAGAGATGTAATGATGTTGCTATGTTGTATTCCCCGTCATTTCCATTTATATCTTGCGGAATACCTGGATTAAATGTCAAACCTGTTCCCTCTACAAATTTACTACGGGTAGGTCCACCAAAACCAAAATCTTCTTCCAAAATGAAGGTTGGCGTTAAGCTTGTCGGTGTACAAAAACCATCTTCTACAGTATCTGGAATACCGTCATTATCATCATCCGTATCAACATCATTTAAATCTCCATCATTATCTGCATCATTAATACCACAGGGTCTTACTGTTACTATGGCTGATTGAATAGGGCAAGCACCGCCTTTATCTACCGTATAAGTAAACACACCTCCATTTACGTTTGTAATATCATATACACCATTACCTGGACTCCATGTTCCACCTGTTTCTGGAGATCCATCCAATTCAGCAAATAAATCTATATCACTAGTTTTTCCACACAAAAAAATAGATGAATTCAAACCTGGATTAGGAGATTTATCAACAGTTATTGTTATTTCCATTGTAGTTCCACCAATGCGAACTCCATATAAAGTTGTAACCCTTGGATTTACCCTAATGAATGTGTTTTCTCCATTTGGCCCTTCAACCCCTCTCACATCTTGTGTTGACCCATCCGGCAAAACTCTTTTCACATTATTTCTTCTTCCGTTCTCTGGACCTTCTTGAGGTATTTCCCACCAATCATACTGATAAGCTGAATTTAACTCGCTTGGAACAGCTTTTAACTGAACCAATGATCCCTCACATGATGGATTAGAACCAAATTCAATATCAATAGTGATTGAAGTTGGTTGCTGCCCAAAAGCATTAACAATTCCCAAGAGAAAAATAACAAAAAATAACAATTTTTGCATAACAAACAATAATTAGCGTGTAGTTTAACAACTGAAATAACGCTAATATTTTTAAAGTAATATATTTGGATATCCTGTTTTCGATATGATACAAATAACAACGTTTTTAAATAACAAGAAAACTAAATAAACAAGACAAAAATTTCTTACAAAAAAACACTTAACTACTGAAAAACAATGTGTTGACATTTTTTTAAAATGTAAGATTATACCTTCTTAAAAAATCGCTGTTTCTATTTTTTTACATTTGTAAGATTTTACCTCAATATTTATCTATAAAACCAACATTTACTATGTTTAACTTATACACAAGACTGTAAAAAAAACTCAATTTTAACACTATTCTTACACCTTTTACTTTCAAAAAACAACACATTATCAGCAAGTATTAATTATAAATCCACATTTTAGTATTTATATAAAAAAACAAAATAGAAACCCATCCAAATCACAAAAAACCAGCTTGCCTAAAACCTTACACCTTATACCTTATTAAATCACTTTATACCTAAAGCACCATAGTTTAAATGATAACCGAAAGCCATTATCTCTTTAGACATTCATTTTGTTTTTTAACTATCGACACTTTGTCAAAAACACAAAGCCAACAGCCAAAAGCCAAAAGCTAATAACCACCATATTCTCTTTTGCTCTTTTGCTCTTTTTTAAAAGTTAAAATCAAAATACACAAGAGTGCCTAATTTTAACCCCCCCCTAAAGACCTACAAACTCTTATAAATAAAACAAAATCATTTAACACGCAACTTTAAATCACTAAAAAACAAAACAAGCTTTGCTATCTGAAAATATAGTTATACATTTGCACCCCTGTTTTATGCAGGGAAATGGAATGTTTAATAATCAGTAAAATTAATTAGTGTGGACACATTAAGTTACAAAACAGTATCTGCCAACAAAGCAACTGCTAACAAAGAGTGGTTATTGGTAGACGCTGAAGGACAAACTTTAGGTCGCCTTTCTTCTAAAGTTGCAAAACTATTAAGAGGAAAACACAAACCTTGTTTTACACCGCATGCTGACTGTGGCGATAACGTAATTGTTATCAATGCAGAAAAAATTCAGCTTACGGGTAATAAATGGAGTGAGAAATCTTACATCCGTCACACAGGGTATCCAGGTGGACAAAGAAGCCTAACGGCGCAAGAATTATTCGGCAAAGGACCTGAGCGCCTTGTTGAAAAAGCAGTAAAAGGAATGTTACCTAAAAACAAATTAGGTGCTGAACTTTTTCGCAATTTAAAAGTGGTTAACGGTGCTAGTCATAAGTACGAAGCGCAACAGCCTAAAACTATTAACTTAAACGAATTTAAGTAATGGAAGTTATTCACAAAATTGGTCGTAGAAAGACCTCTGTTGCACGTATATACTTATCTGAAGGATCAGGTAAAGTAACCGTAAACAAGAAAGATTTAAGTGATTACTTAACAACTGCAACTTTACAATACAAAGTAAAACAACCTTTCATTTTGACAGAAAATGAAGACAAATACGATGTAAAAGTAAATGTATATGGTGGTGGTATCACTGGACAAGCTGAAGCGATCCGTTTAGCAATTTCAAGAGCGTTATGCGAAATTGATGCTGAACACAGATTAGTGCTTAAACCAGAAGGTTTATTAACTAGAGATCCTCGTATGGTTGAACGTAAGAAATTCGGTCAGAAGAAAGCTCGTAAAAAATTCCAATTCTCGAAACGTTAAACACTTGGTGTTTTTACTATTTCGATTGGAAGTATTAAAAAAATTAAAAAACATGTTGTCGTTACTTGTTTTCTCTTTTTACAAAAAAAATGAAACAAGATTTGGTTTAGCATCTAAACACTACCTGTAGTGTTGCTAATTTAAAGTAAACGGAACGTAAACTATTACAAAAATGGCAAACAACATTGAAGTAAAAGAATTACTAGACGCAGGTGTTCATTTTGGACACTTGACTAGAAGATGGGATCCTAACATGGCGCCATACATTTACATGGAGCGTAATGGGATTCACATTATAAACTTATACAAAACAGCTGCAAAAATTGACGAAGCTTCTGAAGCTTTGAAAAAGATTGCTGCTTCTGGTAGAAAAATCCTTTTTGTTGCAACAAAGAAGCAAGCAAAAGAGATTGTAGCAGAAAAAGCTGCTAAAGCAAACCAACCTTACATCACTGAAAGATGGCCTGGTGGTATGTTAACCAACTTTGTTACTATCCGTAAAGCGATTAAAAAAATGGCTACTATTGATAGAATGAAGAAGGATGGTACTTTTAACACCCTTTCAAAGAAAGAGCGTTTACAAGTTGACCGTTTACGTGCTAAGTTAGAAAAAAACTTAGGATCAATCGTTGATATGACTCGTTTACCAGGTGCTCTTTTTATTGTTGATATAACAAGAGAACACATTGCAGTAAAAGAAGCTCAAAAATTAAACATTCCAATTTTTGCAATGGTAGATACCAACTCTGACCCACGTCAGGTTGACTATATTATTCCTGCAAATGATGATGCTTCTAAGTCTATTGACAAAGTAATGGGATACGTAAGTGATGCTATTATTGAAGGTTTAAATGAGCGTAAAGCAGCCAAAGAAAGTAAAGCTAATGAGCCAAAGGCCGAAGCTAAACCTGCACCTGCCGCTCCTGAAGCACCTGCTACAGAAGAAGCTAAAGCTGAATAATTCAGTCTAAAGACTGTTTTAACAAAATTGAAACCCTTGGTTTCAGGTTAACTTTAAGTTAACAATACTAAAATAAGTCGTTTAGAAGGTCTCATTGCATTCACTAAACGACTTATTTGTTTAAATTTAAACTCATAATTTAAAACATATAGTTATGTCTAAAATAAGCGCTGCAGATGTAGGTAAGTTAAGAAAGACTACCGGAGCAGGTATGATGGATTGTAAAAAAGCCTTAGTTGAAGCTGAAGGTGATTTTGACAAAGCAATTGACATTTTACGTAAAAAAGGGCAAAAAATCGCTGAAAAAAGAGCTGATAGAGACTCTAGTGAAGGTGCAGTAGTTTCTAAAATTAACGCCGAATCAACTAGAGGTGTTGTTTTGTCTTTAAACTGCGAAACTGATTTTGTTGCTAAAAATGATACTTATGTAACTATGGCTAACAAAATGGCCGATGTTGCTTTAAACTATAATTCAAAAGAAGAATTTTTAGCTGCTGAATATGAAAATGGCTTAAGTGTTCAAGAAAAACTTATTGAGCAAACTGGAGTTATTGGTGAAAAAATTGAAATAGGTGGTTATAAAGTTTTAGAAGCTCCTTTTGTTGGTTCATACATTCACGGGAATAAAATTGGTGCTTTAGTTGGTTTATCATCTGCTATTGATGGTGCTGCTGAATTAGCTAAAAGCGTTTCTATGCAAGTAGCTTCAATGGGAGCAACTACTTTATCATATAAAGATTTTGACCCTGAATATGTAGCCTCTGAAACTGAAGCTCGTATTGCTGCCATAGAAAAAGATAATATTGAATTAGGTCGTTTAGGTAAAACTCTTAAAAACGTACCTTTATTTATCTCTCGTTCTCAATTAAATGATGAAATTTTAGCTAAAGCTGAAGAAACTATTAAAGAGGAATTAAAAGCAGAAGGTAAGCCTGAAAAAATATGGGATCGTATTTTACCTGGTAAATTAGAGCGTTTTATTTCTGACAACACCACTCTAGATCACGAAAAATGTTTATTAGATCAACGTTTTATTATGGACGAATCTAAAAACGTAGCTGAGTTTGTTGCCAGTAAAGGTGATGTTGAAGTTACTGCTTTTGAAAGAGTATCATTAGTGTAAGTAAAAAAAAAAAAAAACACTTTGCAATACCCTTTACAATAGTTACAAATTTTAAAAAGAGGCTGTCTAATTTTTAGGCAGCCTCTTTGTTTCAATACACACCCCCACCTTAAAACAGCCTTATAGCAAATAGTTATTCCTCAAAATAATTTAACCTAAATTATGCAATAAAAAATTTATTATACCATGAAACCACTTCAAAAACAAACACTTTGTTTAATTGCATTTTCAAGCATCAAAGGATTACTTCCAGGACCAATAGTCAGTAATTTAGAACCCGTTATCGGCACTCCATTAAATGCTCTAATCACTAACTCCCCGTCAGGTTTACGCTCAAAATAGGTATATGACTCTTCTTTCCCAATTTTAGCACAACCTTTCACTCTAAGAATACTTACTGGAATTAATTTACAGATAGTATAAATACATTTTATATTTGGTAAATCTGGTAAATCTACTGAAGAAGAAGCCCAATGCGTTTTCAAATGCTCAAACTTTTTGGCTGCATTATTTGTAGGCAACAACAAAGGAAAAAGTGTAATATCAATTTCACTCATTTTAATGATTCTTGCCGTAGGATTTACAATATTAAGCTCCTTAATCACAACATTTTTTCTGATTGATGTAATCCTATCAAGATGTGTCAAAATTATAAGTGAAGAAACTTGTATTTGATTAGATTCAAGCTCATTGTGCTCTCCCCTTTTTCTCCAATTATTTACATCAACCACGGACACTTGAATAGGCGGAAGAAATCTATCGTTTATACCAACCCCAAGAAACTCCATCAACGAGCAGGCGTCCGAAGTACCATTAGCCTCTATAAGAGTAACTCCCTTTTCCCGTTTAGGAATTCTATTAACAATATTCCTTAGTTCAACAATACCACTACAGCAGATACAACTACCACTTAGCGATTTTATGGATTTTGCATCTAATTTTCCAACAAATTGTTGTGCATCTAAATTAGCATTTTCATAATCATTTAAAATAACAAAAGGACTCCAATCATTTTCTACAAACTTTTCTATTAAGTATTTTAATAAAGTAGTTTTTCCTGCTCCTAAAAAACCCACTATAGTAATAATAACTTCCATTAATTACTTATTAAAAGTATAAAGACACTCCTTATAACATAGTTTTACTGCCTATGATTTAAATCAATCGTATTTAAAAACTCATTTCGATGCTCCCTTTCTTCAAAAAGCCCTCCATATTCTAATGTAGTTGTAAAGCTATTCTTATCTTTTATACCTCTTGAAGAAACACAAAGATGTTTAGCATTGATCAGTACAATCACACTTTGGGTTCCTAATGCATCTTGAAGGTCCTTTAAGATCTGTAAACACAATCTTTCTTGCACTTGTGGCCTATGTGCATAATAATCTACTAATCGATTAATTTTAGAAAGCCCAATCACCTTTTTTTCTGGGAAATATGCTACATAAGCTTCTCCTATAATAGGTAAAAAATGATGCTCACAAGAAGAATCTATATTAATTTGTTGCTCAATAAGCATCTTTTGATACCCGTATTTATTATCAAAAGTTGAAAGCTTAGGCTTATGTTTTGGATTTAGTCCATAAAAAAGCTCTTTGACATACATTTTTGCAAAACGATAAGGAGTCCCCGACAAACTATCATCCGTAATATCTAAACCTAATTCTTCCATTATTTTTTGAAAATACTTTTGAATATTCTCAATCTTCTCTTCATCAGTTTTATCAAATGCAGTACTAACCATCGGAGTAGCTACTTTAGTACCTAAATGATTATCTCCCAAAAACTCTACACGCTCTTTGTTCATCTTCTTAATAAATTAGTAGTACAACATTCAGTTGTTTTACATTGACAATATCTTCTACTATAAAAATGTAAAACAATAAGACTTACTGAAGGCAAATAAATTGCTGTTTCAGGTATATTAAACAAGCCCATTTTTTCATTAACTATAATAAATAATAATACACCCCAACTACTCCAAAGCCCAGTACTAATCCATTTTTTTGTAATTCTAGTTCCAGATTTATATATAGCTAAAGCTGAAATAATCAGAAACATAAGATCTACATTTGACCACCACGACCCTAAATTTGCAATTTGAGCATTTGTAGCAAAAAGAAATGGAGTTGCTATGCAATGAATTAAACATAATGTACTTGAAACGATACCAAGGGAATCTGATTTATTAACAGCTAAATCCATATATTTTTAATTATCTCAATTTAGCCACAATATACAATGTGTTTTTTACTTAATGCAACAATGTTGCATTAATTTACATTATATTTTCTGATAATTACTACGGACAGAATAAATATATAATAATCACACTCGTTACAACTTAACAGTAATTTCAAAAACATACTATCTCAAATAAAAAAATCCGAGTTTCAGTTTTGAAACTCGGATTTTATCTAGCTTAACACAAAGTTAAAGCATTTTATTTGGAGAACTTATTTACTAATTTTTAATAAGTTTTACAGTTTGCTTACCTTTTTCAGTGCTTATTACTGTTATAAAATAAACCCCCTTAGCCAATCCTTCTACATTTATTGAGTTATCAGTATCAAGATCAACTAAAAATTCTGCTCCAGCCATATTATACACATGAACTTCATTAGCCAAATCTCTATTTAAACCTTCAATAAACACAACATCAACAGAAGGGTTCGGATAAACTGACAAACCAATAGATCCTACTACATCAATATTTTTAGCTCCTGATCCACCAGTACTCAATGTAATTTTATCTAAATTCCATTGCCATACATTACTCCCTGTTGCAGTAATTCTTATTGTATTGCTTCCTGCAGATAATGCTACTGATCCTCCGTCTAAGGAACCAAAGCTATCCCATTGTCCATTATTAGGTACATTGGTCGTTGTTGAAGCTGAGCTTCCTACTACATCAAATTCAATTTGAGCATTATCTGAAGGTGATGAAATTGAATAATCAATTGCATAGGTCCCTGCAGTTGCTACATTAATAGTATACTCTACATAATCACCAGAATTTACATAATTAATATTTGCACCAGCATTATTAACACCTACACCTGGTCCTCCAGCAAAAGCATCATCAAATGTTCCATTAGTACTATCAAAATCTTCTGCCTCAATAACAAGTGTTGCATTTTGACCAGTAGTTGGTGCTGCATTACGCTCTACTCGAACTGAGTTTGAAGATAAATCAAACGTACCCTGTAAACCTGAAACATTTTGTCCAGCTGCTAATCCTGTTAATCCATCTTCATAAGAAATATGCCAAATTAAACACACTCCTACTCCAGCTTCGTCAAAATTAACTACTTCAGGAGTTGGTGGTAAACCTAATATGTTTAAGTTTTCATCAGTAACAATCCATCCCGAATTAGTTCCTTGGTTTCCAGAAACACTTACACCAGAAACATTATCAGCTATTCCATCAACAATAAATGTATATGGTCCTCCTGTTAATGTTCCACCATTAACTACAGGTGGAGTTGTTCCTCCATTTTGTTTAGTTAAAGTTACTTTATCTAAATTCCATTGCCAGTCATTAGAACCAGAAGCAGTAAGTCTTACAGTTTGCACTCCTGTACTCAAACTAATAACTGAGCTAGAAGTTAAATTTGTATAAGCTTCCCAATCTCCATTATTAGGTACATTGTCTGTAGCAAGCGTTACACCATTAATAGCCACTTGAATTTGTGCATTATCTGATGGAGTTGATATTAAATAAGTAATAGCATAGTCTCCTGCTTCTCCAACATTAATTGTATAATCAGCATAGTCACCACTATTTACATAATTGATACCAATAGTTGTTCTATTTACTCCCAAACCAGAACCACCAGCACTTGCGTCATTAAATGTACCGTTTGTAGCTGTAAATGTTTCGGCTTCAATAATAATTTCATCGCCAGATGGAGTACCTGGATCTACAATAACTGCTGCATTTCTATTAACACGTATACTATTTGACAAATCAAAATCTCCAGATAATCCAGAAATATTAGCCCCAGAAGTTAATCCTACCAATGTACCTTCATAACTTACATGATAGATAAAACATGTACCTACTCCAGCTTCGTCAAAATTAACTACTTCAGGAGTTGGCGGTAACCCTAAAACAACACCTTGATCATCCGTTACGATATATTGAGAATTTGCACCTACATTTCCAGAAAGTGATACTCCAGATACGTTATCTGCAACCCCATCTCCTACTGTAAATGTAAAAGGCCCTCCTGTTAATGTACCTCCATCAACACTTACTGGAGTAATGATTACTGGACCTCCTGCTCCAACTGTTACTGTTGATGTAGCCGTAAATGATCCATCTTCAGTGGTAGCTGTAATAATAGCTGTTCCATCTGCTACCCCTGTAACCACTCCCGAATTTGTAATAATCACTACATCTGTATTACTAGATTGCCATGTAACCGCTCTATCACTAGCATTTGCTGGTGATACTGTAGCTCTTATTGTTCCGGCTTGTCCACTACCAATTGTTAAAGTTTCAGGAGAAACACTTACTCCTGTAACCGAAACTACTGGATCACCATTCCCACCTGTAGATGTTCCTGTTACCGTAACCGTTATTGAATCTGTAAAATCACCTTCTAAACTTGTTGCAGTAATAGTTGTAGTACCTTCAGCTAAAGCAGAAATTACTCCTAAATTATCAATTTGAGCTACACTTGAATTAGATGTTGCCCACAAAACAGTTTGCACTGTAGCATTAAAAGGTATTATAGTTGCCGACAAATTAAGTGTTTCTCCTTCTGTAATAGCTACTGTTTCTGGAGAAAAAATACTTATCCCCTGAACATCAACATCTTGATCTATAGGCCCAATAGGTGTTCCTGCAACAGTAACTGTTACCGCATCAGAAAATTCACCATCAAAAGTAGTTACTGTAGCACCAATAGTACCTGCCGATAATCCTGTTACTTGTCCTAATCCGTTAATTTTTGCGATTTCCCTGTTACTAACCGACCAAGTAACGATTTGATTACTTGCATTTGCTGGTGATATTGTATGCGTTAAATCAACTGTTTCACCTGGACGTATAGTTAAATTAAAAGGTTCTGCTTCTACACCAGTTACCGCTATTATTCCTCCAACAGGAACTGCATCATATACTCTTATCCAATCAACTAAAAATAAATTTCTGTTATTTGCATCATCTAAATCTTCAGGAGTTGGAAAAATGTTTAATTGAGTTAACCAAGATTGTTGCTCCATATTAATAATGATATGCTGAGGCTTACTTAAACCTGTCCCCCCTGTGTGTTCATATTTATCAATAGCATCAAAATCAGTAGTATGCTCAGACAAATTACCTTGTGGATCAATAAAACTATGTTCATTTTGTTTTATCGTTCTTACTAATTTTCCATTAATGTAATATTCAGCATGATGTGGATTTTTCCAAAATACCCCAATTGTAAAAAAGTCATCCCTCCATGTTAGTCTATCTGCTTCAAAATACCAAGTTCCAAAAACACCTTCTTCATCTCTTGGTTGATAATCAATTAAAGGTGTTCCCCTAATAAAAGTATGATGGCTTAAGTGAATTCTTCGCTCTAAAAACTCGCGACCAGGTTGTGTGTTTGGATAAGATTCTAACATATCCAATTCTTCTGTTTCATCGGCACTTATCATCCAAATGTTATTTGCCAACATACAGCCTGCTTGTTTAACTTTTGCCTCCATATACATTGGATAAGATAATGGTTCTTTAGATGATATACATCCTGTATATACAATAGGCAATGTTGCATCCCAAGCTGCATGAATATTTAAAAAACCTCCTGTTATCCATGAGTGATCTTTATGATAAGATGTAGCCGATGGTCCTGAAAAACCATTAATGTATAATTCATTCCATCTCTTTTCAAATTCAGGGTGTAAAGCCCTGCTATTTGATTCATAATTGAAGCTATCCGAAACCGGATTCAACTCCCAAGTCATCCCTGATGGTGCATTTGCTGGTATAGGAATACCATTCCAGTCCTGTGCAACAAGACCGATCGAAGTGAAGCACAGTAGTACTAACACAAGTTTAAAATGTTTCATAATTTATATTAAGTTAGAGTTTTGGAACACACCATAAAATGCTCCAGAATTAGTTGTTTAATTATATGGTTTTGTTGTATTTTTTATCTGTTAAACACGTTTAAAATTTTTCTATTTTAATTTTTCATGTTAATAAATATGATTTTTGAGCACTGCTATAATCAACCTATGATTAGCACAAGTTGTAATTTATAGACTGAGACTCTAACGTAGAAATAGTAAATATGATGTCATTTAAAGAATTTTCATACTTTAATCAAAATTATACGAAAAGCTTTTAATTAAAAATTCGCATAAAATATATCAAAAAAGAGAAAAAAAATTGTTTCATAGCAATTTTACTACAATCGACGTGGTTTTATTATCGTTTTGTTAATTTAAAATTAAAGCTAAAGGTTATCAGATAAAAATATTTGATTCCTTTTTCGTTTAAAAGTCAGCTTGTTGCGATGAAGAACACCTGAAATACGTGTTCTATTTAATTTTAGCTTTTTTTAAAAAAGTATTGTTCAATCCATTAAACATATAAAATAAACACTTATTAAAAAGAAATAAATACATGGCTATTATGCAGCCAGTTATAAAAATTAACTTAGAGATACAAAGTATCAATCGAAAGAAGTTTTTTTACAATTTGATAAAAGGAATAATTAAGTTTAAAATATTTAAAAGAAACAACTCTTAATTTCTATAAGATTTAGTACTTACCCAGCATATGCACATACAAATTTTCTACTTTGGTACGTGCCCAAGGAGTGCGACGCAAAAACTTAAGACTAGATTTTATGGATGGATTATGTGTAAAACAACGTATTGGAATAGTGTTTCCTAGATATTCCCACCCATAATACGCTTCTAACTCGGTTATAATTTGTTGTAACTTAATACCATGTAATGGATTATTTTTTTGTTCCATTACTTCGTATTAAGTATGGTTTCTATTTCATTAAATGTAAGTTTTCCCAACAATTTTCCTTCGGGAGAAATTAAAAACTTTGAAGGTATTTCGGTCACACCATACTTACGTGCAATGTTAGACAGTACAACAATTCTACTTTTATCAACAATTTGGTGTTTCCAATTTAAACCATCCTTTTTACTCGCTTTTTCCCAGGCATTATCAGTGCGTTCTAGAGCTACACTTACTACTTTTAATTCATCTTTGTGTTTATTATAAAAGTTAACCAATATTGGATTCTGTTTACGACAAGGCGGACACCATGAAGCCCAAAAATCCAATAACACATATTCTCCCTTTAAATCTGATAATTTAAAAGGAGTTCCATCTATTAATTCTGTTTCAAAATCCGGAGCTTTTTCTCCTCTAGTATAGGCATTAAATTTAGTAATTAGAAATGCTCCGCCTAATACTATAATAATCCCCCAAGTAGCATAATTAAATAGTTTCTTAAACATTTTTTATGATTTATTTGCTAATTGTCCACAAGCAGCATCAATATCTTTACCTCTACTCCTGCGCACATTAACCACTATATTTCTTTTTTCTAAAGCCTTTATATAACTATCTACAGCTTCATTAGATGCTTGTTGAAATTCACCATCATCAATAGGGTTATATTCGATTAAATTTACTTTACATGGCACATACATACAAAATCGAACTAAGGCATCTATATCCTTTTTCTTATCATTTATACCCTTCCAAACTACATACTCATAAGTAATACGACTTTGAGTTTTTTCATACCAATATTCCAAAGCTTCTCGTAAATCACTTAACGGAAAATGCTCATTAAAAGGCATTATTTGTGTTCGCACATCATCTATTGCCGAATGTAAGGACACTGCTAATTGAAACCTTACGGCATCATCTGCCATCTTTTTTATAATTTTAGGCACTCCCGAAGTAGAAACAGTTATCCGTTTAGGCGACATACCTAAGCCCTCTGGCGAAGTAATCTTATCAATAGCCTTAATTACATTATTATAATTCATTAGAGGCTCACCCATTCCCATAAAAACGATATTCGATAATGGATGATTATGGTACAAACGACTCTCATTATCAATAGCAACCACCTGATCATAAATTTCATCAGGGTTTAAATTCCTCATTCTTTTTAGTCTCGCTGTGGCACAAAACTTACAATCCAAACTACACCCCACTTGCGATGACACACACGCCGTAGTCCTTGTAGCTGTTGGTATCAACACCGATTCAACCACTAAACCATCATGCAAGCGAACCGCATTTTTAATAGTACCATCGCTACTACGTTGCATTTGATCCACACGAATATGATTAATCACAAAATGAGTTTCCAAAAGTGTCCTCGTAGTTTTAGATAGGTTAGTCATTCCTTCAAAACTATGCGCTCCTTTACCCCACAACCATTCATATACTTGATTTCCTCTAAAAGCCTTATCTCCTTGACCTACAAAAAAATCTCGTAATTGCTCTTTGGTAAGCGCGCGTATATCTTTCTTTTTACCTGACTTATTTTCTACCATGAACTCTACATTTCATCAAGCTACAAAGTTCGCCAATTTATTATAAACAAAGGCCTTGTTTTTTTATGTAAATTACCCCAATCGATTTTTGGACACAAAAGTTCCTGTTCTTATTCATTAATACCATAAATTTTAAATGAGCTACATCATTACATTGCTAATTTTTGCTATATTATTTGTTGCTATTTTTCGCAAAAAAAAGAATAAAAAACCTATAACTCCACCAAAACATTGGCACCAAATATTACTTCAAAAAGTTCATTTTTACACTAAGCTTTCCTCCAGTGAGCAATTGCTTTTTCAACAAAAAATGGCAGACTTTTTAAGTTATATAAACATTGAAGGTGTTCAACTTGAACTAGAGGAAAACGATCATATTTTAATAGCTGCAAGTGCTGTAATTCCAATTTTCAGGTTTGATCACTGGAGGTACCCAAACTTAAACACCGTACTTTTATATCCAGATTATTTTAATGAGGATTTAGATTTTAACGCTTCCGCAGAAGGTAAAAACATTGCTGGTTTAATAGGTACAGGACGTTTTGAAAATCAAATGATTTTATCAAAAAAGGCCTTATATTATGGTTTTTCTAACAAAACAGACAAAGGTAATTCCGCAGTTCATGAATTTGTTCATTTATTAGATAAATTAGATGGAGTCACTGATGGCATCCCCAAACGTTTATTAACACAAGAAAACACGTTACCTTGGCTTAATCTGATGCATACCAAAATGGAAGCCATAAACAATGATGTATCTGATATTAGAAATTATGGCGGTACTAGTAAAACTGAATTTTTTGCCGTAGCCTCTGAATATTTTTTTGAACGACCTGATTTACTAAAAAGAAAACACCCTGATTTATACCAAATGTTATCTTCTTGTTTTTGGCCTCAAAAAAAGTAAATTTATAATCCAAGACAAATCCCACAAGAAGTACTTCCGATTAAACTTTTAATTTTAAAAAGGAGCCCTTGATTTTAAACATATATAAGTTTAAATACAAAAAAAAGGATACAATTACTTCCTTACAACACAATCTTTTACCTGAAACTAAATCTACATCTCACCAATTAGTATAACAAACATTCAAAAATTAACAATTGTTATATAATTACTGTTAAATCTATCACAATTAGATTAACTTTTTTTGATAAAAGTAGGCTTAACTCGTACAAATTGTTAGATTTGTTTAATGTAAATGATTAAATGATGAACAAAACAAACCAAGCTTTTAGTATTAAGGATCTGGAGAATATATGTGGGATAAAAGCGCATACCATTCGTATATGGGAAAAAAGATATCATCTTTTAACCCCCGAAAGAACAGATACCAACATCCGTTCATACAATATGGACAACCTACAAAAGTTATTAAACGTAACTTTCTTGGTTAGTTGTGGTTATAAAATATCTCGTATTTCAAAACTAGAACCCTCAGAAATTTTAGAATATGTGAATAGCATAGTTTCAGACAAAACTACTGTTGACAGATCTATGAATTCTCTAAAATTAGCGATGCTAAACTACAATACCACTATTTTTTCTGAAACATTTGATGAATTAAGCTTACAATTTAGCTTCTCTCAAATTTTTTACGACGTATTTATTCCTTTTTTAGGAGAAGTAGGTATGCTATGGCAAACGGGAACAATTAACAGTTCCCATGAACACTTTATTTCCAGCCTTATAAAACAAAAAATATGGGCTAAAATTGATTCATTACAACAACAAGTTACACATCACGAAAAGACATTTGTACTTTACCTACCAAGTGGTGAAACCAATGATTTAAGCTTATTGTTTATAAATACACTTATACTTGCCAAAGGATATAAAACAATATTTTTAGGCCCTAATGTATCTGTTGAATATTTAAAGGATTTATCCGAATTACAAAATAACTTAGTGTTTGTTTCTTATTTTACATTACAACCACATATTGACGACGTAAATGAATACATAGTTAATTTTAAAAATGAAATATGCCTACCAAATGAACATGAATTATGGGTTATGGGACGTCAACTTAAGGAAGTTCCTGTACCTATATCTGCCCAAATAAAAATAATACAATCATTTACTGATTTTGAAAAAATATTAGGTTAAAAAATTACATGAAAAAAAAAATTGCAGTTATCGGTTCGGGGTTTTCATCATTAGCTGCGGCGTGTTACCTTTCCAAAGAAGGTCATGAGGTTAGTATATTTGAAAAAAACGAAAGTATTGGAGGACGTGCTAGTCAATTTAAAGCCAAAGGGTTCACCTTTGACATGGGACCATCATGGTATTGGATGCCAGATGTTTTTGAACGTTTTTTTAATGACTTTGGTTATTGCGTTACAGATTTTTACAAATTAGATAAACTAAACCCAGCTTATTCTGTGTTTTTTTCTGATGGGTCATCTGTTGATATTGCTGATAACTTAGAAGATATTTTTAACACCTTTGAAACCGAAGAAAAAGGAAGTTCAAAGGCTTTAAAAGAGTTTATAACCGATTCAAAAAGCAATTACGATGTCGCCATTAAAGATTTGGTATACCGTCCTGGTGTTTCTCCATTAGAACTTGTAACCCCAAAAACAGTAACTAAACTAGGACAATTTTTTAGCAATGTATCACATGAGGTGCGCAAAAAAGTGACTAACCCAAAGTTAATATCCATACTCGAATTTCCTGTACTATTTTTAGGTGCCAAACCCAGCAAAACTCCTGCTTTTTATAATTTTATGAATTATGCCGACTTTGGTTTAGGAACATGGCAACCAAAAGGAGGCATGCATCAGGTCATTTTAAGCATGGAAAAGTTAGCCGAAAAACTTGGTGTTACTATTTATACAAATAGCCCTGTTTCCAAAATAAACACAAAAAACAATACCGTAACGAGTATAACTGTAAATCAAAATGAATTATTTTTTGACATTGTATTAAGTGGTGCCGATTATCACCATACCGAAACTTTATTAGAAACGCACCAAAAGCAATATTCTGAAGACTATTGGAATAAAAAAACTTTTGCGCCCTCAAGTTTATTATTCTACGTTGGTTTTGATAAAAAATTAAAAAATGTGAATCATCACAATTTATTTTTTGATACCGATTTTGAAAAACATGCGCAAGAAATATACGATGACCCACAATGGCCAACCGAACCTTTATTTTATGCTAATTTCACTTCCATTACAGACCCCAAAATGGCTCCTGAAGGAATGGAAAATGGTTTTTTCTTAGTCCCAATAGCCCCCGGCCTTAATGATACCGAAGCACTAAGAGAATCTTATTTTAACAAAATAATAACTCGCTTTGAACACCTAACTAAACAAAACGTTAAAAATAATATTATCTTTAAGAAGAGTTTTTGTGTAAATGATTTTGTAAGTAGGTATAACTCCTATAAAGGGAATGCTTATGGAATGGCTAACACGTTACTACAAACAGCATTCTTACGCCCCAATTTAAAGAGTAAAAAAGTAAAAAACTTATTTTTTACTGGTCAACTCACTGTTCCTGGCCCGGGAGTTCCTCCTGCGTTAATTTCAGGAAAACTAGCCGCAGGTTTAATACTAAATAAAAACAGTTAATTATGAAGTCTTTATTTGATACCGTCTCGTACAAGTGTAGTAAAATAGTTACTCAGTCTTATTCCACCTCATTTTCATCAGCTACAAAAATGCTTGCCCCAAGTATTCGTCAAGATGTGTATAATATATACGGTTTTGTTCGTTTTGCAGATGAAATTGTTGATAGCTTTCACAATTATCCAAAAGCAATATTATTTGATGACTTTGAACGCCAAATGTACGCTGCTATTGAAAATAAAATTAGCTTAAACCCTATTTTAAATAGCTTTCAAGAAACGGTTCACAAATATGATATTGAACCTGAACTTTATGAAGCTTTTATGAAAAGTATGCGTTTAGATTTATCCAAAAAAATATATTTAACTAATGAGGAATACAAAGAATATATTTATGGTTCTGCCGATGTTGTTGGACTTATGTGCCTACGTGTGTTTGTCAAAGGAAACAAAAAACAATATAGCAAACTAAAAGACAGTGCCATGCGATTAGGCTCTGCTTTTCAAAAAGTAAACTTTTTGCGTGACCTAAAAGCTGATTTTGAAGGCTTAGATCGCACTTATTTTCCAAATGCCGATTTAAAAAATTTAAACGAAGAAAGTAAACAACAAATTATTGCCGAAATTGAAATCGATTTTAAAGAAGCCAAAAAAGGTATAAGTAAATTACCTATTGAGGCAAGATTTGGAGTGTATACGGCGTTTTTATATTATCAAAAATTATTAAATAAACTTAAAAAAACACCTTCATCTAAACTAAAGGAATCTCGAATACGAGTACCAAACTATCAAAAATTCAGTCTTTTAGCACAGGGTTATGTAAATTACCGTTTAAATTTAATATAAGTATTTATGACAATCATTTATTGGATTAGTATATTCATCAGTACTTTTGTTGCTATGGAAGCTATGGCATGGTTTACACATAAGTATGTAATGCATGGTTTTTTATGGTCATTACACGAGGATCACCATCACAAAAAACATAAAAGTTGGTGGGAACGAAATGATCTATTTTTTGTTTTTTATGCTTTAGTAAGCATTAGCTGTTTCTTATTATGGCGCTATGATATTGCATGGTATGGTCTACCTATTGGCTTAGGTATTTTAGCCTACGGGATCACTTATTTTTTAGTACATGATATATTTATTCATCAACGCTTTAAATTATTTAGAAATGCCAATAACTGGTACGCCCGAGGTGTACGCCGAGCACACAAGGTGCATCATAAACATTTAGGTAAAAATAAAGGAGAATGCTTCGGCATGCTGTTTGTTCCCTTCAAATACTTTAAACAGTAACATTAGGCTTACTCAAATGATACTCTTTAATTGATTGATAAAGTATAAATTAAATCAATAAACAATATTAGTTTTTTTGAAAGTGAATAATGACCCTATTTTAAGTTTCGATTACATTATTATAGGAAGTGGTGTTTCCGGACTGCAATTGGCTTTAGCTATTATCAATACTAAAGAGTTGAGTAATAAACGTCTTGCTATTTTAGATAAGGTTACCAAAAATACTAACGACAAAACTTTTTGTTATTGGGAAAAGGGAAATGGAAAATGGGATGAGATCGTTTCCAAAAACTGGCACCAAACTTATTTTTACAGTAGTACACATAAAAAACTACATATTGAATTAGCTCCTTATACTTATAAAAAAATTAAAGCCATTGATTTTTATCAATACTGCCTTAAAAAATTAAAAAACAGCTCTCAAGTTTCTTTTTTTACAGAAGAAGTTAAAAAAGTGGCAGAAAAAACTCAAAAAGTACAAATAGAAACAACTAAACATTTTTTTGAATGTAATCATCTTTTTGACAGTAGGCTACCTAATCACTTTCTAAACAAAAAGAAACATTATACTTATATCGACCAAAGTTTTAGTGGTTTTGAAATTGAAACAAAAACTTCTGCTTTTAAAGCCGATACTTTTATCATGATGGATTATCGCCATACTTGGAATAATAGTACTAGTTTTATGTATATTCTTCCTAAAAACAAGCATAAAGCATTAGTAGAATACACTCTTTTTGCTCCCTTTACATTAAGCAAAATAGAATTTGAATATCAGTTAAAAAAATATCTTGACATCTATTTAAAAGGAATTACTTACACCATAACACATAAAGAAACTGGGGTAATTCCCATGACTAACTACCCTTTTGAAAAACACCATACACACAGAGTTACTAAAATTGGTACAGCAGGTGGTTGGGTAAAAGCTTCGACAGGTTATTCATTTAAACGTTCAGAAAAATTTGTTAATTCAATTATTAAACAGCTGATTAGCAAACAGCCCTTAATAGGCTACGTACCTCATCCTCGATTCAAATTTTACGATAAACTATTACTAAGCATTTTAGAACAAGAAAACACAAAAGGCCCAGAAATCTTCTATAAAATGTATAAAAACACAAAACCCGCTACTTTTTTTAAATTTTTAGATGAGGAAACTTCTCTTTTTGAAGAAATAAAATTGATTTTAAAACTTCCTTTTTTACCTTTTATTAAAGCTTTATTTCGCTAAACAGTTATCTTTAGTATATGGAAAAGAACACCTCATTAAACTTATCTGAATTTCAAACTATACTAAATAAAACCAATACAATTGTACTAGATGTACGTCATCAAACCGATTTTATTAAAGCACATATTCCAAATGCTTTATTTATAGGTTTAGATGGTTTATTTGAGCCTTGGATAAAACTATTTCTAAATAACAAAAAACATACTATTTTATTAATTACTCCTTTAGGTCGAGAGGATGAAACCATACAAAAACTTCATAAAATTGATTATACAAATGTATGTGGTTATCTCGAAGGTGGTTTTCAAACATGGCAAAACGCTAACTTAAATACCGAAACAATAACATCAATACTAGCTACGGAATTAGAAGACATACTTAATAAAAAAGAAATAAGTGTTTTCGATATTCGAAAAATTAATGAATATAATGACGGGCATCTTGAAAAATCTTTATTTTCTCCACTCACTTCATTAAACGAAAACATTAGCAACTTCAATTTAAAAAATCAAACAGCTTACATACATTGTGGTGGTGGATACAGAAGCGTTATTGCTGCTTCTATTTTAAAAAGAAATGGTATACATAATATAATTGATATTGCTGGTGGTATGGGAGCCATTCGAAAAACATCTATTGAAATACACAAATAATAATAATTCCTTTCTTCTTTTTTAATTGCAAACATTTATCTACGTAATAAGCTAAAATTACCACATCATAAATATTGCTTATTTCACATAATAAACTGCATCTATTTTTAACAATATACTTAGTTAATATTATTTATTTTTTATCCTCAATTCTATCTAAATAAATACACAAAACGAACAAAAAAAACAGATACAAATCTGTTTTTTAATGTTTTAACATTAATTTATGTAGTAAAAAACCTATATAAAACAATCATTTAATCCTAAAAAAATGAATTTAAAATGTTAAAATTAAAAAAAAATGTAATCCTTTTCCTTCTGTTTGAAATAAAGGCTTCCAGCCTTTTTTTATCTATTTACTAAAGCATCAAAAAGAGTTGTTTTCGTAATTACCTGATTTTTAGTCATTTAATTTTGTAATTTAGAAAAGACTAACAATAAAAATTTTTACACCTATGGATTTATCAAATACACTTGACCTACTTTGGGTAATTATTGCCGGTATTTTGGTCTTTTTTATGCAAGCTGGTTTCACTCTTTTAGAAGCTGGTTTTACTAGAGCAAAAAATACGGCCAATATAGCAATGAAAAATATAGTAGACCTCTTTATAGGAGCTATTGCATTTTGGGCCATTGGCTATTCTTTAATGTACGGAAATTCAATTAGTGGATTTATTGGCACTCCTAGCCTATTTTACATTGAACCTTCGGATATGCACAATTTATTTTATCAAACCGTATTTTGTGCTACTGCCGCAACTATTATTTCGGGTGCTATTGCTGAACGCGCTAAATTTAGCACTTATGTAATTTTCACCTTTGCCTTTACCACATTTATCTACCCTATTGCAGGCCATTGGATTTGGCAAACTGATGGTTGGTTAACCCAAATGGGCTTTATTGATTTTGCAGGTTCAACTGCCGTACACGTTATGGGTGGATTTTCAGCATTAATATACGCCTTACTTGTGGGTGCTCGTAACGGAAAATACAATGAAGATGGCACCGTAAATCATATTAAAGGACATAGCAATTTATTTGCTGTACTAGGTGTTTTCATTTTATGGATGGGCTGGTTTGGATTCAACGCTGGCTCTACTTTGGCCATTACAGGCGAAAGTACAAGCATGGTTCCCTTAATTATTTTAAATACCAATTTAGCTGCCGCTGCAGGTGGATTAGCGGCCTTATTTGTAACCTGGATTAAATATAAAAAAGCCGATATTTCAATGACTCTTAATGGAACACTTGCTGGATTAGTAGGTATTACCGCTGGCTGCGCCATTATGGGTCCCGTTGGTGCTATGATAACTGGTTGTATTTGTGGTATTGCTGTATCACTAGGTGCTGAATTTGTTGAAAAAGTATTGAAAGTTGATGATGCAGTAGCTTCTTTTTCGGTTCATGGAATTGGAGGCTTACTCGGTACACTATTAGTTGGTGTTTTTTCAACGGAGAGTGGAATTTTATATGGTGGTGGTTTTGAGCAACTAAAAATACAAGCAATTGGCGCTTCTTCTGTCGCTGTTTGGGCTGTTATCGTTGCTTTTATTACCATTTCTATTTTAAAATACACCGTTGGTATCAGAGTGCCATTAGCACATGAAATTGCAGGACTCGATAACTCTGAACATAATATCTTTTTTGATAATACTATTAAATCTGAAGGAGAAAGCCCTAATGAATTTATAAATGATACCATAACCATGGAAATCGCCGACAAATAACCAAAACCCATAATTCTACACAACCATGAAAAATTTTATAATATATCAAATCTGTATTGTAATTAGCACATTCATATTCATTGGATGCAATTCAAACTCTAAACCTTCAATTAAGGAAAATTCAGTACGAAAAGTTGAAGTAACAACTAATGACTATAGTGATATTGCTCCAGAATCTTTGTTTAAACATATTACAGCTCATTTCGACTTAGAACAGTATAAGATTGGAAAAGAAAAGCTTACTGCCCTAATTGAAAATAACCCCGAACTAATTGACTCCATGGGACTTAATAGTTTAAAAAATAAATTTGACTCTAAACTTGCCGAAATGCAAGAAAAAGAAGCTGCAATAGCTGAAGCAGAAAGAAAAAAACGAATGCCAAATGCTGTTAAAAATATGCGTCAATTTAAAAAGGGAACTACTACTCATTATGTAGATAAAAGTAGTCCCGAGTTTGATACTAAAGAATGCTTTTATGCTTATTTCACCAAGGATAGAGCTGGTATCTTAGAATTACATTTTAAAATTAGATATATAGATACGCAATGGTTAAATATTGAAAACTATATGATTACTGTGGATCAATTAGACCATAACTTATCCGGCACTATTGACAAAACAGAAACGAAGGGAAAAAAGAAATATAAGCACGAAGAATTGGATACTCCAGTAGACACTGCAGAAAAACTAAAAACAATTCAAGCCATTGCAAATGGTAACGATGTTGTAGCATTATATGTTGGTAAAACCGATTATAAAAAAAGAACCATTACAAGCGAACAAAAAACAGCAATACGCAATGTTTTGGATGCTTACGCCTTTATGGGAGGTACTAATTTTAAAGAATTAAAAAGCAGTTACACTAATGCTAACGATGAATAATATGAAACTGTTAATTTTAAGTTACTTTACCTGTTTTACTTTTATTGCTAGTTTAGCTCAAAATTCTAATTATGAGTTAAATGAATTTTACACTAAAGCTGTAATTAGTGAAACTGGAAAAGTACCTTATATGTATTCGGTAAAAAAAGAGAGCGTATCTTTTGAAAAAAAAGAGAAACTAAAGCGTGAATCCACTCAATATCTTAATGCTATTGACAAACTAAATATGCTAGTAAAGGATAGTACTAGCATCAGTGAAACACACTCCAAAAAACTTACTAAATTCAATCAGTTAAACAAAGTTAAAGACTTAATAAATAGCTTTTTAAAATCTGTAAAACCTTACGAATTAAAAAAAGAAAAACTTATTGAAGCACAAAAAATAGCAGATACATATCAGGAAAGCTTATTGATCTATGCAGATGACAAAATCAATTCTAAAAATAAATCTAAATTTTTTGTACTTCAATTAAAAAGTCTTGATTTAAAAATTCATCTTAAAAAAATAATTTGGAAAGTTGATGCTTCCAATAAAAAACCTGAAAACTTAAACAATGAGAATTTTAAAAATATTGAAAAACACAGAAATGATTTAAAATCAATAAAGAAATTTGAATATTATTATGGACCATCAAAAAAGAACTCCAGAAATGCGCTAGTTTTAAATAAAAAAATTGAAGACCCAATAACTATTAAAGGGGAATTTAAAGCTATTAATGACTATGTGTACATAAAAACTAAAACAAAATGGCATATTGATAATGAGCTTATACTATATAATGAAATTAAAGAAAGTGCTAAAAAAGATATTTTTAGCACTTTAAAAAAGCTTATTAAAAATGTGAATACCGAAGAATTATATTTAGTTGATTTGAACTTTTTAGAAACTTATGCTATTGACCAAAATAAAAAAGAAGAACTTTTAACTCAAAATGAAATTAAAAGTATTGATATCGACAAATCAGATCAAATTTTCAGATCAATGAAAAGTAAAAAAAGAGTTTTAGGTCAATAGCTATAACCATAGTTATCAAACATCTAAAACTCAATACCTTTTATTATTCAACAACCTCTTCTTCTAAGTTGTTTTCTATAATTTCTTCAACTACAGTTACTTCATTATTTATACTAGTACTTGATTGTTCTGATGCCGTCTCATTTTCAACCTCATCAGAAAAATAAGGAAACACATCTAGAATAGGGGATTCTGCAATAGCTGGAATCGTATAATCACCTGTAGTACCTGTCATTGCAGCATTGGTATTATCAAAGGCTTCTTTTAAATCATTTCCTTGAACCAATATGTAAATATTTGATTTTCTTTCTTTTCCGCTTTCTTCATCAAAAGCAATTAAAGCTACTTTTGATTTAAACCAACGATCTGTATTTTCAACTGGGTGAATTTCAGAAAAATTAGCTACTTTAATATTTGTTATCTTAAATTCTTCACTTACATAAGCAGACATCTCTTCGTTAATTCTTGCTTCTGCTTCAGTATATGATATGGCATCCAACAAGTAAGATTCAGTAACTACTTTTTGTTCTCCAGACTCTACAGTCTTCCTATATTTCACTTTACATTCGTACCAAGTTACACTCATATTTTTATTTCTAAATTAAAAGGGATGCAAATATAATTTTTTAAAAAGCACCTTAACGCATTAAATTATATAGATATTCACAAATAAAATTACTTGGTATTTCTCAATTAATGTATTGCCGACATCAATTCTTCTTCTTCAGTAAAACCACCTGAAAAATTAATAGCCGTTTCAATTAACGCTAAATGAGAATAAGCTTGTGGAAAATTCCCTAATAAGCGTTTAGATTTAAAATCTATATCTTCACTAAAAAGGCCTAAATGATTACTATACGTTAATAGTTGATCAAAATTTTTCTTAGCCTTTTTTCGCTCTCCTATTTTATATAAACTATTAATCATCCAAAAAGTACAAATGGTAAATGATGATGAAGGCAAACCAAAATCATCTTTATTTTTATATCGATACATAAGCCCATCATTACTCAATTCCTTTTCTGTAGCTAATACTGTACTCACAAATCGTGGGTCTTTAGCCTCAATAAAACCATAACTTTCCATTAACAATGTTGAAGCATCCAAATCAGTTGATCCGTATGATTGAGTATAAGCTTGTATTTCACTATTCCACGCATTTTCATATATATCATTATGAATCTGATCTCTTAGATTTGTCCATTTATCATGGTTGGCTTCTTTTCCTAAAAGTTTAGCAATTTTTATAGCCCGATCTACTGCTACCCAACACAGCAATTTCGAAAAAGTAAAATGACGTTCCTCTGTTCTAAATTCCCATATTCCTTTATCTGAATTTTGCCAATTATTTTTTACTATATTGACTATACTTTTACTTAAAGTCCACAATTCTTCACTATTGCTTAATGTATTTTCAAATTGTAAAAATTGCTGATAAATTACATTCATCAAAATTCCATATATATCATTTTGTTTTTGCTCGTATGCAGCATTTCCAATACGTACTGGCTTAGTACCTTTGTACCCATCTAAGTGATCCAAAATTTCTTCGGTTAATTTCTTTTGCCCATTAATCCCATACATAATTTGCATTTTTTCATCTTTAATTGGGACTACACTAATTATGAATTCTAAAAAACGTTTAGCTACTCGCGAATGACCTAAATCTGAAATTACTTTAATCACCATAGAAGCATCTCGAATCCAACAAAATCTATAATCCCAGTTACGAACCTCACCAATAGTTTCCGGTAAAGATGTTGTAGCTGCTGCTAATACAGCTCCTGAATTTTCATAGCTCAATAATTTTAACACCAAAGCACTTCTCAATATCTCATCATTGTAATACTTATACGAAGTTGTTTTTTCTGACCAATTTAACCAATATACCCGTGTACGTTCCAATTTTAAAAATTCCCGATCTATGGACTGACTTAATAATTTTTCGTGATAGCTTATTAAAAAATAACCATCATTATCTAATTCAATCTCCTGCTCCGACAACACTTTATCATAATCAAAATTGCTATACAAAAACAAGGATTCATAGGCTTCTTGTTCATATGTTGCCTTTATACACTCATCCTTAATTTTAATGCTTGTCTCTCCTTTTGCATAATTTAGCTTAGGCTTATAATTCACTTTAAATCTGGGAGTACCCGATAAAAGTTTTACATACCTAACCACATCGGGTGGCGTATAATGCGAATTATCTTCATCTTTATACCTAGGCATAAAATCAATAAATTCAAAAGCATCCTTTCCATTATTCCACTCAGTAACTAATATATTTGTTTTGGCTATATATTTTTGTGTTATTTTGTAATCGTTAGTGGTAATAACATCAAAACTACCCCCTTTATTTTTATCTAAAATTTTTGCAAATGCAGATGCAGAGTCAAAGTTTGGTAAGCAACACCATTCCAAAGAGCCTTTTTCTGATATCAATGCCGCACTTTGACAATTTCCTATAATTCCATAATTCAAATTTGTCATAAAACTAAAATTCTGTTAATTACACCTAATTATTGCTATTTTCAATAAATTCAAATCAGAGCTATTCTAATTATTTAATTTCATGTAATTTAACAAAAACTAATAAGAAGAAAATGAATCCTGACCAATCAATTAGCAAAACTATTATTATTTCAAATAGACTCCCTGTTCAATTAGAAATTGATAAAAAAAGCATCACCGCAACGCCAAGTGTTGGTGGTTTAGCAACAGGAATGAAATCTGTTCATAAAGATAGTAATGGTGTTTGGATAGGTTGGAGTGGTTTAATTGACGAAAATTTGACGCCTGAACTTGAATTTGAAGTTAAAAACAAATTAAACGAACATAAATGCATTCCCGTAAACCTAAATAAAAATGATATTGATGGCTTTTATTTTGGCTTTAGTAATAAAACTATTTGGCCACTTTTCCATTATTTTATGGAGTATGCCGAATTTGAAAAACCCGATTGGGAAATTTATAAAAAAGTAAATAAAAAATTTGCTGATGTGGTTTTAACTCATTTAAATGACAATGATACTGTTTGGATTCATGATTACCAATTACTACTACTACCAAAAATGATACGTGAGCAAAAACCCGATGTCAAAATTGGTTTCTTTTTACATATTCCTTTTCCTTCATATGAAGTATTTAGAATATTACCTTGGCGTGAAGAGGTTTTAAAAGGAATGCTTGGCGCCGATTTACTTGGTTTTCATACCTACGAATATGAACGCCATTTTTTAAGCTCTGTACAACGTTTGTTAGGACATACTTTAGAATTTAATAATGTTGTTTTAGAAGATAGGAATGTTTGTGTAGATTCTTTCCCCATGGGTATTGATTACAATAAATTTGCTAAAGCTGCCAAAGCAAATAACAAACTAAAGGAAAAAGACAAAAGTGATGTACAAATTCAAATTGACAAACATTTAGTAGAATCACCCGATGCTAAATTGATTTTAAGTATTGACAGACTAGATTATACAAAAGGTATTTCTAAACGTTTATTGGCTTTCGAATATTTTTTAGAAAAATACCCTGAATTTAAAGGGAAAGTTCGTCTAGTTATGCTAGCAGTTCCTTCTCGATCAAATGTTCCACAGTATCAATTGTTAAAAAATGAAATTGACCAATTGGTAGGTCGCATTAATGGCAAATTTGCCGAAATTAGATGGACCCCTATTTGGTATTTTTATCGCAGCTTCCCTTTTGACAATTTGATCGATTTATATACATCATGTGATATTGCTTTACTAACTCCATTACGAGATGGAATGAATTTAGTGGCTAAAGAATATATTGCTTGTCGCGAAAATAGAACTGGTGTACTTATACTTAGCGAAATGACAGGAGCCTCATTAGAAATGAGTGAAACTCTACTTATTAATCCAAATAATTTTGAAGAGGTGTCCGACACTTTAAAGCTGGCTTTAGAAATGGATGAAGAAGAACAGATCGAACGCAATAAAGCATTACAAAAACGATTAAAACGCTACAATGTGGAACGATGGGCTTCCGACTTTATTGAATCATTAAATGAAGCCACTTCCAAACAACATGAAGATAAAATTAAAAAATTAACCGAACCACTTAAAGAAAAGTTACTAGATCAATACCGAAATGCTCAAAAGCGTTTGCTATTTTTTGATTATGACGGCACATTGGCTCCATTTCAAAAACTACCTGAAAATGCAAAACCAACAGAAGCTATTTTTAAACTGCTAGATAACGTACATAATGATCCTAAAACTGATTTAATACTAATAACAGGTCGAGACAAATACACCTTTAACAAATGGTTTGCTCACAAAGATTATACGTTAATAACCGAACATGGCGCATGGCTAAAAGAAGGAAAAAAAGAATGGAAAATGCTTGAAGCCTTAAACAATGATTGGTTTGGAGTTATATTACCCATTTTAGAACGTTTCATGGATCGTACTCCTGGATCATTAATTGAAGAAAAAGCCTTTTCTCTTGCTTGGCACTACCGTAATACAGATCCCGATTTAGGACAACGAAGAGCCAATGAATTACAAAGTACCATACAAAGTTTAATTGCTAATCATAATTTAGAAATTTTAGAAGGAGACAAAGTATTAGAAATAAAAATTAGCGGAGTGAATAAAGGAAGATCCGCAAATAAAATGCTCCTAAATAAAAGTTACGATTTTATATTTGCCATTGGAGATGATTGGACAGATGAATTTATGTTTAAGGAATTACCCAATAATACCCATACAGTTAAAGTTGGCCTTAAAAAGACTATTGCCAACTACTATGTAGAAAACACAAAACAAGTTCATAAATTACTTGCCGAATTTGGGAAACATTAAAATTAATATAAAAGCAGAAAAGCTATCCATATGGGATAGCTTTTCTGCTTTATATAACTATTAATTAAAATAGCTTATTACTTTCTTCTGGTAATAGTTACATCATCAATCCAAAAGCTTCCTTTTCTTTTATCAAATCCAAAAATTAAATCTAATTTTTTGTAATCAACTTGAGCTCCTTCAGCACCTTCACCTGCTTTGAAATTGTATACTACATTTTGCCATTTATTATTCCCTTCAAAATTAAAGTCTCTAATAAATAAAGCTCCCCATCCATTTTTACTCCCTGTGTCTGCTCCTGAATATACAGATACATATATTTGATCTTCAGGATATAAACTCTTTACCCAGAAAGATAAAGTATACTCTTTTCCTTTTTTAATTTTAAGTGCAGATCTTCTTAAAAGAGCTTTATTACCTTGTCCTTTTTTGGTGTTAGACTTTACTTTAACTTTAAACGATGAATTGTCTGTGCGTCCTATTCTATCTATTTCAAATTTAGCTACAGGCTTTCCATTGTTATCTCCCCATACTCCATAACCCCAGTCTGAAAAACCAGTATTAAATGAGTTGTTAGATGTGATCAAATCTTGTGAAAAGCAGGTAAAGCTTACTATAGAAAAAAGGGCTAAATAAATTTTTTTCATAATATCTTATTTTAAATTACATAACATTTACAGTAAAACAAAATTTGTGCCAAAAAAATAAATACTCTTTATTTAAAGCTACAATAACAACACAAATTATGCACGATTCTAAATATAACACATAGAACAATCGTTAACGTTACACGAAAATAGAATAATAAATTTAATTTTACCAGATAACTAAAGAAATTGTATTCTATAAATTAGTTAATATTATGTAAAAAAACAAAATTTTAACAATAAAAACCTATACAACAACACTTTAACAAAACATTTTTATCTTAAAAAATTCAATTATTTAAATAAAAAAAAATTAATTTGTAAGAAAAAGACTTTAAAAAATCAATACTCAAGTCATATCACTTTACCAACACACATAAGAGCCATATACATATGACTACATAGCATTTAGCAACTACATTTTCATTCAAACTTATTTACATATCAATTTCAATTTCTCCCTATAAAAATACGTTACATTTAAATTCAAATTATACGATTTTCGGATAATTATTTTGTTTAAATATGTTAAATTATTTTTTGCTAGTCAAAGACAGGGCAGCTCGATAGTGATGAGCCAGTTGATGCTTGAAGGGAGAGAAAATAGCCTTAATTATTGCTTCATTTTTTAATTATTATTTAATCTAATGGATCCAATCATTTTTTTATAAAATAGATCTGTTTATACATTCAATTAACACAAAAGAAATTAAATTTTAAAATTAAGCATTGTAATTCTCCATAAAAACTTGACATCTCAAATAATAATAAATTCAATTGATCTTTTATTTTGATTGACTTACTTTTGTGCTATGGGATTAACAAACAATGATATTTTTAAAAAATTGAGAGTAGCACACAAATTACGTGATACTGATATAGTAGCTATTTGTAAACTTGTAGACTTTAATGTCTCTAAAGCTGAATTAGGTGCTTTTTTTAGAAATGAAGATCATCCTAAATACATGGAATGTGGTGACCAAATTTTACGAAATTTTTTAAATGGCTTAATTATACACTTACGCGGCCCTATGCCTAAAAAGGAAGAAAAGAAATAGTTAATGGTTATACAAAATAAAAAGGCTAAAATTCTCTGAAGAAAATTTTAGCCTTTTTTATTGCTTTTCAACAACTATATAACCAGTATTAAGCTAATACTGCTTGTACTTTATCTGCAGCCTCTTGAAATTCAACTGCACTTAACACATTCAATCCACTATCATCAATAAGTTTTTTGGCAATATCTGCATTTGTACCTTGTAATCGCACAATAATCGGCACTTTAATAGCATCTCCCATATTTTTATAAGCATCAACTACTCCTTGTGCCACACGGTCACAACGAACAATACCTCCAAAAATATTAATCAATATTGCCTTTACGTTATCATCTTTTAAAATCAAACGGAAAGCCTCTTCAACACGTTTTGCATCAGCTGTACCTCCAACATCTAAAAAGTTTGCTGGCTCTCCACCTGCTTGCTTAATTAAATCCATAGTAGCCATAGCCAATCCAGCTCCGTTTACCATACAACCTACATTTCCATCTAAATCTACATAATTTAACCCAGCTTCTTTAGCTTCTACTTCAACTGGATTTTCTTCACGAATATCACGCATTTCAGCATAATCCTTATGACGATATAATGCATTATCATCTAAAGTTACTTTAGCATCCGCAGCCATTATTTGATCATCAGCTGTTTTAAATACAGGATTAATTTCAAATAAAGAAGCATCTGAGTTTTCATAAGCTTTATAAAGTGCTGCTGCAAATTTGGCCATATCTTTAAAAGCAGCTCCAGAAAGCCCTAAATTAAATGCTATTTTACGAGTTTGGAAAGGTAAAATTCCAGTTGCAGGATCTATTTCTTCACTATGAATAAGCTCTGGCGTTTTCTCCGCTACAGCTTCAATATCCATTCCACCTTCAGTAGAATAAACAATCATATTTTTTCCTGTTGCTCTATTTAGCAACACAGACATATAAAATTCTTGTGGTTTTGATGGCCCATCATAATAAACATTTTGAGCAATCAATATTTTGTGTACTTTTTTCCCTTCCGCTGAAGTTTGAGGAGTGACTAACATCATTCCTAATATTTGATCTGCATAAGAGCGAACTTCGTCAATAGATTTTGCTATTTTAACTCCCCCTCCTTTTCCACGACCTCCAGCATGAATTTGAGCTTTTACAGCAAATACAGTACTTCCTGTTTCTTTTTGAATTTGTTTTGCGGCCGCAACAGCCTCTTCTGGTGTTTCGGCCAAAATTTCTAACGGCACTTTTACACCAAAACTACTAAGTATTTGTTTTCCTTGATATTCGTGTAGATTCATAATCTGTTTATTTCGCTTTTCTTATAGGATTCCAAATGTAGAAAACGAGGTTTGCATAAACAAACATTATTAAGCAAAAATTAGATACTAATACGTAGTTATTTTTATTTTTAACTTTTGTGGGGATGTAAAGTTATTTAACTAAGAAAAAACTTTAAACATCACATGAATTATATATTACAACTATTATCTTAATAACTCTCTTAACTCAGAACGCTTAATTAAAAAACTACTTTCTTAACTAATGCTCCTTCCTTTTCTGAAGCTATTTTTATAATATACATTCCTGAATCCACTTCCATAGGAATATACTGAACTGAATTTGTTATCGTAAAATTTTCTTGTTTAAATATTTCTTTTCCTAAAATTGAAAAAATACTAATCGAAACCTCTAATTCCACTGCTAATGATGAAACAATTCCTATAGCTCGCGGACTACTTATTAGCGATACATTATTTTTTACTTGATCTTGTTCATTTTCTATGCCCAAAGTTACTTCTTCGCCTATTAATGATATATTATCTACAAAACCTAAGTCGCCAGCTATTCCTGCTGCATATATTTTAATCTGAGTATTAGTTCCTGAATTAAACACAACTTCATAAAACTCATAATCAGACGTATTTACTTTTATCGATGGAACCAAATCCGGACCCCCTGAAGCTGGCTTTACTCCCAATTTAATTGCCGAACTTCCTTCTCTTTTTTTGGCCATTGCTGTATATACATATTCCGTTCCAGGCTCTACAGTAAAAACTTGCTCCAATCCACCAGGACCTTCAATTCTTGCACCATAGTCTCCTGAATATTTTTCCTCTTTTTCTTTTGTAAAAGAAATACTTCCTCCATTAGTCCAAAATGTCCAAGGAGCGGTAAGCACTCCACTTTCCATATCTCCATCATTTACCAAATTATCAACTGTTGCTTGAAGTTTATAAGAACGTATCCAATCGTAATAAGTCGAGTTGATTGCATCGTTATTCAACTCTGTTTCATCCGGGTAACCTGGATTAGGAGTACCATCATTTTTTATTTGCCAATCATAAGTTTCTGTTACCATACGAACTGTCATAGGCACATTAAATGGTGTCGAAAAATTATCATCCCTAGGGTTTATCGAATATTTATATTCTCCATCAATAAAATAATGTACTAAATTTGAATTCACCCACCAAGCACCATATACATGAAAATCATCAGCCACATTAGCCTGATCATTAGTAACAAAAGCAGCATTACCTCTAGATAAAAATAAATCACTACAAACAGCATCTTTGATCCTTTTCAACTTAAAATGCGTATTTGATGCCATTCCCTTATCCCAGGGAATAGCCGCCCAGTCTGGAGATCCACCTCCCATACATTCAATAATGTCAATTTCCGTATTATAACCTTTACAACTAGGACGATCTGGGCTATTAACTTCTGGATCATCCCATGTTCTATTGGTATTTAACCAAAATGTCGATGACATTCTAATTTTTGAAGCTTTCATCCTTACTTCAAAAAAACCATACTTCTGCGAAGCCTTTGACTCTATACCTCCACCCGCTATCGTATATCCATCATGTGGAGCTGGATGAATTGTATTTTTTATAGATAGCATCCCATTTTCAACAAATATGTTTTCTGGTAAAAATTCTGCAGGTACTCTCCCTGCCCAATTAGGCAATCTAGAATGCCATTTTATGGTATTCAATGTAGTTTGATTATTAAATTCATCAGACATATCTGTCGAAATCACCCATTGATATCCTTTCGGAATTTCATCCAATTCTGAAGAATTTAGCATGGGTAGCTGAGCTTTAGCTTGAAAAAAGAAATTAAATAATAAAATAAACTGTAGTGTAATTATTCTTATCATAAACTTGGGGCTTTAAATGAATAAAAAAATTATCAACACAAATATACAACATTAACACCTATAAATCAATATGTTACAACAAATAAACTTAATTTAATTTTAGTTTTAAAATATTTTTTCTATTAACAAATAAAAAAATTGCGCCTTAAAAAGCTTTATTTCAACACAACTATCCTCATTTTTTTCCTTTTAAAAAATTATAATAGTAAATTTGCTGACTTTTACTTTTTCTAAAAGTGAAAAAAAATTTATTAATTATTATATAAACCATGGAAAACACGGATTTATTAGCTATTGCCGAAACTTACGGAAGCCCCGTATATGTTTATGATTCGGCTAAAATTGTATCGCAGTATCAACGTTTAACAAGCGCTTTTAGCGGAGTTAAACAATTAAAGTTGAACTATGCTGTAAAGGCATTATCAAACCTTTCAATTTTAAAGCTAATGAAATCGCTAGGAGCTGGTCTGGATACTGTTTCTATTCAAGAAGTTGAAATGGGGCTTTTAGCAGGAGTTAAACCTGAAAATATTATTTTTACCCCCAATGGAGTTTCTTTAGAAGAAATTGAAAAAGTAGCCTCCAAAGGAGTTCAAATTAATATTGACAACCTTTCTATTTTAGAACAGTTTGGTACAAAGCATCCAAATATACCAGTATGTGTACGTATTAATCCACATATAATGGCTGGAGGAAATAGTAAAATTTCAGTAGGTCATATTGACTCAAAATTTGGTATTTCAGTTCACCAAACACCACACATTTTACGTATTGTTGAAAATACAGGAATGCATATTAATGGTGTCCACATGCATACAGGTAGTGATATTTTAGATATTGACGTCTTTATCCAAGCTAGTGAAATACTTTTTGATGTAGCCGCTCAATTTAAAAATCTAGAATTTGTTGATTTTGGTAGTGGCTTTAAAGTTCCTTACAAAGAAGGAGATATTGAAACCAATATTGAGGAATTAGGTGAAAAATTAACCGCTCGCTTTAATACTTTTTGCAAATCATATGGTAAGCAATTAGAATTAGGTTTTGAACCAGGTAAATTTTTAGTTAGTGAATCTGGTCAATTTTTAGCCAAAGTAAATGTAGTAAAACAAACTACATCAACGGTTTTTGCTGGTGTGGATACTGGATTTAATCATCTAATTCGTCCAATGTTTTATGATTCGTATCATAGAATTGAAAATATTTCGAATCCTGAAGGACGTGAACGCTTTTATTCTGTAGTAGGCTACATCTGTGAAACAGACACTTTTGCCACTAACCGCAGAATTGCTGAAATTTCTGAAGGAGATATTGTTTCCTTTAAAAATGCAGGAGCTTATTGTTTTTCAATGGCTAGTAATTACAATTCTCGCTTTAAGCCTGCCGAAATATTATGGCATAATAGCGAAGCTAAGTTGATTAGAAAAAGAGAAACTTTTGATGATTTATTAAACAATCAAGTTACTGTTGAATTTGAAACCGAAGCTGTTTCAAATTAGACACTCATAATTACACAAAATTATCAAAGCCGCTGCTATTTTAGTAGCGGCTTTTTATTTTAAAGAAACCCTAAACATTTATTTTATCTAAATTTAATTACATTAAAAACACTTATTCTTATTTAGCTTTCATAAATTTATATAACAAACACATGTGATAGCCCAAAAGCTATAACTAATTAACTATATCATGAAAAAATATATCATTATAAGCGCTCTGGGCTTGCTATTTTCTTGTCAAAAACAACAAAAAACCACTCCAGCACCAGTTACAGCAACTGAAGCTACTCTAAACGAAACCACTGTATCACCGTTTACTCAAAAAATAGAACAAACACACAAAAAGAAAGCTTACTTAAATCACAAAGCTGTTAGTTTTGACATTGACGTAAAATTTGGTGGTCAGGATTATTTAACGGGAACATTTACTCAATTAACAGATGGCACAAAAATAAGATTAGACAACAAAAACAACTCAAAAGTTATTTATAATAGTAAAGAAGTCTTTATTTGCCCAAAAAGTGCTGAAATAGGCGGCTCTCGGTTTGATATTTTTACTTGGACTTATTTTTTTAACCTACCCTATAAATTAAATGACCCAGGGACTATCTGGTCTACTCCTACAAAAAAACCTTTAAACGGAAGCCTTCACCAAACCGAAAAGCTTAGTTTTAAATCCGGTATTGGTGACGCCCCTGATGACTGGTATGTAGTGTACAAAAATCCAATTGACCACACGCTTGCTGGAACTGCTTACATTGTTAGTTTTGGAAAAGATCTAGCTACTGCCGAGAAAGAACCACATGCTATTAAGTATCACAACTATCAAAATGTTGATGGCATTCCAATTTCAAAAAAATGGACATTTCACAACTGGAATAATAAAGATGGATATGGAGATCAAATTGGCGAGGTTACTATAAGCAATGTTAAATTTTTAAATACTGAGAATGCTTTATTTGATAGACCCGAAGATTCAAAAATTGTTCCTGCTCCATAATACAACAAATTACAAATCAAAAAAGTATGAGCTTGTTTGATTTGTAATTAGTGTTTTTTTGTATCTTTAGGTAAGAAGTAAAAAATTACACACAAATGACTGAATTATTTAACAAATTAGGAATTGGTGACGTTGATGAAATTTTAATTTTAAATGAACCCGAAGGCTTTTGTCAAGAACTTGACAAGCTACAAGGTATTACCGTAAGGGAATCTGTTATTAGAACATCTGAAATTGATTTTGCTTTAATTTTTGTCACGGAAATTAGTCAGATCCAAAATCGAATTGAAACTGTATACCCTAAATTAGTAGGAGATGCTGTAGTTTGGTTTGCCTTTCCTTCTGATACTTCTAAAACAGAAATTAATAAAACTAATGGGTGGGGCGTTTTGGGCGATTACAACTTAAAGCAAATTGAAACTACTCCTATTAACAAAGATTGGCATGGAGTTCATTTTCGTAAAATTGAATTTATTGAAAATGAAGCTTCCTAAAAATTTTTATTACTAAAATAAAACTATGGAACTGCCATGGCACCTATACCTTATGGCTATAATGTATATTGTGGCTGGCTTATTCCATTTTTACAAGCCAAAAGCCTATTTAAATATTATGCCACCTTACTTACCAAAACCTAAAGCTTTGGTGTTTTGGAGTGGAGCAGCTGAAATTGTTTTGGGTATTGGCTTAACAATACAGCAACTAAAAAATATAAGTATTTACCTGATTGTTTGCATGCTTATCCTATTTATACCTATACATGTTTTTATGTTACAATCTGAAAAGGCTAGCAAAGGGGTTCCAAAATGGTTTTTATGGATACGTTTACCCCTGCAACTGATATTAATATGGTGGTCTCTTTATTATTTACAATACTAATAATCAAACAGCTTCTATTGTGCAGCTTTTCAATAATCCCAATGAAAAAATTGATTTAGCATTACCTGATGCTAATCTAATCTTATATCCCAACTTTATTTCTCCCGAAAGGGCATTACTCATTTTTAATGATTTACTAAACAATACAGACTGGCAACAAGACGACATTCAAGTTTATGGAAAAGTACACAAACAACCACGCCTAACTCATTTATTTGCTAACAATAACACTCCATATTCCTACTCTAATATTACCATGCTGCCCACTAGATTTACACCAAATTTACTAGAACTTAAGCACAAGGTAGATACCCTAACCAACCAAAAATTTACCACATGCTTAGCTAACCTGTACCGTAATGGTCAGGATAGTAATGGCTGGCATGCGGATAACGAAAAAGAATTGGGTCCTCAACCAATTATAGCCTCAATCAGTTTAGGTGCCAGCAGGTGGTTCCATTTAAAGCACCGTACAAAAACAGCTTTAAAACAAAAAATAGAACTAACCCACGGAAGCTTATTACTTATGCAAGGAAATACGCAAACCCATTGGTTACATCAAATCCCTAAAACAAAAAAGCCTGTAGATAAGCGTATTAATTTAACTTTTAGAATTATAAACAATACAATGCTCAAATAATGCTTAGTTGCTCAACAAAAATAACATAGTATCTACGCAACAAAGACCAATAGATATCAATCATCAGAGTAATCCCCATCTCCTGTTTTCGTTAGCTTTCAGCAAAAAACTTATAGAATTAATACTATATTTGCTATACTCCCCACGAGTTACTAATGGGTTTCTTTAAAAAGAAATTATCATCATAACATTTTGAAAATACATTTCAAAAGTGGCGACTCTAAATTGTTTTACATTACAACTAATTTTATAGTATGCAACCTAAAATTGTTTTTTCTGATATTGATGGCACTCTTTTAAACAATGATCGCATACTTTCTGAAGCTACCATTAAACAATTTAAAAGAATTAAAGATAGTGTTCCTGTAATTTTAATATCATCGCGTATGCCAAGTGCTATGATTCATTTACAAAAAATGGCCGCTATTGAACATTTCCCTATAATTGCTTATAACGGCGGTCTAATTTTAGTGGATAACAAAGTAGTTTCTTCTAACGAAATTGGCCATTCAATTTTAAAAGAAATTATTGATTTTAACACTAAAACTAATGTTCATTTAAGTCTTTACAATACTAATGATTGGTATGTCCCCGAACTAGATTATTGGGCCAAGCGAGAAATTAACAACACTAAAACTACTCCCCAAGTACTAGCTAATGAAAAAGTATTTCAACTATGGCAAACCGAAAAAAAAGGGGCTCATAAAATTATGTGCATGGGGGATATTGATACCATTGATACGTTACATCATTTTTTAGAAGAAAATTTTAATGCTAGTTTACACTTATATCGTTCCAAAAGCACTTATATAGAAATTGCCCCTGCAGTTATATCAAAAAAAACAGCAGTTCAATACCTTTTAGACCATGTATACACTAATTTATCATTTGAAAATGTAGTCGCTTTTGGTGATAATTACAATGATATTGAAATGTTAAATGCTGCTGGTTTTGGTGTTGCTGTCGCCAACGCTAAAAAAGAAGTTTTGGCTGTTTCGAACTACTCTACAAAAGCGGGTGCTTATGATGGAGTAGCTCACTTTATTAAAAATAATATTTAACCTGTATTTATGAAGTTATACTTTTACTTTTTTATAAGTTCCCTTTTTTTAGTAGGCTGTAAAACCAAACAACCTTTTGCTAATAACACTAATACAAAAAAACCAAAAAACGAAGTAGTCATTGATCTTTTTAAGGTAGAAAATGACCAAGTTTCTGTTCATTTTTATCCTAGTAAATTAACTACCACTTCTGCTATTTTTTACATGCCCCGTATTGTTCCTGGTACCTATAGCAGTGACAATTACGGTCAGTTTATTTCAAACCTAAAGGCTTTTAAACGAAATGGCGACACCTTATCTGTAAAGAAATTAGATAAAAATAGCTGGAAAATTGACAATGTTACTAGCTTACATAAAATCACTTATTTGGTAAATGACACTTTTGACTCTGAAAAAGAACACGATGTGTTTTCGCCTGCTGGAACAAATATTTTAAAGGACACTAATTTTATTTTGAATTTACATGGATTTGTAGGCTATTTTAAAGAAACAAAAGACACCCCTTACCTACTTTCTATACAAAGACCCGCCACACTCAGTGCTGCTACTTCTCATGACACCTTAACAGGAATAAAATCTCTTGTCAAAAACACAAACAAAAAAGTAGATTCATATTATTACAATCGTTATGCTGAAGTTACAGACGACCCTATTATTTATGGAAAACTGGATAGCGAAACTTTTAAAATTAATGATATTGAAATACTACTAAGTGTTTATTCTCCTAACCATGTTCATACGGCCAAATCCTTAATGCCATCAATGAAAAAAATGATGTCTGCGCAAAAGAAATTTATGGGAGATATTAACAGCACTAAAAAGTATAGTATTTTAGTGTATTTATCCACCCTTGAATCTAACGATGCTAGTGGATTTGGTGCTCTAGAACACAACAACTCTACGGTAGTCGTATTACCAGAAAGAATGCCCCTATTTGCATTGGAAACTACGATGATTGATGTAGTCTCTCATGAATTCTTTCATATTATTGCTCCCTTGACTATCCATTCTGAAGAAATTCACAATTTTGACTACTACGAACCTAAAATGTCTGAACATTTATGGATGTATGAAGGTACTACTGAATATTTTGCCCAATTATTTCAAGTAAAAGAAAAATTAATTGCTCCTAATGAATTTTATAATCGCTTGATTGACAAAATTAGAAACGCAAAACTATATGACGACACTATGTCTTTTACCACAATGAGTAAAAATATTTTAAAAGAACCCTACAAAAAAAATTATGCTAATGTTTACGAAAAAGGCGCCTTAATTTCTATGTGTCTCGATATTATTATTCGTGAAAAGAGCAATGGAGAAAAGGGTATTTTGGATTTAATGAAATCCTTATCATCTAAATATGGGGCTAAAAAACCCTTTTTAGATAATGAACTTATTGATGTGGTTGTCACATTAACTTACCCCGAAGTTGGTCAATTTTTATCAGCTCATGTAATAGGAAATACTCCTATTAATTATGACTATTATTTTAATCGTGTTGGCCTTGAATATGGAACAAATACCATAAAAACAGATTATTTTATGCATAATGGCACTCCATATCTTTCTCCAGACCAAGATAATAATAAACTCTATTTTAACAATAGTGGAGAATACAATAGCTTTTTAAAAAGCTTATCATTACAACCAAAAGACATATTAGTTGCTATTAATGATCAAAAATTTGATTTAAATAATGCTTCATACATTTTTGAACTATCAAAGCAATGGAAAGCTGGTGATTTAGTAGAATTGACTATTGAACGTGATGGTAAAGAATTTAAAACCAAAACTTCCATTAGCGCAACACCTACCAGTTTAAAAAAATCACTTTTTGAAATTTCGAATAAAAAACTAACTCCCTTACAATTAAATACTAAAAAAGCTTGGCTAAACTAATTATGAAAAAAATATATTCTTATTTAATTACACTAGTTTTTATTGCCTTATGCACCGCTAGTTGCTCCACTAAGGATAATACCTTTTTTAATGGAACTATAAAAGGACTTAGTAAAGGAACAATCTACTTACAACAAATTCAAGATAGCCTACTTGTTACACTTGATTCTGTGAATGTAAACGGTTCTTCAGATTTCAATTTTTCATTAGAACTAAATGAGCCAGATATATTTTATTTGTATCTAGACAAAAAAGACGGAACCATTTACGATGACCGATTAGAAGTTTTTTTAGAACCTGGCGAAATTAGTTTCTTCTCTAAACTAAATGACTTTGAAAAGTTAAGCTCCTTAAAAGGTTCCAAAAATCATGAAAAATTTATGCTTTATAAAAAAACAATGCAACGTTTTAATATAAGCAATATCAACCTTCTTCAAGAAAACTTTGATGCCCACAAGAAAAACGACACCAACCTTATCAAAGATGTTGAAAAAAAACTCAATACTTTACTTAAAACAAAGTATTTATATACTGTAAACTTTGCCATTCAAAATAAAAAATATGAAGTAGCTCCTTTTGTTACCTTACGCGAAATTAGTGATGCTAATGTTACTTTTTTAGACACTATTCACAAAAGCTTAAGCATTAAAGTAAAAAAATCCAAATACGGAAAACAGCTAAAGGCTTTAATTAAAGAAAGGAAAAGCGTTTTAAAGTAAGTTCTTATTATGACTCCACTTGTAAATAATGATAAAATTTATCGAAAATAATTTTAAACCATGGTGTATACATTGCTGGCTTATTTTCAATATCTTTTTTAACTTCATCTAAAGCCAACCATTTCCACTCTACAACTTCCTCTGGATTTATTGCAGGTGCAGCTTCATAATTTCCAACTAATACATGATCAAATTCATGCTCAGTTAAACCGTTATCAAACTCTGCTTTATAAATAAAAGAAAACTTTTCTTGTAAAGAAGTTTCAAAGCCCATTTCCTCTTTCAAACGTCTTTTACCTGCATCTAAGCTAGTTTCTCCTTCTCGTTGATGACTGCAACAAGTATTTGTCCACAAACCTGGTGAATGATACTTATGTAAAGCTCTACGCTGCAACATTAACTCCCCTTTTTTATTTAAAACAAATACTGAAAAAGCGCGATGTAATAATGCCTTTTCATGCGCCTCCATCTTTTCCATTAAACCAATTGGTTGATCATTTACATCAACCAAAATTACTTTTTCTATACTCATATAAATTCAAAACTAAACAAAGTTGACTAGAACTCACAAAAAAAGCGTCCTTAAAATAGAACGCTTCTTTAAAACAGTTGTTTTTTATGTTTTATTGTGAAACAATTATAAATTCACTTCGTCGGTTTAATTGATGTTTCTCTTTAGAACAAGGAATTCCATTAGCACACTCATTAACTAACTGACTCTCTCCGTAGCCTTTTCCAGTTAAACGATCACGATTAATCTTCCCTTTTTCAACAATATAGTCAATAGTTGATTTATTTCTATTCGAAGATAAAACCATGTTATACTCATCATTCCCTCGACTATCTGTATGTGAACGCACATCAATTTTCATTGCTGGATATTCTTGCATTACTGCAATAACTTTAGCTAATTCGACTGCGGCATCTTGACGAATATAATATTTATCAAAATCAAAGTATATAGGGTTCAAATTTAAAATTTTCCCTAAATCTTGTCCAATCTTAGCCTCTTTTATCGTTTTTTCAAGTTCTAAAGTTACTTCTAAGGTTTCATTTGCAGTCGGTGTTGAAACTAATTCCTCTTCCGTAGTGTATGATTCTTTGGTTGCTCTTAAAAAATAGGTTTTATCGCATTCTGTAACAAAACTAAAAGTAGCTGCCTCCCCTACTTTAACTTTTTCTACTATGTTATTTTTCTCATTATAAAGACTTACTTCCGCTCCTGGCAATAATTCCTTTGTGTCTTTATCAACAACAGTCCCATTCAATAAAATTTCACAATCCTCTCTAATATCTTCTAGTTGTATAAATTTATAAATATCATCATCTCCTTGACCGCCTTCTCTATTTGACGAAAAATAACCTGTTTTAGTTTCCTCATTTATAATAAATGCAAAATCATCTTGAGGCGTATTAGCTGGTTTACCTAAATTATATATTTCATTAAAGTTTCCATTAGTATCATTTTTGGATACATATAAATCTAATCCTCCTAAACCTATATGTCCGTTTGATGCAAAATACAAACTTCCACTTTTACTAATAAAAGGATAAGCTTCTCTACCTTCAGTATTTATTTTAGGTCCTAAATTTTTTGGTTCACCTAAAGTACCGTCTTCGGCTATATCAACAACATATAAATCTGTATGACCATAACCTCCTGGCATGTCTGATGAAAAATATAGTTTCTTATTATCTGGACTTAACGCTGGGTGCGAAACTGTATACTCATCACTGTTCAAACTAATTTCTGTAGGTTTTGTCCAAACTGTTTTTTTAACTCGTTTTGATGTATATATTTTTAATTTATTTGTGCCATTTTTATCTTTTTTGAAATTACCATTTGTATAATTATTTCGAGTAAAATAAACCGTTTTTAAATCATTAGTAAATACAGGTGTAGACTCATGAAATTTTGTATTTAAACGTCTATTAAATTTTCTAAGTTTTTCAACCTCACCAGAGTCTTCTGCTATTTTACCCACATATAAATCTAAAAAAGGTTTATTATTCCATTCATGTACACGCTTTGCAAACACACCAGTATCCCTTGCTGAAGCAAATAATAAGCGCTCCCCAAAATAAGCAGGCCCAAAGTCACTATATACAGAATTTGCGGTAATATTTTTCACTTTATATCTTCCGGATTGCAAATCAATTTTACGAAGATATTCAGGTTCTTCTTGATAGTTTTTTGCCCGTAAATCTTCTCCTTTCGCTGTATAAAATTTATTCATAAACTCATCAGCAAGCTCATATTGTTCTACAGCTTTTAAAGATTGTGAAAAACGGAAATAATACTCAGGATCCAAACCATTAACGTCATCATTAACTAATTCGCCATACCACTTAACTGCATTTGCATAATCTGCGTTATAATAGTAACTGTTTCCTAATTTTTGAAACAAATCAGCACTTCGATATCCTTTTTCGGCCACTTTAAGCAACACTTTTTGCACATCTACATAAGCATAGCGTTCATAACTTTTTCCTGCTTGCTCTAATTTCTTTTGTTGTGCAACACAAAAAAAAGAAACTAAAAAAGAAACTACTAACGTTAAAATGTATTTTTTCCTCATCATATTAGACTATTATTTAATCTTACTTTTTTTCTTTTTTAAAAGAAACGTGGTGTTACCAAACGACTATACTTTTTAAACAATTCAAAACGGAGAAACAACTCAAAACTCCCGTCATTTTTTTCTTGTAAATCAGTAGTATCTCTATCATAAGAAAAACCAATCAATGTACTATCCGATACCTGAAAAGCAACCAACCCAGTTACAGCAGCACTCCATCTATATGCTAAACCTGCCGTAAACTTATCATAAAACAAGAAATTTGCAGACACATCCACTTGAAGCGGTGCTCCAAATACTAATTTAGTTAAAAAAGAAGGTTTAAATTTCACATTATCATTAATATCAATAACATAACCAGCTATTAAGTAATAATTTAATCGTTCTTTGGCTATAAAACTAGATTCTGCTATAGAACTTGAATTGGTAGTATCAAAATGCTTTGTTTGTAATAAATTGGGCACACTAAAACCAATGTATAATTTTTTAGTATGATAGTACCCTCCAATACCAACAACTGGACTAAATTGTCCATCTATGTTATTTCTAAAAATCTCATCATTTGGATTAGCTTGATTTAATTTATTAAAATCTACATTAAACAAACGTCCTCCTGCTTTTAGTCCAAAACTCAATTTTCCAATATCCGATGTTGGAATAGTATATGAAAAGTCGACATTAAAATACGTTTCTTGAGCTGGCCCTACAGCATCATTTATTACAGAGCCCCCAAGCCCCACTCTACCAAGTCCAATTGGCGAATGTATGGCCAAGGTTTGTGTTCTAGGTGCTCCTTCTAGACCTACCCATTGTGATCTGTGTAAACCTATCACATTTAGTGTTCCTCTGGTTCCCGCATATGCCGGATTTATAGCTACAGTATTGTATATATACTGTGTATATTGTGCATCTTGCTGCGAAAAAACACTAGTACTGACACTAAACAATAATATTATTAATAAAAATAGTTTATAATATACTTTCATAAGAAAAATTTAAACTTTTAACACAAATATAGAATTACCTGTTTATATACAAATAACCCGACTTACATTTTTCAACCCCTTCAATTGTATACTGTATTACATAATAATATGTCCCTACAGGCAATAAATCATTACTAGCAATAGTTGCTCTACCATTGGAAACACCTACAAACAATGGCCCTTCAGGCTCTTGAGCACCTGTCCCACTTGGCTCTCCTTTATAATCGTTAGCGCTAAATACTTCAACACCCCATCGGTTATATATTTTTACTGTATTACTATATTTAGAAATATTTCTGATAGCAAAATGATCATTATCACCATCTCCATTTGGAGAAACTGCAGTAAAAACTTCTAAGTCACTTTCTTCAATTCTAACTATAGTATCATCATTAATTACAGCATTTAGATTCAAATCAGTTATATCGATCAAGTCATCCGAATGCATATCTACAATAGGAGTAGCTACTCCTGAAAGCAATACATTCCCTGCTACACTAGCTTCACTAACAACTTCTAATGCATCAATTTCATTTGCTGTTGGCATATACCTTGATCTAAAAATAACTTCTCCTCCGTTAGCACTCAAACTTTCTATTTCGAAAATACCATTTTCAAAAAGGACTGTATTTGCTCCTTCTCTAATATCAGTTAAAATCACATCTCTAATTTCATTTTCTCCTTGATTTATAACTCGATAAACATATTCCACTTCGTCACCTCCGTCGGCAATACCATTGTTATTTGTATCTGTATATTCACCGGATTTAAATAACACTAACTGAGGTGCAAAACCATCATTAGATTCTAATAAACCATTTCTTCCTGTAAATTCATTTACAGTTGTTTCACTAGTTATAAAACCAGCATCATTTGCTCTTCCAGTTGTATTTTCTGTTTGAAATATCCCCCCTGGCAATGTACTAACAACTACCGATGTTTTAGTCGGACCAAAAGGAATCCCTTCCACTTCCCAATCTCCATTGGCATCTGTAAATATCGTAAAAATTACTCCATTTACATCTTCTACTCTAATTTCTACACCTTCTAAGTTTGCTTCATTATCATCTTGTACATCATTTGCATTATAATCAAAATATACATGTCCGGTAATTCTACCATTAGGTGTTATTACACCTATACCAGTTATGCTATTGGTTTCATTTGCTATACTACCGCTAACAATATTACCTGTAGCTACTTGAATAGTTTCAACCGGTTCATCTTCTGTATCCAACAAAGTTTGCACCACAAACACTCCTGTATTTTCTCCTGGCTCAAATACGACCGTAACTGGACTTGAATTATAATCATTATTATCAGCTGCATCTGTTGGTTGTAAAGTAGTGGCTGTATTGAATGGATTATTATCAAAAGACATATTAGTAACCACTATTTCAATTTCAGTTCTTTCCGAAACTGGTTCAGATAAGGTAACTGTAAATTCTAGATCACCTCCTTCTTGTACAATAGCATTTGATATTGTTACTACACTAGAAATATTGCTATTTGGAGTAATCTCTAATGTTACCTGACCTTCGTCTGTTCCTCCATTACCATCACTTACCGTGTAAGGGAAAGTTATTGGTGCTGTGCTATCATCTACTGGATCAACCGTTACTGTATTGTCTGGATTTAATGTTACTAAGGTACCATCTGGTAAGGTTACTGTATCACCTGGCACTACTGGAACTCCATTTATTTCTGTAATTGTTAAAACATCTCCTTCTGGATCTGTATCTCCACTTATAATATCAAC